>VXSY01000233.1 GCA_009837725.1 Gammaproteobacteria bacterium | reverse complement strand
GCTGGTGTGTACGAGTGGCGCTGTGGTGCCGGCACGGGGCCGCGCCGGGGAGAATCGAATGCCCGAGTCTTGTGCCGCCCCGCGGTAGAGGAGATTCGGTTCGGCGAATGGATCGGTGGCGGCGGTTAGGTCGCCATCGACCTTGCCGTTGGCCTGATAGATGTCGAGCCAGCCGTCGTTGTCGAAATCCTGCGCGACGGCGCCGAAGCGGGTGTGGCGGCGACCGTGCACGGTGAGCCCGGCTTGCGCCGTCGCGTCAGTGAAGTAGCCGCCATCGTTGCGGTGGTAGGAATCGGTTTCGCCTTCGAGATTCACCACCAGCACGTCGGCGTCACCGTCGTCGTCCATATCGGCCACCGCAACGCCCATCCCTGCCTTGGCGCCGCCGTGGTCGTCCACGGCACAGCCCCACGCCGCCGCCGCGTCCTCAAAGCGCAGCCCGCCCTTGTTGAGCCAAAGCCGGTTCACCGTCTTGTCGTTGGCGACGAATAGATCGACGAGGCCGTCGTCGTTGAAGTCCGCTGCACCGAGGCCGAGGCCATTGCCGCGACCTTGGGCGAGGCCGGCCGAGGCGCTGACATCGGTGAAGGTGCCGTCACCGTCGTTGCGAAAGAGGCGATCCATGGCCGGCGCCGCGTAGGTGGTGGGGGCGCAGTAGGTGGGGTTGCCGCGCGAGTGGCAGTCCTTCTCGATGGCGAGGGACCAGTCGATGTAGTTGACGAGAAAGAGGTCGAGGTCGCCATCGGCGTCGAGGTCCAGGAATGCGGCCGCCGTGCCCCAACCCGGGTCGTCAACGCCCGCCACGCCGGCGACATCGTCGAAATGCCCGCTGCCGTCGTTGCTGAGGAGTGCATTGGCGCCGACATTGGTGATGTAAAGGTCGATGTCGCCGTCGCCGTCGTAGTCGCCGGCGGCAACGCCCATGCCATAGCCGCGCTCCGCTTGCGGCCGAGGCTCGAAGTGGCCATCGCCGCGGTTCACGAACAACGTGTCGCCGGGTGCATCGGCGTTGGTTCCGTCGAGCCGCCAGCCGGCCTGCACAAGATATGCATCGAGATCGCCGTCGCCATCCACGTCCACCAATGCCGCGCCGCCGCCGACGATTTCCGGCAACAGCGGCAGGGCGCCGGGGACGTAGCCAGAGCGATGGGTGAAGTCGAGCCCGCGCTCCCTCGCTTCGTCGACAAACCAGGGCTCGGCCGGTTCTGCACCGGCATCGTCGTCGGGTGCGCAAGCGGTGAGCGGCAAAAATAGAAGCGAGACAAGCATTGGTGTTGGGCTGACGGCAGTACGCCTCCCTCTCCGGCACCGCATCACGACGACTCGCTTGCCCGGAGCGCCTCGAGGCGCCGCCGGGCACTTGCGATGTCCGCCGAGGCCGCACCGAGGCGTTCTGCGTCGTCGAGCGCGCCGCGTGCCTCGTCGTGGCGACCAGCCTCGGCGAGACTGCGCCCGAGCGCGAGGTGGCCGCGGGCGAGCCGGGGTGCAAGGCTCACAGCTTGCCGAAAATGGCCAATGGCGTTGCTCCAGCGTCCCCGACTGCCTTCAACAACCCCGGCGCGGTACATCATCGAGGCGGTCTGTGCGCCTTCCGCCACCGCGGCTTCCACTGCGGCGAGGGCGTCATCGTGGCGCTGCTGCTCGATCAGTACGAGCACCTTCCTTTCGTGCGCAGGCGAGAAGGCCGGCTGCAGCGACAGCGCCCGATCGAGGTGCATGAGCGCCGTTCGGGTGTCGCCGCGTTCCTCGTATGCCACCGCCGCGTTGAAGTGAAACAGATAGTAGTCGTCGTGCAGCCGGAGCCCTTCTTGCAGTGTTTCCATCGCAGTCGCTGGCTTGCCGGTGGCGGCATAGGCAATGGCGAGGTTGTTGAGCAGCGTGCGATCGCCGGGACGCCGCTTGCGCAGTGGCTCAAGAACGTCGAGTGCCGCCTCGGCATCGCCCCGGCTGAGCAAGCCCTCGGCCTGACGCAAGCGCGCGTCGAAGCCACGCACGAAGTCATCGAGGCGCGCTCGTCGGGGGTCCGCCCACTCGAGCGCCACAGCCTCGGTCTCAACGCTCGGCAGATCGGTTTGCCGGCCAAGGGCGCGGTCAGCATTCGCGAGCAACCGCAGAACAACGGGATGGGGTGCGCTTTGGGCAAGCCTCGAAAGCAGCCGGTGCGCGTCCTGGGCGCCGCCTTGTGCCAACAGCGCGCGTGCCAATCCGGCGTCGGCGGCGACCCGCGTGGACTCGTCGGGCGCAAGCTCGCGCGCTCGCCGGAAGGCATCGGCCGCCCCGCTTGTGCGGCCTAGGTCCAAGAGCCAAGTGCCGCGCCACAGCCAAACCGGCGCGTAGTCGCCGTCGATTCCCGAGGCGCGGCCGAGGTCTTCAATGGCGCGCTCGTAGTCGCCTTGGTGAGCCAGCAACAGCGCACGCAGATACGGCCAGAGAAACTCGTCCGGCTCCAGTGCCGCCGCTTGCCAATAGCTTGTAATGGCGGCCTCATCGAATCCATTCGCGTCATAGGCCATCGCCAACCGACCGCGGAGGGCCCCGGACTGTGCGTTCGCGACGGCATCGTCCACGCGTTCCCGCAGGAAGGCCGCAAGTTCCGCATCGCCTGCATCGACACCCGCCACCACGGGCGGCCCAATACTCGCACGATCCGTGCAGGCGCAAAGCGCCGCCAACGCGGCTAGCGCCGCAAGCCTTGGTACAGTCAACCCGCCAAACCCCGCCACCCCAATCAAGCGCCAGTACATAGAGCCAAGGGGTCGTCCGTTCGGCAAAGGGCGCAAGACGATCGACGGGAGGCGCAAAAGTGCCAAAGCTGTGGCACAGCCGCGGGCCGGAGGGCAGGTGGCGGGAAGGGCGGACGTCGCCCCACAGACTGGGAAAACGACCGGCAGGATGCGTGAGGCGACACGTCGTCAGCTCCACGACTCCGCGAACTCAAGAGCCCGGTGGCGATCTAGCCGTGCGGCTTCATACTGACTGCGGAATGTGAGCAGGCATGCCTCGCAGGCGGCATCGCACTTGTTGCGGCAGCGTAGAACCTCCACGGTACTCTTGAGCGCAACTCCAATGTGCTCGCGAAGTGCGGCAACGTAGCCGTTGCCGCCGTCGGCCATGTCGTAGAGGAACATGGACTGGCATACGCTCTGGTCCTCGGCCCGCGCTTGACGCACGGTAACCCCGACTTCGTCCTCTTGGATACCCATCATGCGGCAGAAAGCGGTGCGCAACGCCGTACCGATGGACATCGCCGCCACCTCGTCGCTGAGTCCCACAAGCTGCAACTCGAAGACGTCCGTGTGACGACCTCCGCCGAGCGATAGGCCGCGCTGGATTGCAAAGCCCTCACCGTCGCAGTCGCTTGCGCCATCGCGGTCCCTGCCGCCTCGCAACCTCAAGTGGCCGGGGCCGACGGCTTCTGGAACGGCGGTTTCGTGCGGGTCGCCAATCTCCGATGCGGCCCGACCGCAACGCAGGCACAGGGCGTAGCCGTGGCCGTGGGCACCTCGGCTGCCGTGGAACAGGTGCCCGCTGTCCGAGTACCGGTACCGACCGGCGCAAGGTTCGTCGACTTGCGACCAAACGGGAGTAGGGCAACTAATCCACGGGGCCTCTACGGGTATATAAGTGGGCGTGACTACGTTGTTGTGCGGCGCGTGCCGGATATCCACTGCGAAGCCAGCAGGCTCCAGGTACTTCCTCGTACTCACCGTACCGCCGCAGCTTGGGCACTCGACCAGTACCGTCCGCGCGTCGCCGGTGGCGTTGCAGGAACGACAGCGCCACACATAGCCGAGCGCTTGTACCTCGTTCACATTCTCCACATCCGGCGGAACATGCCAGTTCAGTGTGACGCCGCTGGATTCGTACACCCTCCCGTCGATTGTCACTTCGGCGCCGGGCGCGTACTCGCGGATTGCCAGTTCCAATTGCCTCGAAGGGTAGCCGGCGCGCCTACCGGAGAAGGTCTCTCGCTCATCGCTGTCTTGCGTGCGCCGCCTCAACTCATCTGCGGTTAGCGTGTTGAGCGTCACGATGCCGGTTGGGAAACCGTAGCCCGGTAGAAACTGCCGGTTCGCGAGTTCGGCGAGCAGATACTCGCCCTCTAGGCGCTTGAGCTGGCGCTCAATTGCCATGAGCGCGGGGACTTGGGCATCGTCGTCCTCGAACTCTGTGGCTTCGGCGCGGAGAGCGGACACCTCTTGCTGCCAAGAGCCCATCGCGTGCTCGAGCGCAGTCGCTGTCCTCCGCAGCAACGTTCGTGCGGCGCTCCCATCGCATGCCGTGCCGCTAACCAGCCGCTCTAGACCGGTGAGCAACCGACTGTCCTGGTTTGCACCAGCAAGGCACCAGCCAACGAAACGGGCACCCGGACTCTCGCCGCCATCCCCCTCGAAGAACCAACCCGTCTTGAGGCGGCGCGCATCTAAGCCGTCCAAGTACGTGCCCAAGCAGAGTGAGTTGACGTGGCGTTGGACCAGCCGCGAGCTGTCGAGGGCCACTCTAGGGACAGTGACTTCAGACGAGAACGGCCATAGCGGATTGCCGAATACCTGCTCGCCGTGCGGCGAGCTTGGACACAGCGTCACGGCGAAGGACATCCCTTCGCCACGACGCCCGGCACGTCCTGCACGCTGTCGGTAGTTTGTCGAGCTCGGCGGCGCATTGTTCATCACAACGGCCGACAGTCCACCGATGTCAACGCCCATCTCCATCGTAGTCGAGCAGCTCAGCACGTTCAGCGTCCCTTCCTTGAAGCGCTCCTCAAGTTGTCGAAGGCGTGGGCCGTCGAGTTGTGCGGAGTGCTCGGCGACAGCGTAGTAGGGGGCGTCCGCGACCACCCGATCATTGAGGTTGGACCAGACGCCGAGGGATCGTGCGGCTGCGACCGCCGCGTCGCTCTCCAGCCAGCCATCCACCTCCTCGCGACTCGCTACGCGCCCGGTGCTGTCGCGCCAGTACGCATTCGGCACTTGTGGAGGCTCGAACGTTTGGCAAACTTCGGCGGCGCCGTGCTGTGGAAGATAGGGCGACAGGCCGTTAAGGGTGGTGTCCAGGACCCGAGCGGTGTACGGGCAAACGGCAGGCGTCCTGAGTTCGCTCAGTTCCGCAATGTCGGCGAGGCGGAGCACATACCCATCCGCAACCTGCTGCAGGTGCGGGCGCAGGGCGTCCCAAGCGTGTCGAAGCGCTTCGTTCACGCGGTCGCGGGATTCATCCGAGTTGTCCAGCCCGGCAGCGTCCCGGATCAGGCGCGGCAGGCGCGATGGCCCACGGTTGGCGTGCCACGTCGGCCATCGCCGCTGGCGTCTGGTCAGCGAGGCATCGTAGCCGGGGCCTTGAACGTAGCGTTTCCTGACGGGCACGCCCATCCATCTGAGATAGTCGTCGTTGATGTCGACTGCACTCACGTCACGCAAGAAGAAGTCCACCACTAGCTTGAGGAAGCTGGTCCACTCCGTGCCGCCGAGTGGCCAACCTGGAGGAGCGCTGCCGCCCTCCAAAGACGGATATCGGAGCGCCATAAGCCCCATCGTCTCCGCGGAGTTCATCCGCTTCGGGCGGCGGAAGAACTCTCGGTAAAGGCAGAAGCTCGTGAACTCGCGCAATGGCTGGCTGCCGCCGGTGAGGTCCTTAAAGGCTTTGTGCATCGTGCGTAGCGACGCATCGTCAGACAGTGCGTCCAGCGCCGCGCCCCATGTGAGTGTGCCCGCGTTGGCGCCGGCGCGGGCGATTTGGATTTTGCGCTCCATGTCCTGAAGCATGGACCGCAGCACCTGGTTCTCGTCCCGCTGTAACGCCTTTCGCAGAGCGTTGGCTTCAGCTTCGGCGCGACTCGTCTGTGCGGGACTCCGACTCGCGGCAAGCGCGTGATAAAGCACGCTGCGCACGCGGTTGCGTTCAGCCTCTTGTTGCAGGCGCACGGCGAGCCTTGCAGATCCTTGGCGCGAGTCCGTGAACCCCAGCAGCCGGCGTCCGTCGCTCGGTCTCCCTGCCGACGGGACCATGGCGGGCGTGTGCGCCAGTGCGGTAGGCACGATTGTCGAGAGCGCGAATGGTGCGCCGATTCGAAGCTCTCTGAAAAGGCGGTCTCTTCGGTTGGCCGCGCCGCATCGTGGGCAGGGCGGCGGTCCGCCACTCAAAGGTACGATGGAGACCGTTACACCGTCGCCGTTTTGCGTCAGCAAGCCGTCCGCATCTATCCGCCACTCGTCTACGGGTGCTACGCTTTCATCCGGGTCGCAAAGCAAACGACGGGTCGTCGCCGAGAATTCCGGCGCTTCCTCAGTTTCATCGTCTTCGAGGTCGACATCAAGCTCGAACTCGTCGACTACCGATGGTCTGCTAAGGGGTACGAGCTTGGGCGCACCCTCGCCGAACGTGAGGGTCTCCTCGGCGGCCAGGTAATGAGCACCACACTCCCCACACGCCACCAGCTCGAATGCTGGGGAGTCGCAATGGCTGCACCGCGTGCGTCGAGTTGTGGAGAGGGCGCCGAATCCCCAACTCGGTCGCGGTCCGCCACACGACCTGTTGACGCATGCCCACAAACCGCTTTGTGCTCTATGGAAAAGGTGCATGCGTAGTGGCAAGAAAAAGTCGTCACCGTTCTTGGCCACGGACGCTTTCTCTAGCAGCGTTTTTGTCTCGTCGACTGGAAGTCGAGCTGACCGTTGCAGGGTTGCCAAAGTCGCCGGTTTGTTGGCTAGCGACGACCGCAAGGAACGTGCAGCACGGTGGCCGCACAAAGTGCGGAATAGGTCCTGATCGGGAACCTCGTCGAGGCCATCCATTCCGATGGTGCCTGCTTCTCCGGGAGGGAGTCGCGGAACGTACCGCGTACCCGTGACCACGTGTACGCGGTCCATCGGCGCGCCTGATACATCCGCCAAGAAACGCTTCAGGTCCGCCTGGGCTTCAGGCCCTCCGATCGTTGCGGATGTGGCCACAAATCGGACCTGCGCCGGATCGACGTCGAACGCGTGCATTACTCGCCTGAGCAGCAGCGTCATCTCGGCCGCTTGCGAGCCGACATAAGTGTGGGCCTCGTCGAGCACGATCCAGCGGAGCATCCCCCTCGAGCGCTCAAGGATGGGGCGGTCTTCCGCCCGCACGAGCATGTATTCCAGCATGGTCGAGTTGGTCACCAGCAGCGGTGCGGGACTCTCACGCAATGCTCGGCGGGCCAGTTGCTGCGCCCCAGCCCTAGCCTGCTCGGTCGCTGGGACAGATTGGCGCGTCTCGCCGTTGTAGAGGCAAAACCGGATGTCTTGGCCGAAGGGGTCACACCAAGCCCTGAGCCGCTCTCGCTGGCTATTGATGAGGGCGTTGAGCGGGTAAAGGAAGAGGGCGCGTACGCCATCGAGCGAACCACTCAGGGAGCGTTCCCGCACAAGGTTGTCGAGAATGGGCACCAAGAAGCATTCGGTCTTGCCAGAGCCAGTCCCGCTCGAAACTAGGACGGAGCGTGGAACCTCGTCAAGAAGGAGTTCCCAGCACGCCTCCTGATGCGTGAAGGGCTTGCGACTCTGGGGGAAGGCATGCTCCCGGAGTTCGCGTGGCGGATTGGCCATCGCAGCGATGAGGTCGTCACTTAGGAGGCCTGAGGACGCCAGACCCGCCATGTCGCTCTCCGCGAGGTGCCAACCGAATGCGCCTTCGAACACAGGTTCGGCTAGCAAAGCGCCGGGTGCTCCTGGCTCGCGCGCAAAGAGGGCAGCCAGGTGATCCCGAAGTGCTTGGGACCGCAGACCGAGTTGCGACATGATCGCCCGACCTGAGCGGGTGGAAAGATCGGTGATTAGCTCCGAGATGCGGGTTTTTTCCGTCACGTCGTTCAATCCTTCGCCAAGTTCTGGGCGCGCGCCAGCCGATACCATGCAGCGCGATACGCCATATCGAACCAATCCGGGGCATGAGCCCGCATGCGCTTAACGAGAAACACCGTTCTTGGGGTGGGGCTAGACGCAAAGCAGCACCACGCGGCGGCTACCGGCGTGTCGAATGTTGGTTGGGCGCTCGGAGGGATGTCGGGCTCCCAAATAGGTGCATCTGCCAAGCCCGCGTTTCCGAACTCTTGGCTCCATTCAAAACGACGATCTCCCGGTGGCCAGTCGTCCTGCATTGCCAACGCCGAAACATGATCCGCCGCACGACGGTCACGCTCTTCGCAGACGTGTTGGACGAACTGCTTGCTCAGCCCGCCTCCGGCGAACGCCATCCTTACGTCCGTAGTTACTGTGTCTAGCGCTCCGATGTAGTCCGCACCCTCTTCGAGTACGGAGAGCACATGTTCGCTCGCTAGGCGTCCAGGGTCCTCTACGAGTCCGTGCAGTTCTCGGCACATCTCACCAAAGGCCGTCCCTGCCTCTCGCCGCCAGATTTGGCGCTTGATCATTAGCCAACTAAACGGTAACTCGCCATCAAGCTGCCAGATTCGGTTGCGCAAGCTAGGAGCTAGGCGCAAGAGGCACCGCACGAGCGCCTGCGGGCAACGCGGCAAAGCGCTGATGAGGTCCGATGCCGCTGGCGGCACGTCATCAAGGCTAAGCAACATCTCGTTGAGGAATGCCCAGTTCGCTTCTTGGGACTCGTCCTCATCCTCCACCATGTTCGTCAACGTCCTCTCGACAGCGGCCGTACGCTGACTCGCGCCCGCTAGAGCAAGAGCATCCATGAGTGATCGAGTTGGCGATGGCGCTAGGCGAGCCTGGCCTTCCACGACCGCGGGTTCGGCCCGCACTCCGTCATCTCCCCGGAGCACCACCAGCCAGGGTTCCGTGGACGTGTTCAATTGGTCTGGCAATTTTGCGCATGTGGGCGACGTGGTCGGCCCAACTGGCCGCAACGTGATTGGGGGGACGTCCGTACGAGCCAAGGGGAATGCCTCAAAGGTCGGCATGGCGCGAAAATCGAGCGGCGGTTCGACTAGCACGGAGCCCATCGAAGGGTCGTGCCTGAGCGAGGCTGCAAACGGACGCACATCCACAGTGTCGTGCTGGTGTCCGGCGTTGTCGACAATCTGTAAGGTCACTCTCGCGTCTTGCGCCGCCGAGGCCCCGAGCAGCAAGCGCAGGTTCGAGTTGACTTCGACCAACGCTAGTTCATGGCGGGTACCGGAGTTACGTAGCGCGTGGCGGAAGTAGGCTACGCGTTTCACTGGTACCGCATCCTCGGCCCTTAGTTCCGCCTCGATCCAGAAGCGTTGGGTCTCATTGCTGGACAGTGCGGCCGCGCGCACGCCATATAGGTCATCCACTGCGATAGCTGGGTCAGTCAGCGCTTGCCGTTCCTCACGAAACGAGCGCCTGCTACAGGGAACGGAGCTCGGACCTGCAATTCCACAGCGTTTGGCCAACGTAGACTAAGTGCCGCCTCGGCAGGCGGGTCTGATCCGTCCACGGCGCTGAGTCGAAGGCGCACAGTTGAGGCGTCTTGATCAATGGCAAGACGCGACTCATTGGCATCGTTGGCCACGCCGACACCGTCGCCGCCTTCCAATACCAACGCCCCCGCATGCAAGGATATGGGTTCGATTGAGAGGGACATGGTCTCCGGCAGCAGGCCCACGCGCTCGTGGTGGCGGAGTACTTCCCCTTGCAGGTGGCGCACTTCCCACAATCCGTAGCCGTCAGGACTCGACTGCCAACGCCGGCCAGTTCGCCGCCAGCTCACCTGATTTCGGGGAACAGAACGACTCGTTGCCCCGACCTTGGACGCGAATAGGCGCGGCTGGCCCCGAAACAGGGAGCACGTGGACGTGAGCGAGTAGCAACGGTCTCCAACTAGCCGGTATTCCTCCTCCACCATCTGTTCCGACGCTGGCTTGATCTCGCATTTCCCACTGTCGGTTGGAACGACGGCTGGCTCGTCGATCCGCCAAAGATGCCTTCCCACGATAGTCCCATCCAGCGCCTCCCCAGAGCTTGGCTGGAATCCCGCCGGTAGCAAGACAAGTAGCGCTGGCGCACGGTCACTGACGCTGCCCTCCCCGACATATGCGTGGTCTCCATCTGCCCGGAACACCCAAGGCAGCTCGCCAAGCGGTGCACTTCGTTGTGTCGTCACTTCACCGAGGACGTCCTGTGCGAGGAATTCGAGACGAAGCTCCCCCACGGCGGAGCCATCCCAGAATGCGGCAATTGGGTTGTCCTCACCGGACATCAGGTGGAAGTGCCCACCTCCCGCCCCGTAGAGCCCCACGATCTGTCCGCTCTCTCCTGCTGTCCTGACATGCATTCTCGCGGGTAGGTCTGACGCTGGCACACCCAGATGGCGTCCCAAGTCTTCACTATCGACGGAACGCGGCATCCGCAGGCGGGCGCCCATGCGCCACCCGGAGTCCGTCTGCACCAAAAACCGCTCAACCGCGAAACCACTTCTGCTCGGCCCCTCGGCCTTTGCGTCGCGCAGCAGCGTGCCCAGCAACTGCCTAGCCGTTTCGCTGTCGAGGTCCAGGGGCATGGACGGGCGCCACTCGGTGCGTCGGGCATCCAACTCAGCCAGCAAATCCTCGGTCTCGCCGATGTCTTGGCGCAGATCAAGCACTGCACCAGCTAGATCTGCGGCGAGACGAAACACATACTCACGCCGCAACGTTGGCGGCCGGAGCAAGTGTTGCTGGTCACGCGCCAACTCGATCGGGTCGTCGACGAAGGTGCGATATCGAGCGACATGGCGGAGGACTGCCCGAACGTAGGCGGTTGTTCGACTGGACTCGCCGACCAGCGATAGAGGCAAACCGCCTTGGCACGCGAACGTCCCAAGGTAGCGTCTTGTCGTGGACAGTCGCACCAACTCGACCTTCCACCAGAGGAGTGCCTGACCCACCGGCCCGTAAAGATCGGGGTAGTGCACCTCCGTCCAGCCGATGTCTCGGAAGATCGAGTCCCAACTCCAAGGGCCGCCGCTGTACTGGCGCTGCCACCACTGGGATGCGTAAAGGACGAGCCCGCGTACAACCCGCTGCCCTGGTGCCGCGTGATTGGGAACTGCGCCGGCCAAACGCTCCCTCAGATCGGCGAACTCGACCTGCGTACATTGGTACGCGTACAGGGGCCGGCCGTCCGGCTCGCTAAGCCCTCGCTTGTCGATGAAGGTAACCAACCACTCGTGCACCCCTAACGTCAAATCACGCGCCCGCTTCGGAGGAAAGACGCAATGTTGCCGGCACGGGCGTGGCGAGATCAAGGAGAACCTCAATGACGGCCCCCGATGCATGGAGTCTCCCGACAAGCGGACATGCTCTCCCCGTGCGTTGCACGGATCACGTGCGTCCGTGAGCCTCGCCTAGATGTCCCGCCCTCCGGTTCTGATCCGGTAGTGGCCAGTGTGATTGCGTCAGTAGTGGTAGCGGCACTGGACGATCAGGCAACGGCGACCTTCCACCTTGTAAACCAGGCGGTGCTCTTTGGTGATCCGACGCGACCAACAGCCAGCGAGGTCGTGCTTGAGAGGCTCGGGCTTACCGATGCCCTCGGTCGGATGGCGCAGGCAATCGGCGATCAGGCGTGTGAGCCGTCGCGCCGTTGCCGGATCGTTGTCCACCCAATGCTGGTAGTCTGCCCAAGCTTGGCGCGAGAAGGCGACGGCGTAGTCGGCCGCCCGGTCGGTCAAGACTGCGCTTCGATCCGGTCGTCGACGACTCTTGCCTCGACCACCTTGCCATCATCGATCTCCGCCAGTGCCGCGCGGATCCGCTCCGCGTTGCGTGGCGAGCGCATTAGATGGAAGGTCTCCATCAATGCATCGAACTCGGACTTGGCGATCATCATCACAGGCTCACTCTTGCTTCGCGTGACAACGACCGCGACGCGGTCCTCGACCACGGTATCCATGAGCGACTTGAGCTTCTGGCGCGCTTCGGTGTAGTTGACGACGTGTTCCATGTCGTGGACTCATCTGGATACGTACAACTTATTGTACTGCAGGTCGTTCTTTTCGTGGGGCCCCCATGGGGGGCACCTTCCGGTTTGTGTAAGCAAGCCCGTGGCTGATAGGCTTGCCGGCTTTCGCTCAAGCGATCACCGGGGATCAGGGGACACATGAACGGTTACGACTTGGTTGCGCGCTGCCTGAAGGCCGAAGGGGTGGAGTGGATGCCGTGCTTTCCGGCCAATCCGCTCATCGAGGCCTGCGCCAAGGTGGACATCCGGCCGCTGGTGTTTCGGCAGGAGCGGGGTGGCATTAACGCGGCGGACGGCTACAGTCGGCAGCGGCGGGGCGAGACGGTGGGCGTGTTCGCGTCGCAGTCGGGCCCTGGCGTCGAGAACTCGTTCGGCGGCATTGCCCAGGCTTGGGGGGAGGCGGTGCCCATGGTGTACCTGCCCGGTGGGCATGGTCTCGGCGGCTATGACGTACAGCCGAACTTCCACGCTGCCCGCAGCTACGAAACGGTGACCAAGCTCGCCATTTCCATCGACCGGCCGGATCGCATCACGACGCAGATTCGGCGTGCATTTCATACGGCGAAGCAAGGCCGACCCGGCCCGGTTTTGGTGGAGCTGCACGGTGACGTGCTCGGGCGGGATGCGCCGGAGGGCGCGGCGGAGGCTTACCGGCCGTCCAAGATCATGCGCTATGCCCCTAACGCGAGCGACGTCAAGGATGCGCTGAAGGCGCTGCTCGGGGCGAGCAATCCCGTGATCTGGGCGGGGCAGGGCGTGCTCTATTCGGGTGCAACCGAAGAGCTCAAGACGTTTGCTGAGTTGGCGCAGATTCCGGTCATCACCACCATGCAGGGCAAGAGCGCATTCCCGGACGACCATCCGCTGGCGCTCGGCAGCGCCAACCGCACTGCCCCCAAGGGTGTGTGGAAGTGGCTGGGGGCCTCGGACGTGGTGTTCTCCATCGGCTCCGCACTCACGCGCACCACGTTCGGCATCGCCATTCCGGACGGCAAGTTCATGATCCAGTCCACGGTGTCGCCGGAGGACATCAACAAGGACTACGCGATCGACATTGGCCTCGTGGGCGACGCCAAACTTACCCTTGAAATGATGATCGAGGAACTCAAGGCCACGGTGGGCGAGGGCGGCCGCGCCACGGCACAGGAGACGCTCACGGACATCCGCACCACCCGGCAGGAGTGGCTGGCCGACTGGGCACCGCTCCTGAACTCCGACGAGACGCCCATCAACCCCTATCGGGTCATCAACGAGATCAACCAGGCGGTGGACCATGCCGACACCGTCGTCACGCACGACGCCGGCAACCCGCGCGACCAGATCATGCCGTTCTACAAGGCGGCCGCGCCCCTCGGCTACATCGGCTGGGGCAAGACGACGCACCTCGGCTACGGCATCCCGCTGGCGATGGGCGCGAAGGTGGCAGACCCCTCGAAGTTCTGCATGAACTTCATGGGTGACCTTGCCTTTGGCCACACCGGGCTTGAGATCGAGACCGCCGTGCGCGGGGAGATCCCCATCACAACGGTGGTGATCAACAACCGCACCATGGGCGGCTACGACAAGTCCATGCCGACGGCCATGCAGCGCTACGGTGCCGGCAATCAGTCTGGGGACTACGCCGGCGTTGCCAAGGCGCTTGGCGCCAAGGCCATTCACGTCAACGAGGTGGACGAACTCGCCCCGGCGCTCCAGGCGGCACGCCGCGCCAACGACGAGGGCGAGGTCTGCGTGATCGAGGTGGCGACGCGGCAGGACACGCGGTTTTCGCAGTACACGGATTTGCTGCGGCCCTGATCGCTAGGTGCAGCGCTGGTTTCCCCGCACCGGATCGGTGCAATGGATGGCGGGGGCGAACCGGCGTGGTGCGAAAGAACGGTCGGTGCGAACGGTGCCTCGGAGGGAGGGCATCCTGCCTTGCCTTGCGGCTCGGCTAGGGTGGATGCTTCGTGCCAATGTCGAGGTTCAGAGACATTCCGGACTTTCGGGACGTGGGACCGTGAGGTTCG
>VXSY01000143.1 GCA_009837725.1 Gammaproteobacteria bacterium | reverse complement strand
CGAACCTCACGGTCCCACGTCCCGAAAGTCCGGAATGTCTCTGAACCTCGACAACACGCCTAGCAAGGGAAGCATCCTCGGTGGGGAAGGAGAAGAGTCGTTGCGCTCGTGTCAGTGGCCTCTTGGTTCTCGACGCGAACGACGAGGCGCACTCGGGTGGGTGCGTCAATGGCCCATTTTTGCAAGCACTGGCGCCAGAAAGCGGCCCGTGTGGGATGCTCGGTCCGCAGCGATGTCCTCCGGGGTGCCCACAGCAACGATTTCGCCGCCTCCCGCACCACCTTCTGGGCCCAGGTCGATGATCCAGTCGGCCGTCTTGACCACATCGAGGTTGTGCTCGATCACTACCACCGTGTTGCCTTGGTCGCGCAAACGGTGGAGCACGCGCAGGAGCTGCTGGATGTCCTGGAAGTGCAGGCCTGTGGTGGGTTCGTCGAGGATGTAGAGGGTCTTGCCGGTGTCTCGCTTGGAGAGCTCGCGAGAGAGCTTCACCCGCTGCGCCTCGCCGCCCGAGAGCGTGGTGGCGCTCTGGCCCAGGCGAACATACGAAAGCCCCACGTCCACCAGGGTTTGCAGCTTGCGCTTCAGCATCGGCACGGCGTCGAAGAACTCGTGGGCTTCCTCGATGGTCATGTCGAGCACTTCGTGGATGTTCTTGCCCTTGTAGCGCACCTCCAGCGTCTCACGGTTGTAGCGCTTGCCCCGGCAGACATCGCACGGCACGTAGATGTCCGGCAGGAAGTGCATCTCCACCTTGATGACGCCGTCGCCCTGACACGCTTCGCAGCGCCCGCCGCGCACGTTGAAGCTGAAGCGACCGGGCTTGTAGCCACGTGCCCGGCTTTCCTGCGTTTGCGCGAACAGTTCGCGGATGGGGGTGAAGAGGCCCGTGTACGTTGCCGGGTTCGAGCGGGGGGTGCGCCCGATGGGGCTCTGGTCGATGTCCACCACCTTGTCGAGTTGATCGAGCCCTTCCACATCTTCGTGCGCCTGCGGCGTGAGCGTGATGGCACCGTTAAGCATTCGCGCTGCCAGCGGATAGAGCGTGTGGTTGATGAGGGTGGACTTGCCGGAACCGGAAACGCCGGTGACGCAGGTCATGAGCCCCAAGGGGATATCGGCAGTGATGCCCTTGAGATTGTTGCCTTGGGCCTTGACGAGGCGCACCACCTTGTCGGGGTTTACGCGGCGGCGGGTTTCCGGGATGCGGATGGCCTTGCGGCCGGCGAGGAAGTCTCCCGTGACCGATGCGTCGTTGGCGACGATTTCCGCAAGGTTGCCGGAGGCGACGATTTCGCCGCCGTGGACGCCGGCGCCGGGGCCGATGTCGAGAATGTGGTCGGCGGTGCGGATAGCCTCTTCGTCATGCTCCACCACCAGCACCGTGTTGCCGAGGTCCCTCAGGTGCGTGAGCGTCCGCAACAGCCGTTCGTTGTCGCGCTGGTGCAGGCCGATGGAGGGCTCGTCCAAGATGTACATGACGCCGACGAGACCCGCGCCGATCTGGCTTGCGAGGCGGATGCGCTGCGCTTCGCCGCCGGAGAGGGTCTCGGCGCTGCGGTCGAGGGTGAGGTAGTTCAGCCCCACGTCCACGAGGAAGCGCAGGCGGGCCTGGATTTCCTTGAGGATTTTCTCGGCGATGGCGCCGCGGCGGCCACTGAGCTCAAGCCCAAGGAAGTAATCGAGCGCTGCCTCCACCGAGCTCGTGTTGATCTCCGGCAGGGTGGTCTCGTCGATGAAGACGTGTCGAGCGTCCTGCTTGAGCCGCGTGCCGGCGCACGCCGGGCAGGCGCGCACCGTCAGGTACTTCTGCAAATGCTCGCGCACGCCGCTCGAGCTCGTCTCGCGAAAGCGCCGCTCCATGTTGGGAATGACGCCCTCGAAATGGTGGCGGCGGGTGATGCGATCGCCGCGGTCGTTGACATAGCTGAAGTCGATGCGTTCGCCCTTGGAGCCGAACAGCACTGCGTCACGCTGCTTCTTGGTGAGCTTGCCGAAGGGCTTTTCGACATCGAACCGGTAGTGGCGGGCGAGGGAGGTGAGCAGGTGAAAGTAATACACGTTGCGGCGGTCCCAGCCGCGCACCGCACCTTCTGCAAGCGTCAATGTGGGGTCGGTCACGACGAGGTCGGGATCGAAGAACTGCTTGACGCCGAGGCCATCGCAGTCGGGGCAAGCGCCAGCGGGATTGTTGAAGGAGAACATGCGCGGCTCGAGCTCGCTGATGCTGTAGCCGCAGGTCGGGCAGGCGAAGCGGGCGCTGAAAACGAGATCGCCTGCTTCCTCGTCGTCCACCAGGCTCACTACCGCCACGTCTTCGCCGAGGTTGAGCGCGGTCTCGAACGACTCCGCGAGACGCTGCTGGACATCGGGGCGCACCCGCAGGCGGTCCACCACCGCCTCGATGGTGTGCTTCTTGTTCTTGTCGAGGGCAGGAGGGTGGTCAAGACCGGTGACGATGCCGTCGATTCGGGCGCGGATGAAGCCGTCCGCCACGAGTTCCGAGAAGACGTGCTGGTGCTCGCCCTTGCGCTCCTGGATCACCGGCGCGAGCACCATGATGCGGGAGCCTTCCGGCAGCGCGAGCGCTTGATCCACCATCTCGCTGACGGTCTGCGCTGCGAGCGGAAGGCCGTGTTCGGGGCAGCGCGGCTCGCCCACTCGGGCGTAGAGCAGGCGCAGGTAGTCGTGAATCTCGGTAATGGTGCCGACGGTGGAACGCGGGTTGTGGGAGGTGGACTTCTGCTCGATGGAGATGGCCGGAGACAGTCCCTCGATGTGATCGACGTCCGGCTTCTCCATCATCGACAGGAACTGCCGGGCGTACGCGGAAAGCGATTCGACGTAGCGCCGCTGACCTTCGGCATAGAGGGTGTCGAAGGCGAGGGAGGACTTGCCGGAACCGGAAAGACCCGTCACCACCACGAGGCGATCGCGGGGGATGTCGACGTCGATGTTCTTGAGGTTGTGCGTACGGGCACCGCGCACTGAGATGGCGGCTGTGCCGGGCGAATCGGCTAGCGGCGGCTCTGTTGCCGGGCTTCCATTGGCCGCTGCATCGACGGAATCCTTCCGTGCTGGCGCGGGAGAGTTGCCCGCGGCGAGTTTCCCGACCCTTTCAACAACCGCCATCGATTCTCATGTGCCGCGAAAAACGCCTTGCTGAGGCTTCGCGGACGGCCCGCTCCTCGCCGATTGCCAAACAGTCAAAACTACGCCGATGGCGCGGCAACGGCAACTGCGATTTTCGGCAAACGCCGTGAAACCAGCACGGGCGGGGTGACACGGGAGGAACATGGATGGGCCGTAGGGGACGGGCCTGTCCCGTCCCGTGCCCAATTCGTTGAAATGTCGAGCACGGGAGGGGACAAGCCGCCCTACGGAAAATACGCCCAACATCAGTTGATTGCATGATTTTCTCAATGCAAGGGGAACATCCTGCCTTCCGTTTAGGCACGTTCTTGGTGGAGAGGCTGCTAGACTGTTGGTAGTCGAAAATCATGGAACGAAAACGATGGCCCGAGGCATCAACAAGGTCATTCTCATTGGCAATCTCGGGCGCGATCCCGAGACTCGCTACACCCAATCCCAAACACCGGTCACGACGCTCAGCGTCGCAACGAGCGAAAGCTGGACGGACCGCAACACCAACGAGCGTCAGGAACGCACGGAATGGCACCGAGTCGTTTGCTGGCGTCGCCTGGCGGAAATCGCCGGCGAATACCTCCGCAAGGGCTCGAAGGTGTACATCGAAGGCAGTCTGCAAACGCGCTCTTGGGAAGGTCAGGACGGCCAGACCCGATACACGACAGAAATCGTCGCACGCGACATGCAGATGCTCGACAGCCGCGGCGCGATGGCTGGCGGTGGCGGCATGGAAGACGGCTACCGAGCGCCGCCGTCGAGTGCAAACCGCCCGCCAGCGCGACCGGCCCCCGCTCCCGCGCCAGCGCCAGCGGACGACCTCGACGATCTCGAGGACGACATTCCGTTCTAGGAGTAGTGAGCGGATGCGAACCCGAAGCCCAGCAGTTCGCGGAGCGAACTGCCGACGCGCCCGCTAGGGCGCGCTAGCAGCCTGCGGGACTTCGGACGCACGACCGCACATGACGGAACGGCAGGAAATCCCGTTGTTTCCGCTCGGCGCCGTGCTGTTCAACGGCGGCCGGCTGCCGCTCAAGATCTTCGAGCCGCGCTATCTCGACCTCGTCAGCCGCTGCATGAAGGACGGCAGCGGCTTCGGCGTCGTGCTCATTCGCCAAGGCAGCGACGTCCACAAGGCAGACCAAGCCGTGCCGACCATCTTCAACATCGGCACGCTGGCGAAGATCGTGGACTTCGATCCCCTCGCTGGCGGACGGCTCGGCATCGTCTGCGCCGGCGAGGGCAAGTTCCGCATCCACCGTTCTTGGATGGCGGACAACCACCTGACCATGGCGGAGGTGGAGTTCCTGCCGGAGGAGACGGCAAGCCCAGTGGGCGAGGAATTCGCCCCGCTCGTGGATGCCTTGCGGGAGATCGCCAAGCATCCGATGGTGGAAAAGCTCGGCATCGTCGTGGACTACGAAGACGCTCGGTCGGTGGGCTGGCGACTGGCCGAACTCCTGCCGGTGTCGCCGGAGATCAAGCAAGGCCTGCTGCAGATGCACATGCCGAGGGAGCGCCTCGCCGAGATTCGCCGCTTGCTGGGCAATCTCGGCAAGTCCGGCTAGGGCCGGGCGCACGCGGCAACGCGCCATTCCACGTCGCAATGCAGGCGATTCTCGGCGGCACCTTCGATCCCGTGCATCGCGGCCACCTGCACATCGCCCAGGCTGGGCGCGATCTGCTCGATGCGGAGTCGGTCACCCTCATGCTGTCGGCACGACCTTGGCATCGTGACACTCCAGAGGCACCGGCGGAGCACCGCTGGAACATGCTGTGCCTTGCGGCGCAGTCGGCGCCGGGCCTGGTTGCGTCCGACATCGAGGCTGAGCGGCCTGGGCCGTCGTACACGGCGGACACCCTGCGGGAACTGCGCCGCCGCGTTGGCTGCATGGAACCGTTGGTGTGGCTCATCGGCGAGGACGCAGTGACGCTGCTGTCGTCATGGCGGGATCACGAAGCGTTGCCTGGGCTTTGTCATTTGTTGGTGTTCGCGCGAGAGGGCAGGCCGCACCGCGTCCCCGACGGGTTTCGGCTTGCAGAACGCCCGCAGGAACTGTCGGAGCTGCCGGCCGGCAGCGTGCATTTTGCCGGCACGCCGCCGATGGCCGTGTCGGGCACCGAAGTGCGCCGCGCCATCGCGACGGAAAACGACGCTAGCGCATTGCTACCCGCCGCCGTGTGGGCATATATTAGGCGGCATGGACTCTACGCAGGCGTCGGCAGAGCTTAGAGAACTGGTGCTGGACGCCGCTCACGACCTCAAGGCGGTGGATGTCGTCGCCTTGGAAGTGTCCGACATGACGGACATCACCGACACGATGATCGTCGCCGGCGGCACCTCCGATCGCCACGTCAAGGCGATCGTCGACAACGTGCTCGCCGTGCTCAAGGGTGCCGGCAAGGAAGTGCTTGGTGTCGAAGGCCGCGATGTCGGTGGGTGGGTGCTGCTCGACCTTGGCGATGTCGTGCTGCATGTCATGCGCGCCGAAGCCCGCAGCTTCTACGATCTAGAACGGCTCTGGGAGAACCTCGACGCAACGATGGACGCTCCGGCCACAACCGCAAGCAACGATGGACGTGAAACCGCCTAGCAGCCATCGCACTTCGCCGCTACGCGGCAAAGTCCGACAGGCTGCTAGCCCGCATTTCTCACCTGGCCACGCGGCTCGCCGGGCGCCTTGGCGATGAGGGCGCGGCTGGTGGCGGTTGGCAAGGCACCGGCCTGGGTGGACGAGGGATTCTCGGAGTATGCGTCCCGGCTGCCGAGGGATTGCTCCATGGAACTCAAGGTGGTGGCACCAAGGCGCAATCAGTCGGATGAACAGCGTCTGCTCGCGGAAGTGCGACGAGACGAAACGGCCATCGTCTTCGACGCGCGCGGCAAGAGCCTCACGAGCGCAGAGCTCGCCGAAGCGCTTGCCGACTGGCGCATGGCCGGCCGCAACCTCGCGCTGCTGGTGGGCGGCGCGGAGGGCTTCGGGGCAGAGGCTTGGCGCCGCGCGCATCAGGTCATCTCCCTTTCCCGCCTGACATTCCCACACCAGTTGACGCGCGTGATCGTCGCCGAACAGTTCTACCGCGCTTGGACGATCCTCGCCGGACATCCCTACCATCGCGCCTCGCGAGCCGGAGGTCATGCAGATGGCCGGTAACTGGCTGCGCCGCAGACGGGGGCTCGGCGGAAATGGCGGGCTTGGCCGAAACAGCGGGCTTCGCGGCGTTTCCGCAGCGCAGGCTCCTGGAAGGGAGTTGCACGACCGCAACAAGGAACAGCACACGTTCAATGCGCGTGCCGCCATCAGCATGGTGCTGGTGGCAGCTGCCTTCTTGGTGCTGTTCGGACGCATGGTGCAGCTTCAGGTGTTCGAGGCCGACGCCTATCGCGCCCGCTCGGACAACAACCGGGTGCAGACAGTGGCCGTGGCACCCAGGCGCGGCCTTATTTATGACCGCAATGGCCAACTGCTGGCCGGCAACCGCACGATCCACTCGATTGCGGTGGTCACGGAACTCGCCAGCAACATCGATGCCCTGCTCGAGGAGGTGGGTGCGCTGGTGCCGCTCGGGGAGGCGGACGTCGCCGGCTTCCACAAGCGCCTGAAGGCCAAACGACGGCCGCTCGAGCCCATCCCACTCAAGCTCAACATCAACGAACAAGAGCGCGCCACCGTGCGCGTGAACGAGTTTCGCCTGCCAGGCGTCCAAGTGCGCGCCGACATCGTGCGGCACTACCCGGAACCGTTGCAGATGACCCATGCCATCGGCTCGGTGCGGCGCATCGACGAGACCGATCTTGAGCGGCTCGACGAGGCCCGCTATGCGGCCACCGCCTTCATCGGCCGCCACGGCGTGGAACAGTTCTACGAGGATTCGCTGCACGGCGAACCGGGCCATCGTCGCGTCGAAACCGACGCCCGGGGGCGGCAGGTGCGGACACTGTTCGAGCAACCGGCCCGCGCCGGAGCGGACATCACGCTGCACCTCGACGCGAGCCTGCAACGCGCCGCCGCGGACGCGCTCGGCGACCGCCGAGGTGCAGTGGTGGCCATCGAACCGCGCACGGGCGGCGTCCTCGCGCTCCTCAGCCAGCCCGGCTACGACGCCAATCTCTTCGTCACCGGCATCAGCGCGGCGCAGTATCACGAACTCAAGGCATCGCGGGAGACGCCGCTGTTCAACCGTGCCACGCGCGGTCTCTACGCGCCCGGTTCCACCTTCAAGCCGGTCATGGGCCTCGCCGGCGTCAGCCACGGCGTCACCACTTGGGAAGACACCGTCAACGACCGCGGCTCGTTCCGCATCAATGGCCAAGGCCGCGTCTACCGCGACTGGAGCTGGCAACCCGGCAACTCCGGCGGCCAGGGCATCGTCAACCTGCACCGTGCCATCTATCGCTCGTCCAACGTGTACTTCTACAGCTTGGGTTCCGAGCTCAACATCGATGACCTGGCGAGCTTCGCGGGGCAGTTCGGCTACGGTCGGAACACAACAGTCGATATCGCCTTTGCCCAGGCCGGCGTGCTGCCGAGTCGGGACTGGAAGCGCGGCGCGTTGAACGAGGCGTGGTATCCCGGAGACACGGTGAATCTGGCCATCGGCCAAGGGTTCCTGCTGGCAACGCCGCTGCAACTGGCCGCTGTCACCGCCACCATCGCCAATCGCGGCCACCCCGTGCGTCCGCGCCTGCTGCTGTCGAGCGACGGCGAGGTGCGCGAAAACGATCCGCCGCCGCCCCTGCCAGCCGTGGCCGGGCCGACGCCAGAAGACTGGGAGCGCATGGTGGATGCCATGGAGGCGGTGGTGCACCGCGGCAACAAGGGCTACCAGCAGAACGGCACGGCGTGGTTCTACATCGGACAAGACGACATTCCCTATCGCATGGCGGGCAAGTCGGGCACCGCCCAAGTGGTGGGGATTCCACAAGGTGAGGAATACGACGAGGAGGCGCTCGACGAATTCGAGCGCAAGCACGCGTGGTTCATCGCCTTCGCCCCGGCAGACGATCCCCGCATCGCCCTCAGCGTGCTGGTGGAGAACGGCGGTGGCGGCAGTTCCGTAGCGGCGCCGGTGGCGCGCGCCGTGCTCGACTCCTATCTGCTCGATGAAGCCGGCGACCTCAAGGAGTTGCCGCCGCATTGGCTCGCGGCCGGTGCGGCAACGGGATCTGCCGGCGCCGGCGGCCGGCCGCCGAGACGGTCAGTAACCCTCAAGCAACGGCCAACGTCCGAAGGCCAGCAGTTCGCGCAGCGAATTGCCGACGCGCCGGTTACGGCGCGCTAGCGGCCCACACAATGAGCGATTTCAGTCGCACCGCCAGCGTCGATGCGACAGCGTCAACCAGGCGCAAACGCCGGCGCATTCGCACAGACGGCTGGCTGCTGGCGGGGCTGGCCCTGGTGTCGTGCTTCGGCTTGGTGGTCATGTACAGCGCCAGCGGTCGCGACATGGGCGCCGTGGTCGATCAGGCGACGAAACTGGGCCTTGGCTTTCTGGCCCTGATTGTGCTGGCGCACCTGCAACCGGAGCTGTTCCGACGCTGGACGCCAGCGGTGTATGGCGCGAGCGTCCTTCTGCTGGTCTGGGTGCTGTTCGACGGCGCCACCGTGAAGGGTTCGCAGCGCTGGATCGACTGGCCTGGGCTGCCCCGATTCCAGCCTTCCGAGGCAATGAAGGTGGCGGTGCCGCTTGGGCTCGCCTGGCTCATCGGTCGCCACACGCTGCCGCCCCGCTTCCGGGATGTGGCGGTGGCACTGCCGATCATCGGCGTGCCGGCGCTCTTGGTCGCGCTGCAGCCCGATCTCGGCACCGCAGTCGTGATCGCGGCTGGCGGCCTTGGCGTGATTTTCCTGGCGGGAGTGCGCTGGCGCTGGATCGCGGCGGCCGTCCCCGCGGCGCTCGCCGCGCTGCCGGGGCTGTGGTTCGTGATGACGGACTACCAGCGCGGCCGAGTGCTCACCTTGTTCGATCCGGAGCGCGATCCCCAAGGCGCCGGCTGGAACATCATCCAGTCGAAAACCGCCATCGGCTCGGGTGGATTCTTCGGCAAGGGGCTCGGCAACGGCACGCAGAGCCAGCTCGACTTCCTGCCGGAACGCGAAACCGATTTCATCATCGCAGTGATCGGCGAGGAACTCGGGCTTTTGGGCGTTTTGGTGATGGTGCTGCTGTACCTGCTTGTGGTGGCGCGCTGCCTCTACATGGCGACCGAAGCGCGCGACAACTTCGGGCGCCTGTTCATCGGCGGCTTCACCATCGTGTTCGCGCTTTCGGCCTTTGTTAACATCGCGATGGTGTCGGGGCTCCTGCCCGTTGTGGGGCTGCCGCTGCCGCTTGTGAGCATGGGAGGCACGTCCACGCTGGTGGTGTTGGGCGCATTTGGCGTGGTGATGGCAATCCACGGCGCCGGGCAGCAGGCGAGGGTCCGGCCACGGGGCTGAATGCCGGCGAACCGGGTATGAAGACAGGACCTTCGATGACAAGTCGTAGCCAGATTGCACCCGTGACCGACCCTACGCACCACTCCCCTCAAATGCTCGTCCGACTCCCCTCCGGTTCCTCCCGTGCAAGGAACCTGCTAACGGGCGCGTTGGCAGTTCGCTGCGCGAACCGCTGGCCGCGACGAATGGCGATGCTCGCGACCGCGTTTGGCCTTCTCTGGCAGGGGGCGGCGCTCGCGGAAGGCTATGTCGAACGCGATGACGTTCGCGCCTATCTCGACTCCGTTGCCTCGCGATACGGCTTCGATCGCGACTGGCTCACGTCTGTCATTGCCGACGCATCCCATCAAGAGAGCATCATCGCGGCGATTTCGCGCCCTGCCGAACGAGCGCTCGCATGGCACGAATACCGCAACATCTTCATCACCGAACGCCGCATCGCCGGAGGAGTGCAGTTCTGGGATGGCAACCAAGCCGCTCTGGACGCCGCGGCCGCGCGCTACAACGTACCGCCGCACATCGTCGTCGCCATCATCGGTGTCGAGACCAACTACGGCGGCAACACCGGCAGCTATCGGGTGCTCGACGCGCTGACGACCCTCGGCTTCGACTATCCGCGTCGCGCCGAATTCTTCCGCGGGCAACTGACGGAGTTCCTGCTCTTGGTGCGGGAAGAGGGCATGGACGCGGGCGCCCTCAAGGGTTCCTATGCCGGCGCGATGGGGCTCGGACAGTTCATCCCGTCGAGCTACCGTACCTTTGCGGTGGATTTCGACGACGACGGCACTCGCGACATCTGGAACAACCGCACCGATGCCATCGGCAGCGTGGCCAATTACTTCGCCGAGCACCGCTGGAAGGGTGCGCCGGTGATTGCCTTCCAGGTGGATTCGCCGCCTGCCAATGCCACGGAGTTGGTCGACTCGGGCCTCAAGCCCACCCGCACCGCCGGGGACTTGCGCGCTCTTGGCATCGCTGTGCCGGCCAAGGTGAGCGACGACGAGCCCGCGAGCCTGCACCGCTTCGAGGCGGCTGACGGCATTCAGTACTGGGTGGGCCTTGGCGACTTCTACGTCATCACGCGCTACAACCATAGCCGCATGTATGCCCTCGCCGTGTTCGAGTTGGCCGAAGCCATCCGCGAACGGCGCGAAGGGTCGAAGGCCGGCACATGAGCGAGTGCGTCGCCCGCCGAGCCTGTGACGCCGTGGGGGGCGAGACGCCCTCCCTCCGGAGAGTATGTCCGCGTGCGAATGACGGTCTCTCTGGAGAGCGAGACATCCTCCCCCAAAGGGGAGTCGAGATGCGAGTGACCGAGGCGGCTTGGCTGCTTCTCCCGCTGCTTCTCGCGGCTTGTGTCAGCCAAGCGCCGGTGACGCGGCCCGATGCGGGGGCGACGATTCCGCCGTCGCAACTGCCGGACGCAGCGCCGGCCTCGCCACCACCGGGTCTCGAACAGCTGCCCAATCCAACCGTCACCCACGAGACGCCGCTGCCGTCGAAGAGCCGCCCGTATGAGGTATTCGGCGAACACTACGAGGTGCTCGAGAGCGCCGACGGCTATGTCGAGGAGGGCTTGGCGTCTTGGTATGGCACCCGCTTCGACGGTCTCGCCACCGCCACAGGCGAGACCTACGATGTCTATGAACTCAGCGCCGCGCATCGTTCGTTGCCGCTGCCTTGCTGGGCTCGGGTGACGAATCTCGCCAACGGCAAGTCCACCATCGTGCGCGTCAACGACCGCGGCCCCTTTCACCCGAGCCGCATAATCGACCTGTCCTATGCGGCGGCAGTGAAACTTGGCTTCGCGGACGCCGGCACAGCCAGAGTTCGGGTCGAGACCGTGACGCCGGCGGATTTCCTGCCGCGTCCACCACCGCGCTACTTCGTCCAAGCCGGGCCCTTCGTGGACTTCGACAGCGCCGCCGGCAGCGCCGACGCGATCGCCACCATTGCCGAGACGAGGGCGACGGTGGCGCGGGCTCGCGACGCCTTCATGGTGCGAATCGGGCCGCTGCCGACCCGAACCGAGGCGGAACGGCTCAAAATGGTGGTGGCGTTCGGGCGCGAGTGGTCGCCGGTCGTGATCGAGCAGTGAAAATCCTTAGGAGGTTGTCGTCCATGCCGAGTTCGGCACCTGAGCATTCGATCTGGGCGAAGCGTGCCCGGGCCCTTCTTTGCGTCTGCGTCCTGAGTGCGACGCTGGTTCCGACTAGCGCCGCCTTTGCTGCATCCGCCGCCATCGTGCCGGCGGCGCCATCGGTTGCCGCACGCAGCTATGTGATGATGGACGCCGTGACGCTGCGCGTGCTGGCCGAGGGCGAGAGCCGGCTGCCGCTGCCGCCGGCGAGTCTCACCAAGATCATGACGAGCTACGTGGCGGCGGTGGAAGTCGCCGCAGACCGGATTGCGCTCGACGACGAGGTGCCCGTGAGCGTCAACGCCTGGCGCACCGGCGGTTCGCGCATGTTCGTGCGCGAAGGCACGAGGGTTTCGCTTGCTGACCTCTTGCGCGGCATCATCATTCAGTCTGGCAACGACGCGAGCGTCGCGGTGGCGGAATACATCGGCGGCGACGAGAGCGCCTTCGCCAACATGATGAACCAGCACGCCGCAGAGATCGGCATGACGGACTCCACCTTCCGCAATGCCACAGGCTTGCCCGACGACGAGCACCTTTCGTCCGCGTACGATCTTGCGCTGCTAACCCGCGAACTCATCCGCCGCTATCCCGACCATTATGCGATCTATGCCGAAAAGTCCTTCACCTACGCCGACATAGAGCAGTCAAACCGGAACCAGTTGCTGTGGCTGGACGACTCTGTGGACGGCGTGAAGACCGGCCTCACTGACGCTGCGGGCTTTTGCCTCGTGGCTTCGGCAGAGCGCGCCGGGATGCGCCTCATCACCGCCGTGATGGGCACGGACAGCGCCGACATCCGCACGCGGGAGACGCAGAAGCTCCTGTCTTGGGGCTTCCGCTATTTCGAGACGAAGCGAATCTACGGCGCCGATGACGTGCTGGCGACGCCGGAAGTGTGGTACGGCGAAGACGAGAACGTTGCACTGGGGGTTGAGGAACTGCACGCCACCTTTCCACGCGGACGCCTAGAGGAGATGGAAACCGTCATCGACCTGCCGCCGGTGCTCGAAGCACCCATCGAAGCCGGCGCGCAGGTGGGCGAGATGCGGCTGGTGCTGGACGGCGACACGCTCGCCACAGCACCCCTCTTGGCGCGAGCGTCAGTGCCGGAAGCCGGCTTCTTCTCCCGTGCCTGGGACGGCATCTATCTTTTCTTCCGAGATCTCATTGGCTGAGCTCGAAAGCGCAGGCGGGAGCTTGTCCAAATGGTGAAGGCAAGGCGCGGCTCCCCTTCGCCGAAGGCCATGCCTTCGCTGCACGTCCGCGACCTGGGGCTTCGCGACTACAAGGAGGTGTTCCGCGCCATGCGCGAGTTCACCGACGCTCGCAGCGCAGCGACTGTGGACGAGCTCTGGTTCACGCAACACCCTCCCGTCTTCACCCAAGGCCAGGCCGGCCGAAGCGAGTTCATCCTCGCCCCCGGTGACATTCCCGTGGTGCAAAGCGACCGTGGCGGCCAGGTGACCTACCACGGCCCCGGCCAAATCGTCGGCTACCTGATGCTGGACTTGCGCCGCCTAGGGCTTTCTGTGCGCGAACTGGTGAACGGTATCGAAGGCGCAATCGTCGCGCTCTTGGCGGAACATGGCATCGAGGCGGTCGGCCGCACTGACGCCCGCGGCGTCTATGTCGGCAACGACAAGATCGCCGCCTTGGGCCTGCGCATCCGCCACGCCTGCAGCTATCACGGCCTCGCCCTCAACGTGGACATGGACCTCGAGCCTTTCTCCCGCATCAACCCCTGCGGCCTGACGGACATCGGCGTGACGATGATGTCCGCCCTCGCCCCCGACTGCACGGTGGCCGCCGTGCAACCCAAGCTGGCCCGCCACCTCGCAGAGCAATACGGCTTCGAGGTAGCCGTCTCCGCGTGACGGCATCGGGAGCGAGCGCCCGATTGGAAATGATATGTTGTAACATACTATTCCTCAGATCGGCGGCTTCGGCAATCTGCAACCCGTGATGGGCCCGAAACCAAGACCAAGGTGCCAACTGTGGCGGTGGCTTTCCGTTGCCGCGACGGTGCTTTACGTTGGGTATGCCGTTGCAGACAACCACATTCACCTCGGTGAAGAGGAAGTGGAGGTCTGCGCGCTCTGTGCGATTCCCGAACCGGGGCACGTTGCGGAGGTCACGTGGATTGACCCCCGACCGTCCGCTTGGCACCGATGCAGCAACCAGCCGGTGCTCGAAGTCGCCCTCTCTCCCCGCCC
>VXSY01000064.1:5887-14020 GCA_009837725.1 Gammaproteobacteria bacterium | reverse complement strand
ATCCAAGACCGCCCGCCTCGATCCCAAGTACGACAAGCGCGTGGACCAAGCCATACGCAACACCCCCATGGCCGACCCCGACCGCCTGATCAACCGGCGGGGAGACAGTACGAAGGGCCGACCTGACGACTAGAGAGTTTCGAATCCAACATTTGATGGGTTGCATTTTTTCTGTCGACAACCTATGATGCGCGCCTATGCCGATTCCTCGCCCACAGCCCCTCCCCTTCACCAACCCGGGTGACATTCGCCGGCTGCGCACCACCCTTGCCCTGACCCAAGAGCAGCTTGCGGAGCAAATGCAGGTAACGCCCCTGACCATCGGTCGCTGGGAGTCGGGACAATCGAAGCCTCGTCTCATCTACCTGAAGCAGCTACGGGAACTCGAGGCGGAGGCAGCCGCTGCATCCGCGGCACACGGGCCACAACTGACGCAACAGGTTGATGCTGCACCACCACAGCTAGACTTCGCTGGCGATCCAAAAGGCGTGTCTGCCGTAGCGGAAGCATGGCATCTCGCGTACGGCCACCAGTTCAACCCCACATTCGCAAGCGAGATTTCTCGCATCGACCCGCTGCCCCATCAGCGGATCGCCGTCTATGAGCACATGCTGCGTCAAGACCCGCTCCGCTTCCTCCTAGCCGACGACGCCGGCGCGGGCAAGACGATCATGACGGGGCTCACTGTACGGGAAATGCTGCTGCGAGGGCGCATTCGCCGCGTGCTCGTCGTACCTCCGGCCGGTCTGGTTGGCAACTGGCAGCGAGAACTGCAGACGTTGTTCCGGCTCTCGTTCCGCATCGTCACGGGTGCCGAAGCTCGTGCTAGCAACCCCTTTCGTGGACCGGGCAGCGATTTGGCCATCGTGTCCATCAACACCCTCGCGGGCCTCACATTCGCGCGTCTGTGCGAACCCGACACGCCACCCTACGACCTTGTCGTGTTCGACGAGGCGCACAAACTGTCGGCCTCCAC
Organism: Gammaproteobacteria bacterium; assembly: GCA_009837725.1. GTDB lineage: Bacteria > Pseudomonadota > Gammaproteobacteria > Pseudomonadales > Azotimanducaceae > VXYL01. Next base: position 13,044 of record VXSY01000064.1, on the reverse strand, counting down.
GAACCAGCGGCGACCCAATGCGCCCCACAAGAGCCAACGTTACCAACTTGCCGAAGGCTTCACGGGGTGCGCCGCACCTAGCAGCGAGTACGCCGCGCTTCCGTGGGCGTGCCGCCATCTGCTCCTGCTCACCGCCACACCACATATGGGGTACGACTCGCCGTACCACCACCTGTGGCGCTTGCTGGACCCTCATGTCTTTGCCACAGGGGAGGCGTTCCGACGCTTTCCGGAACGTGAGCGCTCCCGGCACTTCCTTCGACGCACCAAGGAGGAGATGGTCGACCTGCAAGGCAAGCCGCTGTATCCACCGAGAGAGTGCAGCACGTTCGGCTACGAACTCAGCCAGGGTCCCAACGGCGAACAAGCGCTATACGACGACACGACGCAATACCTGCTCAACGCATACAGCGCGATGGACAACGAAGGTGCCATGCGCCTCGCACTAGGCGTGTTCCAGCGACGGCTCGCCAGTTCCTCCTTTGCCCTCTCTCGCTCGTTGGAACGCCGCATCGACAAACTCCGCGAATCGGTGCGCCAGCTTGCATCCGGCGAGCTGACCCCACACGACCTGCAACAGCGCCAGCGGCAGTTGCGCCGAAGACACACGGACGACTACTTCGAGCAGCACACCGCCGACGAAGACGGGTCAGGCGCAGGCTCGGAAGCGAATGAGGACTACGAGACAGCAATCCTTGGTGCCATCGTCACCGTTTCTGTCGAGGCCCTAGAGCAAGAAATCAAGACGCTGACGCGCCTAAACCAGCGCGCCAGGGCCATCCTCGACTCTGGCAGCGAGTCCAAGTTCGAGAAGCTCCGCCAAGTGCTCGAAGACCCAAGCCATGCGTCAGAGAAGTGGATCATCTTCACCGAACACCGAGACACGATGGACTACCTTGTTCGCCGTCTTGAAGGACTCGGCCACACCGGCGAAGTCGCACAGATCCATGGTGGCATGGCGTGGCCCGAGCGCGAAGAGCAGGTGGAGGCTTTCCGTCGCCAGGACGGCGCACGCTACCTCGTGGCCACGGATGCTGCCGGCGAGGGGATCAACCTCCAATTCTGCGCCTACATGGCCAACTACGACATCCCTTGGAATCCAGCCCGGCTGGAGCAACGGATGGGTCGCATCCACCGCTATGGCCAGTCGCGCAAAGTCCACATTGCCAACCTAGTCGCAACGAGCACACGAGAGGGCCGGGTGCTTGAAGTGTTGCTCGACAAGCTAGATACCATCCGAGAGGAGCTCAAGTCGGACAAGGTGTTCGACGTGATAGGTCGGATGTTCGAGAACGCCTCGCTGCGCGACGTGATGGTTGAGGCCCTCAAGGATGAGGACGCGGCCAAGGCTCGGCTCAACCGACTGGCGGCCAAGGAAACCGTCACAGCCATCAGCGACCAAGAGGCGGCCACATACGGCAACACAGGGGACGTGGCGTCTCGCCTCACGGGCGTTCGCAGCGAAATGGATCGCGAGCGGTATCTGCAACTGCTCCCAGCCCAAGTGAGACGCTTCGTGAGACACAGCGCGGCGTTGCTCGACATCGACATCCGCGGCGACATCAACGACGTCTTCTCGCTGGCTCCGCTGCGTCCGGGCGCATTGGACCCTTTGCTACCAGCCTTGGCGACCTACCCGGCAACCAGCCGCAACCGACTGTCCACGCAGCGCACTTCCACAGAGGCAAACGGCGTTTGGGTTCACCCCGGCGAACCCGTCTTTGAAGCTCTAGCCCACGAGGTCATCCGTCGGTTCGGCGCGGACGCGTTGCGCGGCACCATTCTCGTCGACCCGAGGGCAAACGATGCGTACATGCTGCACGTTGCACTCGCATCGGTCGAAACCGCTGGCGACTCTCCCACCCAGGCCATCCCCACCCAACAGATCCTCGAGCATCGGCTGTTGGCCGTTCGCCAGCAGGCGGATGGAACCTGCGAAGCCACGGACATCGAACCGCTGCTCCTCCTGCACGGCAGTCGCCGTGTTGCTCCCGGCTCGGTTCCACTAGCCAGTCGGGGCGTGGGCTTGAAAGCGGGAGCGGGGGAGTTCCTCCAACAGCACGCGGACGCCAACTTGGCAGAGGAGCATCGCAACTCTCTCCGGCTCGAACTGCCCGAGCGTCGGCGACGCGTTGCCGCCGGGTTCGACTTGCAGCTTGCGGAGTTGACGCAGAGCCGCCGAAATTTGCGGAGGCGCGCGGTCAACGAGGATCGCGCAGAGGCGCACGCGGCATCGATTGAGGCGATCAAGGAGGCGCAGCAGGCAGTTCGAACGAAACGGGCGCAAGCCCTCGCAAACTTGGTAGTCGGCCACGAGCACATCGGGGCACGGGACGTAAGGTTCCTGGCGCACGTGCTAGTCGTGCCAGCCACAACAGAAGATGACGTGGCGCAATACGACGAATCAGTGGAGGAGTTCGCCGTGCGTGTTGCCACGGAATGGGAGCGGCAGCGCGGCCACGACGTGCGGGACGTCAGCAAACCTGTCCTCGCGCGGGATGCCGGGTTGCCAGATTATCCGGGCTTTGACCTGCAAGCTCGCCTCTCCGACGGCGGGAGGCGCGCCATCGAGGTGAAGGGTCGGAGCGGCACGGACGCCATCCAGATGGAATGGAACGAGTGGAGGCAGGCCTGCAACCTCGGCGAGGAGTATTGGCTCTATGTCGTGCTGGATTGCGCCACCCCCTCGCCACAGCTCATCCGCATCCAAGATCCGTTCAGGAAACTGCTAGCCAAGCGGCAAGAGACATCGACGTATTCGATCTCAGCGAAGTTGCTGATCGCGGCCGCAGAGACAGACTGGCAGGAGCCGGGAAGCCAAGCCACTATGTACACTCGCCGCACCGTGGCAACGGTCGGGAGTGGACAATGAGCGGACCCAATACCGTGCCCGCGCAGACGCCGACCACCCAGCCCGACCTCGCAGCCCAGGCCGATGGCCGCATCGATTACTCGATGCGCATCTCCAGGCTGACAGTCGACAAGCTAGGCGTGAAGCTCTACGACCGAGCTTCCGCCGTCCTTGCCGAGTTGATCGCCAACGCCTACGACGCGGATGCCGGACACGTGACGGTCGCTGCGCCGATGAGCCAATACCTTGCCTCACGGGCTGGCGGCCAGCTTACCGACAAGGGCTTCACCATCTCCGTAAAGGACGATGGCGTCGGCATGACTCCGCAGCAGGTGCAGGATTTCTTCCTCGTCGTAGGGTCGGAAAGGCGAACCGACGAACGAAGGGGCGCCACCTCCAAGGAGCGGGGTCGCAAGGTCATGGGCCGCAAAGGCGTTGGCAAACTTGCGCCCTTCGGCATCTGCAAGACCATCGAGGTATTGAGCGCCGGCGGGGATCCCATCACACGCACCAGCAGCAGCGGGCAAGTTGAGCAAGGCTACCTGACCTCGCACATCCTGCTCCACTACGACGGCATTGTTGCCGTCGGCGAAGAACCAGACGAACGCTATCTGCCCGATCGAGGGGATTTGGACAACTCGCTTACCCCCGAACGTGGCACGACTATCACGCTCCGGAACTTCAACTATCGACGCGTGCCGCCGCTCGAAACCCTTGATCGACAGATCGCACAGCGCTTCGGCATCCGCTCTCAAGACTGGGAAGTGCTCCTCAAGGACAACACGGCGGCGAGCCCGAGGCCCCATGTCGTAGGCCAGTTTGCTATTGACGTCATGCCGAATACGCGGATGTCGTTTGGTTCCGGACAGGTGCTTTCTCCGGACGGTACGCCTAACGAGGACTTGCGTCCCGGCTTCGACCACAATGGAAAGTTCTACGACGTCACGGGATGGGTCGCTTACTCCAAGGAGCCATACAAGGACGACCTGATGGCTGGCGTTCGCATCTATTGCCACGGCAAGATCGCAGCGCAGACCTCGATCTTCAACAGAGGGGCCGGCTTCACAGGCGAACACAACGTGCGGTCATACCTCGTTGGGGAACTCCATGCGAACTGGCTCGACGAGCAGGAAGACCTCATCCAAACCGATAGGCGGGACATCCTGTGGTCCGATGACCTTGCGACAGCATTTCAGGATTGGGGCCAAAGGATCGTCCAAGTCGTCGGAACGCTGGCCCGCGATCCGATGCGGAAGGCGACGCTCCAAATGTTCTTGGAGACGGGGCATGTCGAGGAGCGCATTGAGCAGACCTTCCCGGGTGACGAACAGAAGGAGATCAGAGACCACGCTCTTGAGATCGCTAGGACATTCGGTCGAGCGATGAGCAGACCTGAGGCGCAAGATGCAACTGTCGTCGAGGACTTCCTGGACCTGAGCATCACGCTCGCCCCACACATCACGTTGGACGACATGATGCGGCGTGCAGCCGACGAAGCTGATGCACCTGTGGGTGTCTTGAGCACGTTCCTGCGCACCGCTAGGTTGGCCGAGCTTTCGTCCTTCGGCAGGATTGCCAAGGAGCGTCTGGCCGTAATCGAACGCTTGGAGGAGATCAAGGACCAGCCCGATGCGGTCGAAAACGACCTACAGACGCTGATCGAAGAAGCCCCTTGGCTCATCAATCCCGAATGGGCGCCTGTCACGTCGAATCAATGGCTTGCGACTCTGCGGACTGAGTTCGGGAAGTACTATGAGAGCGTGACCGGCGAAAAGCTGCAATTGACGGAGTTCAACGATCCCGAGAAGCGCCCTGACTTCGTGCTGACTAGTCAACAAGGCCGCGTGCAGATCGTGGAGATCAAGAAACCGAAGCACGCACTGACGAACGACGAGATGGAGCGAATCGTCAGCTACCACGACAACATGAGGGCTTTCCTCGACGATGATGGCAACGCGGCATTTCGGGAACATTTCTCCGACTTCCACATCACGCTGGTTTGTGACGAACTTGCCTTGCACGGGTCGCACCAACACGCACACGACGGCTGGCTCGCATCGAACCGTATGACGCGGCTGACTTGGAGCGCGTTCCTCGGGAAGACTCGCCAGATGCATCGGGACTTCCGAGAGGAAGCTGATAGGCAGCGCCAGTTGCTGGCTTCCCCTGAAGACGACGGGGAAGGCAAAGAGCCATGAAACTGACGGCGATCGACCTCTTCGCCGGCGGCGGCGGCCTGACCGTCGGCTTGAAGGAAGCCGGATTCCATGTGGTTGCAGCAGTCGAAGTCGAGCAGCACGCATACTCGGTGTACAAGGCGAACTTTCCCAAGGTTCGGTGCTTGAAGCAGGACATTCAGACGGTGTCCGGAGAAGACCTGCTCGCAGACACGGGGGTCAAGGACATTGACCTGCTGGCCGGGTGCCCGCCCTGCCAAGGATTCACGAGTCTGACCGCGAAGTACAGGAAGGATGACCCACGCAATGAGCTGATTTTCCAGATGAGTCGACTGGCGGAGGAACTGAAGCCCAAGGCAATCATGATGGAGAACGTCCCCGGTCTGATGAAAAAGGGGGCGGCCCTTTATGGGCAGTTGAAGGAGAGACTGCAGAAGCTAGGCTATCGCCTGACGGAAGGCGTGCTGCAAGTGGCGGACTACGGGGTGCCCCAGATGCGCCGAAGGCTTGTGATGCTGGGCGGTCTTGGGTTCGAGATTGCGCTTCCAAAAGCCACGCACGCCTTAGCCCCGGACGATGACCGGCAGGCTTGGAGAACCGTTCGCGATGTGATAGCTGACATGGAAGAGCCCTTGACTTTGGCCGCCGCCAAGAAAAACGGACCCGTCGAGCAGTCTGATTGGCACGTGGTTCGCACGCTTTCGGAAGAGAACCAAGAGCGAATGAAGGCGGCGAAGGCTGGAATGAGTTGGAAGGAGATCCCCGAAAACCTCCGTCCCGATTGCCACAAAGGCGACTATGACGGATTCTCCAACGTCTACGGTCGCATGACGTGGGACCAGCCAGCACCAACCATCACAGGCGGCTGCACGACGTTTAGCAAGGGTCGATTTGGTCACCCGGAAGCGAATCGTACGATTTCTGTTCGCGAAGCCGCCTTGCTTCAAACGTTCCCGGCGGATTACCGGCTTGATACGCCTTATATGGAGCATGTCTGCAATGTCATTGGCAATGCGCTGCCGTGCGACTTCGCCGAAGTGATATCGACGCGATGTCGAATGCGCATCTCTGCGCGCCGAAGTAATTCAGTAGAGGGCGGAGCGTGAAACCGGAGATTGACCCAGCGACCGATCTAGGGCGCCCGCTTAGCTTTTCTGAAGCACAGGGCTATGTTGATGTCCCTAAACCACTCGCTCTTGAACAGCTTCCAGAAACGGCAAGGACACTATTGTGGAGTGTTCTGTACAATCACCTAGATGATGCTGCAACTGGGCCCCAACCCTACCGGAGCATTTCGGGCGGTTGGAGGACGATTATGCACGAAGTGCACTATGTACACTTCTCGCGCCCAGCCGATGAGTGGTCACCAAGGCTCGACTACATCGCCCGACTTTACAAGAAGAGGCTGCTTGAGCAATGGACCTTCAGGGAGGTATTCGACTTCCTGCTCTTCATTATGCATCGGACGAATCCTGACGGAGGATTCGTGCAAAGCATCAAGCAGGCTTTCACGCTTGAGCGGGTAGCATACTTGATCGTAGACGATGGCGAAGTCGCCATCGTCCCGGCCGCGACTGCGCCGGAGCGGGAAGCACTTGCCCGTTCGATGGAGGAGATCCATCAAGCCGGATTGAAAGGCGCAGAATCGCACATTAAGGAGTCTTCGTCCTGCATCAACGATGGTCGTTGGGCGGCTAGTGTTCGAGAGAGCATCCACGCCGTCGAATCGGTTGCGCGGCAGATTTGCCCCAACGCGAAATCGTTGGCGGCTGCATTGAAGAGCCTAGATGCTGGAACTCTTCATCCTGCCCTGCGAGGCGCATTCGAGAAGCTCTACGGATACACCTCGGACGAGCAGGGCGTCCGCCATGCTCTTTTGGACCAGGACGACGCCAACGTCGGCCAAGACGAGGCCGTCTTTATGCTCGGTGCATGTGCGTCGTTTGCCAGCTTCCTATGGCGGAAGCATCTGGTTGGGAAGTCAGCATGAACGATCGACGCCTTATCGAAGCTGCGTTTCCCATCAAACAGGTCTCCTTGGACTCCGTGCATGAGAAGAGCGTGCGGCACGGGCACATTTCCACGCTGCACATCTGGCCTGCAAGGCGGCCGTTGGCCGCCTTGCAGGC
>VXSY01000064.1:0-5877 GCA_009837725.1 Gammaproteobacteria bacterium | reverse complement strand
CAGATCCGGGCACGCCTGAGGAGCGGCGGAAATTGCTGCGGCGGATTGCTGGGGTTGTTGATGAGGTCCCCAAGCCCAAAGGCGATGGGATGCGAGAAGTGACCGTCGGTGGCGTGCTTCATTGGGGGCGCGAAAGCACCACGTCAAACGGCGAGGCACAGAGCGAGATCGAGTTGTTCCAAAAGGAGATTCGGCAGGCGTTCGGCGGCCGTACACCTCGTGTTCATGACCCATTTGCGGGCGGCGGTGCCATCCCATTGGAAGCGATGCGACTGGGGTGCGAGGTAATGGCCTCCGACCTCAATCCTGTTGCGTGGTTCATCTTGCGCTGCACTTTGCACTACCCGAACCTCCTCGCCGGACAGGAGCTTCCTCTTCCGGAGTTCGCCCTTAAGGACCGCGAGTTCGTCACCACTTTGCTGAAGGCGCGTGGTGCGAAAACGAAGGCGGCGCAGCGAAATGGGCTATCCGCGTTCGGTTTCGTCGACGATGCCGTTGGAAGCGCCAAAGGAACGCTGGTAAATACCGCAGCCGATACGACGGCAAACCTGGCTTGGCATGTGCGGGCGTGGGGTGGGGAAGTGTTGCGCCGTGCTCGACAGGCGCTCGGTGATCGGTATCCGACCTACGCGTACTTCGAGCCGGTTCGCCGCAAGGGCCGCAGAAAGGTCGTGCCAGAAAGGCCGTTCGAGCAACGCGAGCCTCGGTTGCTCGAACCTGATACCGACGGTGCAGTCTCGCCCCACGCACTGAACGCGGAATTCGACTCGCTCTACCTTAAGGATGAACGCAACCCTAGGTGGATTGTGAAACCGACGGTTGCATATCTGTGGGCAAGGACCGTGCGCTGTGGGCGCTGCCGTATCGAGATGCCGCTACTGAAAACCCGATGGCTCTGCCGCAGGGGCGGCAAGCGGGTGCTTCTCACCTACGTGTGCGATGGATCACATGTGGTCTTTGGTATCGAGGACAAGGTATCCGGAAATGTCGACGGTAGCGGGACAATGTCCAAGAGCGGTGCGTCATGCCCTAACTGCGGCGTTATGGCGACAATGGCCGACCTGCGCGCTGCTGGCCGTGCGGGACTTCTCGGGGAACGGATGACGGCAGTCGTTGTCGATGGACAACTGGGCAAGGAATACCGCTTGCCGACCGAAGCAGAGATCGCGGCCGCGCGGGTAAGTGAGGATACGCTCAAGGCCACATACAACAATATTCCGTTCGGGCTGCTGAATGAGCCGACGGCCGACGAGGGGGCATTGGGCATGCGCATACCCCGTTACGGCTTCGCCGCGTGGCGCAGTCTATTCATCGAACGGCAGCTACTCACACTCGGTGTCCTAGTGGATGAAATTCGCAAGACTCGCGATGATCTGGCTAGCTACCCGTCGGAATGGCAGGAAGCCCTCGTCGCCTACTTGGCGACGATGGTGACACGGTGCGCGGATCGCGGGAGTGCCTTCACCACATGGACGACTGACCGAGAGGGCATTGGCCACACGTTCGCTCGATTCGCTCTACCGATGGTTTGGGATTTCGCCGAGTCGTCCCCCTTAGGCGAGTCCAGCGGGGGCTTCCACAACGCGGTGGAGTGGATCGCGAGGGTGGTCGAACACCTCCTAAGCGCTACCGCACAAGCGGGGAAACCGGTCATTTCTTGTCGGTCCTCCAAGCAGACGCTTGGCGATGGGCTGGACCTAATCTGTACCGATCCACCCTATTACGATGCCATCCCCTATGCCGATTTGATGGACTTCTTCCATGTCTGGCTGCGCCGTGCTCTTCACGGACTCTCGCCGGAAACTGACGCTGTCTTCGCGAACCCGCTGGGTCCAAAGTGGGATGCCGATAGCGGTGACGGTGAACTGATCGACGATGCAAGCCGCTTCGGTGGTGATGGAGGGGCCTCCAAGCAGAACTACGAGGACGGCATGGCACACGCTTTCTCGCGCTTCCACAACGCGCTTCACCCGCAAGGACGGCTGGTGCTCGTGTTCGCCAGTAAGTCGCCCGACGCGTGGGAGACGCTCGTCTCCGCGCTGATCCGTGCGGGTTTCGTTGTGGACGGGTCATGGCCCATTCAGACAGAAATGCAGAATCGCCAACGCTCCCTCTCTTCTGCGGCCCTCTCCTCTTCCATTTGGCTTGTATGTAAGAAGCGCCTACGAAGTGCTCGCCCCGGCTGGGACACTCGCGTACTCGCCGACATGCAGGCGAAAATCACAGATCAATTGCGCGAGTTCTGGGATAGCAACATCCGGGGGCCGGACTTCGTTTGGGCCGCGACTGGGCCGGCCTTGGAAGCCTTCAGCCGCCATCCGGTCGTGAAGCGAACGGACGCCCCCGGTGAGCGAATGACGGTCGCCGGTTTCCTTCGACATGTACGGCGCATGGTCGTCGCGTTCGTGGTCAGCCGAATCTTCCATGCTGAGGGCGGCGTAACCGAAGCACTGGATGATCCCACGACGTACTATCTGCTGCACCGCAACGACTTCGGCCTAGGCGAGGCACCAGCAGGGGCCTGCATCCTATACGCACTCTCCTGCGGCATCTCTGATGCAGACCTCCTGGGCAGCTTCGATATCCTCGCTCGCAGCGGTCGTCGCACTAGCGACGATGCTGAAAACATCGATGGCTCCGCTAAGGGTAGCGAGGTAGCCCTGAAACGCTGGGACCAGCGCAAGGCCAACGACTTGGGCGAGCCGACACCAGATGGTCGCCCGCCACCCCTCATCGATTGCGTCCACCGTCTGATGCACGTGTGGAAGACAGGCGAGCAAGGCAAGGTAGATGCCTACCTAACGGCTCGCAGCCTTTGGACCAACGAGATGTTCGCGCAAGTCCTCCAAGCGCTCATCGAGTTGGCGGATGTCGGGTCAGACGAACGCTCGACTCTGGAGTACATCCAAAGCCATGTCACGGCTCGGGGTCGGGCACCGGCACCGCCGAAGTTGAAGATCTGATCTACGCCAAACGAGCTAAACCGCGAATGCAAGGCAACCGATTCACAGCCTAGGAGAACAGATGGCGTCTCGACCGAAACCTTGGCACCAACTCGCGCACCTAAAGGATGAGCTGCGCACGGGCGAACTCACGCTGGCGGAGTTCGCGGCGGACCTCCACGAGGTGGCACTCGCACGGGGGAGGCACGCGATCTACGAGGACCCGCAGCGCTTCTTCTCGCTCACCTACCCGACTCTGCCTTTGCGCGACCTCGTGAAGGATGTCGCCGAACGTCTCGCCGGCAAGAGCAACAAGGCGGTGCGGCAGTTGGAACTGACCTATGGGGGCGGCAAGACGCATACGCTCATCACGCTCTATCACCTCTTCGGGAAAGAGGCGCAAGCGCTCCCAGATGTCGGGGCCGTTCGTGACTTCCGGGAGCACATGGGCGGGGGAGAGTTCCCCAAGGCTCGAGTCGCCACTCTCTGCTTCGACAAGATCGACGTGGAGAAGGGCATTGCAGGTGTCCGTGCGCCGGACGGCGAGCAGCGAACACTGCGCCATCCGTGGAGTGTGCTCGCGTTCCAACTGGCGGGTGCTGACGGGCTACGCTCCATCCACGGCGAGGGCAAGGACGAGGAACGCGAAACTCCGCCTGCGGAGCCTTTGTTGGCGGCGTTGCTCGAGGCGCCCAACGACCAAGGCCTGGCCACGCTTGTCTTGGTGGATGAAGTCCTCACCTATGCACGCCAGAGGGTGGCAGGAAGCGAATCTTGGCAGGGCCGGATCGTGGACTTTTTCCAATATCTTGTTCAAGCCGTCATCAAGGTGGATCGTGCGGCGATGGTGGCGTCCCTACTCGCGTCTGATCCTGCCGCGCAGGCTGGATCTCTGGGGGAGGCACTTCGAGCCAACATCTCGCAGGTGTTTCGCAGGCAGCATGAGGAAGGCATCCAGCCCATTGAGAAGGAGGACGTTGCGGAGGTGCTGCGCAGGCGGTTTTTCGACGACCTGCCCGACCAAGAAAGCTACCGTTCCCATGTCATCCGCATCGTCGGTGGACTCGATAGGCTCGAAGAGGACCCGGCTCGGTCGCGCACAGAGGAGGAGAGTCGGTTCCTGGCCAGCTTTCCGTTCCACCCAGACCTGACGGAGGTGTTCTACAGCCGCTGGACGCAGATCGACGGATTTCAGCGCACGCGGGGCATGCTCCGCACGATGGCGATGGCTTTGCGGGATGCGGAAGGTTGGGACCCAAGTCCCGTCGTTGGCCCAGCCGCCTTGCTGACGCAGGATGGAACTGGGACCTCCGCCGCAATGCGAGAGCTGGCAGGCGTGGTGGATGCGGCTGCCACAGAGAGCACCAGCCAATGGAGCAACCTCGTAGAGGCCGAGTTGGACAAGGCTCAGCAGGTTCAGCAGGAAGTCCCCATCCTTGCGGAACAAAGGGAAGTCGAACAAGCCGTAATCACCACTTTTTTGCATTCACAGCCCATTGGCGGCAAGGCGAACACGTCGGATCTCTTGCGCACCATCGGGAGCGGTGTGCCAGACCCCATCGAGTTGGACAAGGGCCTGCGGCGATGGCGTGATGTGTCTTGGTTTCTCGACGATGCAGATGCCGCAGACGGAGAGGGCGGCAGCAAGTTGCCGAGGTCTTGGCGCCTTGGGAAGAGACCCAACCTCCGGCACATGCACGATGAGGCCCGAAGGGAGCGCGTTACCGAGGACGACGTAAAGTCTCGCCTGCAAGTAGAGATCGGCAAGGCCAAAGGGGAGTTGGACGGCGGCGCTCGCGCCGCCGGTGCCGATGTACATACGTTGCCAGGATCGCCGAAGGACGTTGGCGATGACGGAGCCTTCCGGTATGTGATTCTTGGCCCTCAGGGCGTCTCGGACTCCGGCAAGCCGAGCCCCACTGCATGTCGCTACATCAACGAGACGACGGGGCCCAATCGCCCTCGCGTCAACCGAAACGCGGTGGTGGTCGCCGTTCCCTCCCGTGATGGGTTGGCCAACATGGAGGAGGCTGTGCGCACCTTGCTGGCTTGGGAGGATGTCAATCGGCAGTTGGATAACCAAAGCGTCGATCCGCTGCAGGGGCAACGGCTTCGGATGCAGCTAACCGACGCGCGCAAGCGAGTCCCCGATGCGGTCCGGCAAGGCTACGCGACCGTTGTCACGGTGAACGAGGACAATCAGATCCACGCCTTCAAGCTCGCACCTAGTGCCGGCCCGTTGTTCCCGGAAATCAAGAACGACCAACGATCGCGTATTCAAGAGACGCCTGTGGATGCGGAAGCGCTGCTGCCAGAGGGGCCGTACGACCTGTGGCGCGAGGGCGAGGACGCTCACTTCGTCAAAGACTTGGCGGGTGCCTTTGCGCGAGATCCGAGGCTGCCGAAGTTCCTGACGCCCAAGACGATCCTCGACACCATCCTGCAAGGAGTGGAACGAGGGTTGCTTGTCGCCAGACAAGCACGTCCAGACGGATCGGCCCGCACCTGGTGGAACTGCCGAGTTGACCAAGAAGCGACCGCCTCACAAGAACTGGAGGTGGTTCTGCCGAACAAGGCAGAACTGGGAGACCTACCCCAGGAACTGCTCGCGCCGGAGGTCCTGCCGGACCTTTGGCAGGGAAGCAAGCTGCCCGTAGCAAGCCTTGCGTCGTACTTCTCCGGCAGCCATCAAGCCAAGATTCCGCAAGAGAGCTACGACGATTACCTCCAGGTCCCGAAATGCCCTGAGCAGGCGCTCTTGGCTGCAACCAAAGCAGCCGTCACCCAAGGCAACGTATGGCTGGTGAATGGCCCGACTTCAATGTGGAAGGAGGAGGCATCAGCGGACATGCTAGAGGGTGGAGAGCTTCGGCCACCCCCCGAGCCCATCCCAGCGTCAGAGCTGACAGAAGACGCCTTGCCAGGAGCTTGGAAC
>VXSY01000085.1:10280-14132 GCA_009837725.1 Gammaproteobacteria bacterium | reverse complement strand
GCCGGGTGCGGGTTCCCTTCGGTGGTGCGGAGGCGGTGGGCGTGGTGGCGGGCCAGGCGGAAGCCTCGGAGCACGACCTCAAGCCAATTCGCGAGGTGCTCGACGAAACGCCGCTCTTGACGCCGGACCTCGTCGAGCTCGCCAACTGGCTGGCGCGCTACTACCACCATCCCATCGGCAGCGCATATGCCACCTTGCTGCCGAAGCTGGCGCGGCGGGGCGCTTCAGCGCGGGCAACGCCGGCGTTGACGTGGCAGCCAACGGTGGAAGCGCCGCCGGCTGCCTTGGCGCGCGCGCCGGCGCAGCGAAGGGCGCTTGCCATGCTGATCGAATACGGTGGCGTGGACGATGCCGACATCGCGGCCGTCGGGGTGCCGCGGCGCATGTTGAAGACGCTGGAGGGGCGGGGCCTGGTGCGCAGCGTGCCGCTCGAACCGACGTATTGCGTCGCACCCGGTGGCATCGAGCTCACCGATGAGCAGCGCGAGGCTGTAGCCGCGATCGACGCATCGCGCGGCAGGGCAGCGGTGCATCTGCTGCACGGCGTCACTGGCAGCGGCAAGACCGAGGTGTACATGCGCGTCATCGAGCGCGTGCTCGAGGCAGGGCAACAGGCACTTGTGCTGGTGCCGGAAATCGCCCTCACGCCGCAGACCACGCGGCGCTTTCGGACCCGGTTTGGGGCGGCGGCGACGCTGCATTCCGGCGCCACCGACCGCCAGCGCTTCGATGCCTGGATCGACTGCTTGAGCGGCCGCCATCGCATCCTCATCGGCACGAGGTCAGCGGTGCTGGCACCGTTTCAGAGCCTCGGCATCATCGTCGTGGACGAAGAACACGACATGTCCTACAAGCAGACCGAGGGGCTCACCTACTCGGCCCGGGATGTGGCGGTGAAGCGGGGGCAGTTGCTGGGCATCCCGGTGGTGCTCGGCAGCGCCACGCCGTGCCTCGAGACACTGGAAAACGTCCGGCGCCGGCGCTATGGGGTTGCCCGACTGCGTCAACGTCCGGGAGCGGCCGGCTTGCCCCGCTTCTCGGTGCTCGATGTCCGGGGCCTCACCCTGCGCGAGGGGCTGGCAGAACCGTTGCTCAGAAGGATGGACCGCCACTTGGCGGCGGACGGGCAGGTGCTGGTGTTCGTGAACCGTCGTGGCTATGCACCGGTGCTCGTTTGCGGCGAGTGTGGCTGGCAGGCGCTGTGCGAGCACTGCGACGCACGGCTCACCACGCATCGCTGGCCGGGCGGCGCGAGCGGCTCCGTGCAAGCACTGATGATCTGCCACCACTGCGAGGAACGCTATCGCCTGCCGGCCGCATGCCCCGACTGCGGTTCGGAAAGGCTGCGGCTCGTGGGTGTCGGTACGCAGAGAGCAGAGGATGCGTTGGCGGAGCGGTATCCGGGGGTGCCCCTCTATCGCATCGACCGCGACACGACGCGTCGCACCGATCGCCTCGCCGCAGACCTCGACGCGATCCGCGCCGGCGGCGCGGCCATCTTGGTCGGCACGCAGATGCTCGCCAAGGGACACCACCTGCCGGACGTGACGCTGGTGGCGGTAGTGGACGCGGATGCGGGCTTCCTGTCGGCGGATTTCCGGGCGCCCGAGCGCACGGCGCAACTGATCGTGCAGGTGGCCGGTCGTGCCGGTCGAGCGGGCCGTCCCGGCGAGGTGTGGATTCAGACGCTGGACCCGGACAACGGCAATCTCAGAGCCCTTGTCGACTCGGGCTACGAGGGATTCGTGCGCACGGAGCGGGACATCCGGCGGGCGGTGGGGATGCCCCCGTTCGGTGCGCTGGCCGTCGTCCGGGCGGAGAGTCGCGACGAGGCTGGGGCGGTGCGGGTGCTTGAGGATGTGTCGACGAGAATGTCGTCCTTTGCCGTGCAGTTGGCGGGGCCTTCGCCGGCGTTTCCGACGCGTCGTGCCGACCGCTATCGCTATCAGTTGCTGGCGCTGTCGGAACGGCGGGGGGATCTGCATCGAGCGTTGACCGCGCTGACGCGGTCGCCGCCGGATGCGGGCCGGGCTCGCTGGAGCATCGATGTGGATCCGCTGGGCGTTTTTTGAGCCGATCCGCGTATCATCTGCGGAGTTAGCGAGACCCCGAATTGATGCTCAGACAAAACGCCCAGATCGTGCGAGGGGCCTCCTCGCGCAGAAGGAGCCCTGCCCACCGCGGCAATGCCCGATCCGGGGGCGGGCGCCGCTTCCTGCCGACCTTCCTTGGCGGCGCGGCCTGTGGTGTCGCCGCGACGATCTTTGTCGTATTGGGATTGTCACCGGAGGCCGCACCGGACCCTGCACCATCCGAACGCACAACCCCGGAGCCGTTTGCGTTTGACTTCTTCGAGGTGCTCGTGCGCGGGCAGTCAGAACCTGTGGTGGTGCATGACACGTCCCCACTAGTGCCGGCGGAACAGGAGGAAACGGCGGGCGCGACCGAGTACCTGCTGCAGGCCGGCTCCTTTCGCCTGCGCGACGATGCCGAACGGATGCGCGGCTGGCTCATGCTCTACAGCGGCCTGCCGGGCGTGCAGGGCCTCTCCGTCACCGCATCGGCAGTGGAGCTTCAAGAGCAGGGCACATGGCACCGTGTGCTCATCGGCCCCTTCGAGGACCGCGATGCCGTGGATCAAGCGATGGCACACCTGCGTCAGCGCGACGTCGCAACCTTGCTTCTCGAACGACCACGCGGCTAGCCCCGGCTAGGTACGCTTCTCCCGGAGAGCACACTAGAACTTGATGCCGAGGGTGGCCGAATACGTTGCGTCGGTCTTCTCGCGGCCCGGGGCCGGCTCCGTTTCGTGTTGCAGGTCGAGGCGGAGGCTAGCTTGCCAGGTGTCGCTTAGGTGGAAGCGGATGCCGCTGCCGGAGTCCCATACGGCACCGCGGGCGGCGTCGAGGATCTTCAGCAATTGGCCCTGGTGGAAGAGTTCGAGTCGCTCTGGCTGCAGCCAGTGGTTGAAGGTGACGCCCCAGCGCAGGGCGGGGTTGTTCTGGTTTCCGCCGATCAGGCTTTCGCGCACTTGGCTGATGCCAATGTCGGTCGTCAGGGAGCCGGCATCGCGTTCCCAGAGGGTGCGGCCGGCGCCGGCGCCGAGGGTGATGCGGCCGTCGATCTCCTTGATGGGGTCCCGAAAAAGCTCGAAGTTGCCTAGCAGGTACCACGCCGGCCCGGTCTTCCAGCGCGCCTCGTAGTCGATGTCGAGCTGATCGCGGGTGCGGATGCGGGGACAGCCCAATATGCAGGAGTTGTCCGTCGAACCACTGCCCTCGGAGCGCGCCAGCGAGACGCCAAACAGCTGCTCGAGGCGACCGGCGGCGCGCTTGCCGGAGAGCGCCACTGTAGCGTCCCGCGCGCGTGAGTTGCCGGTGGAGAGCATTACGCCCACGTCGGCAGAAGTCACCCAAGTGGCGCTCGGCTCTGGGGGCTTGGCACGCACCACGGAAGCCACCAGCTCGTCCGGCACGGTGACAACGCCGATGCCTGGCATGTCGATGGCAACGTGGCCCGCTGGTGCGCTGACAACGGTGCCACTCATGCGGTCGCCGTTGGTGAGATGCACCTCATCGGCACCAGCGCCCAGCGCCAGCACAGCAAGGACTGCCATCCCTGCCAACGAGGGTTTCATGTTCGATCTCCGTAGGCCGTAGGATTCGGCGCGAATTGTAGGCCGCGCCAAGCGCCAGAAGGCCACCCCTGCGCTTCGCATTCGCTGTGCGCCGTTTCGCCCTCGGCCCGGCGACGCCGGCCTCGCATGGGTTCATGGCCCGTTTCCCGCCGCGGATGCAGCCCGTCTCGCGGAGAGATGGCTGGTTGCAGCTTCCGGCCCTTGGTTGCTTCGCC
>VXSY01000085.1:0-10270 GCA_009837725.1 Gammaproteobacteria bacterium | reverse complement strand
GCCCGTCTCGCGGAGAGATGGCTGGTTGCAGCTTCCGGCCCTTGGTTGCTTCGCCTTCGGCGGGAGGAGCGTGATGGGCCCTCGCTCCGAAGGGCGTGTGGGACCGCGCCATCCGGCCGGCACGTTGGTGTTGACTCGGCTTCGAGGCACACTGTTGGTTTGCCAACGTGTTGGGGGATTTGTTCCACGGGGGTTTCCATCCGGCGGGGAGGCCGGGCCGCGGACGCCAGGGAACAGGGGCCCTTCCCCGCTGCCGACAGGCCCGTCTCGCGGAGAGATGGCTGGTTGCAGCTTCCGGCCCTTGGTTGCTTCGCCTTCGGCGGGAGGAGCGTGATGGGCCCTCGCTCCGAAGGGCGTGTGGGACCGCGCCATCCGGCCGGCCCGTTGGTGTTGACTCGGCTTCGAGGCACATTGTTGGTTTATCAACGTGTTGCGCATTTTGTTCCTTGGAAGGAACTATCCGATGCGGGCGCGCTACTATTCCTCTTGGGCAAGGCGATGCGAGGCTACGGCGCCACTTGGATCAATTCGATGGGACGACCATCCTGTCCGTGCGGCGGGCGGGTAGCGTGGTGCTTGGTGGCGACGGGCAGATCACGCTCGGCAACACCGTGCTCAAGGCCAATGCCCGCAAGGTGCGGCGGCTGCGTGACGACCGCGTACTCGCTGGCTTTGCCGGCGGCACGGCCGACGCCTTTACCCTGTTCGAGCGCTTTGAGGGGGCGCTCGACAAATACTCCGGCAACCTCGTGCGGGCGGCGGTGGAACTCGCCAAGGACTGGCGCTCGGACCGCGTCCTGCGGCGCCTGGAGGCGCTGCTGGCGGTAGCCGATGCGGATTCGTCGCTGGTGATTTCCGGTAACGGCGACGTGATCGAGCCGGAAGATGGCCTCATCGCCATCGGCTCCGGTGGGCCGTACGCCCAGGCGGCGGCGCGGGCGCTGCTCGACTCCACGGACATGGAAGCCCGCGCCGTGGTCGAACGCAGTCTCGCCATTGCGGCGGACATCTGCATCTACACCAACCACAACGTCAGCATCGAGTCGCTATGAGCAGCACCATGACCCCGCGCGAGATCGTGCATGAGCTCGACAAGCACATCATCGGCCAGACGGAGGCCAAGCGCGCAGTGGCGGTGGCGTTGCGCAACCGCTGGCGGCGCATCCAGCTCGAACCGGAACTGCGCGAGGAAGTGACGCCGAAGAACATCCTCATGATCGGCCCCACCGGCGTCGGCAAGACCGAAATCGCCCGTCGCCTGGCCCGCCTTGCTAGCGCGCCGTTCATCAAGGTGGAGGCGACCAAGTTCACCGAGGTTGGATACGTCGGCCGCGACGTGGAATCGATCGTCCGCGACTTGGTGGACGTGGCGGTGAAGATGCTGCGCGAGCAGGCCATGCAGCAGGTGCAGTCGCGGGCAGAGGACATTGCCGAGGATCGGGTGCTCGATGCCCTGCTGCCGGCGCCCACCGCGGGTGAGGACGGCGACCAGCTCGGTTCGGCGAGCGGCACGCGGCAGTTGTTCCGCAAGAAGCTGCGCGAAGGCGATCTCGACGAGCGCGACGTGGAACTGGAGGTGGACCTCGGCCACGTCGGCGTCGAGATCATGGCGGCGCCGCCGGGCATGGAAGAGATTACCAACCAGTTGCAGAATCTCTTCTCCAACCTCCCCACCGGCCGCTCGCGCAAGATGCGGCTCAAGGTCAGAGACGCGCTCAAGCGGCTGACCGAAGAGGAGGCGGCCAAGCTCATCAACGAAGACGAGCTCAAGGCCCAGGCCGTGGACGCGGTGGAGGAGACGGGCATCGTCTTTCTCGACGAACTCGACAAGGTGGCACGTCGCGCGGAGGGCCACGGCGCCGACGTGTCCCGCGAGGGCGTGCAGCGCGACCTCTTGCCCCTCATCGAAGGCTGCACGGTTTCGACCCGCTACGGCATGGTGCGAACCGATCACGTGCTGTTCATCGCCTCCGGCGCGTTCCACCTCGCCAAGCCCTCGGACTTGATCCCGGAGCTGCAGGGGCGTCTGCCCATCCGAGTGGAACTCGCCGCGCTGACGCCGGCGGATTTCCGCCGCATCCTGTCGGAGCCGAACGCCTCCCTCACCGAACAGTACAAGGCGCTGATGGCGACCGAAGATGTCGCGGTGGAGTTCACCGACGACGCCCTGCAGCGGGTGGCGGAGATCGCCTGGCAGGTGAACGAGCACACGGAGAACATCGGCGCCCGGCGCTTGCACACGGTGATGGAACGGCTGCTCGACGACATCTCGTTCGATGCCGGCGAGGGCGCCAAGCAGGCGCTCATCGATGCTGCGTATGTGGACGAGCACCTCAAAGAGATCGCGACGAACCGGGATTTGTCGCGCTACATCCTGTAGCTGGCGAAGTCGGACGTCTGCACCATGGCTACGCGTACATTTCGACGGCCCCGGCGGAAGAGCATCCTGGCTTCCCGCCTAGAAAGCTCCTGGGGGTAGGCGGTGAACCCCACCAGCATCGTCTATCACTCGGCCAGCAAGACGCTGGAGCTTGGCTACGCCAACGGCGAGCCGGTGACGCTCCCGGCGGAGCTGCTGCGGGTGTACTCACCCTCCGCCGAAGTGCGTGGCCACAGCGAGAGCGAGCGCGTGGTGCAGACCGGCAAGAAACACGTCGGCATAAAAAGCCTCGAGGCCATCGGCAACTACGCCATCCGCATCGTCTTCGACGACGGCCACGACACCGGCATCTACTCGTGGGCCTATCTCAAGGATCTCGGCGACAACCAGGCGCGCTATTGGACGCAATACGAGACGGAACTTCGCGCCATGAACGGATCGAGGCTGCCGGTAATCCCCGTCGGCCAGTGGACGCCGCAGTGAGCGACAGCGCCTCAAGCGAGCCTACGGCCGGCGCGGAGCAGAAGCGTCGCAGCGCCGAGGTGTTCGACGCGGTGGCGGAGCGCTACGACGTGATGAACGATCTCATGTCGCTCGGCACCCATCGCCTGCTCAAGCGTGCGTTGGTGGAGCTGACGCGGTTGCGGCGCGGTCAGCGAGCGTTGGACTTGGCCGGCGGCAGCGGCGATGTGGCAGCGCTCTTGGCTCTCGCGGTGGGCGGCTCGGGCAGCGTCGTACTGGCCGACATCAATGCCTCGATGCTCGCCGTGGGGCGCGACCGGATGCTCGACGAGGGCTGCGCCAACGTCGATTGCGTGCAGACCGACGGCACCCGACTCGCGTTTCAGGGGGGCGCCTTCGATGCCGTCACGGTCGCCTTCGGCCTGCGCAACTTCGCGGACAAGAATGCGGGCTTGCGCGAGATGCACCGCGTGCTGCGCCGCGGCGGGGTGGCGGTGGTGCTGGAGTTCGCCAAGCCCCGGGCCGGTCCGCCGAGGCTCTTGGCGGGCCTGTGGGATGCCTATCGCGGCACCTGGCCGATCCTCGGTCGCTTGGTGGTGGGCGATGCGGCACCGTATCGCTATCTGGTGGACTCCATCGACAGCCATCCGGATCAGGACACCATCACCGGCATGATGGAGCACGCGGGATTCGCTGAGGTCGAATGCCACGACATCTTTGGCGGCATCGTCGCGATCCATCGCGGAGTACGGGCAGGGGAGCCCTCCGCTGGGGAGGGGTGAGCAAAGGCGCTGATGCGGGGGGAGGGTTTACAGCCAGCCCCACCGCCGGCGAGCGCAATTGAGGAGAGCAAGCTTGAAGTTGCAGGTGGAAATCGTGCGGGCCGCGTTGCAAATGGCGGCGCGGGCCAATCCGGAACGGGCCGCGGCCCTTGCTGGCAAGCGGATCGGCATCGAGGTACCGAACGAGCGTTTCGTGGTGGAGTTCGATGGAGAGGACGACGAGGCGGCTCTGTCCGTGATGTCGGACTCCGTGGCGGATTGCGACGCAACGCTTCGCATTTCCGTGGCGGGCCTGCTGTCGCGCTTTGCCGACGACGATGCCGCATCGACGCATGGGGATGCCGATGTGATGGCCGACTTCCTGGCGCTGCTGCGTCCGCGCCTGCCGCTGCCGGACGGGCTGCCGAGCCCCGACCTCAGCGCCATCGGCGAGGACGTGGGCGATGCGTTGCGTCTTGGTGCCCGCGCGGCGCAATCGGTGTTCGAGGCGGCGCTTGGCGCAACGCCGGGCGACTCGCGCGACGTGGAGGCAGAGCTTGCAGAGCTCAGGCGGCGGGTCGAGGACCTGGAGCGCCGCGTTGACGCCCCGGCACCGGAAGCCGACGACGTCTGACGGCCAAGACACAACTGCGGCGCCGCCTCGATGAGCCGACTGCTCAGAATGCTGCGGATCGCCTGGACGGTGGTGCGCTACCGTCTCGACGCCAGCATCGCTCGATTCGCAGGCCGGCGGTGGTGGCTGAAACTGTCGCCGCTCGGGTTGTTGCCGCGGCCGCGCACGGCGGATGCGGTGCGCTTTCGTCGGGCTTTGGAAGACCTGGGCCCGGTTTTCGTCAAGCTCGGGCAGATTCTCTCCACACGCCGGGACCTATTGCCCACCGACTACGCCGACGAACTCGCCAAGCTGCAGGATCGGGTGCCGCCATTCGATGGCGCCGTTGCCGTCGCCACCGTCGAACGTGCCCTCGGCGCCCCCATCGACGAACTCTTCGCGCACTTTGACCCGCAGCCGTTGGCATCCGCGTCGCTGGCGCAGGTTCACACTGCCACGCTCCCGGAAGGCGATGCGGTGGTGGTGAAGGTGATTCGACCCGACATCGAACGGGTTATCGAGAGCGACATCCGGCTCATCCACACCATCGCAGACTTGCTCGAGAGGCTCTCCCGCGACGCCCGCCGGCTGCATCTCAAGGCCGTGGTGAGGGACTACGAGGAGACCATCTTCGGCGAGCTGAACCTACTCAAGGAGGCGGACAATACGGCCACCCTGCGGCGCAACTTCGCCGGCTCGCCGCTCCTCTACGCGCCCGAGGTGTATTGGGAGCGATGCACCGAGTCGGTGCTGGTGCTCGAGCGCATCCACGGCATTCCCATCGCCGACGTGGCCGCATTGCAGGCGGCCGGCACCGACATGAAGAAGCTGGCCGAGCGTGGCGTCGAGACCTTCTTCACGCAGGTGTTCCGGCACAATTTCTTCCACGCCGACATGCACCCGGGCAACATCTTCATCAATGCAGAGGAGCCGGCGAGCCCAAGCTACATCGCCGTGGATTGCGCCATCATCGGCCGGCTCACCGACGAGGATCAGTGGTACATCGCCCGCAACGTGCTTGCCTTCCTGAACCGGGACTACATGGAGATCGCCCGGCTGCACGTTCGCTCCGGCTGGGTTCCCGACGATACCGACACCCTGGAGTTCGCCGCCGTCATCCGTCAACTCGGCGAGCCGCTGTTCATGCGGCCGCTGAAGGACATCTCCTTCGGCCATTTCCTGGTCGCGCTCTTCACCACTGCGCGACGCTTCGACATGGAGGTGCAGCCACAGCTCGTGCTGCTGCAGAAGACCCTGCTCAACATCGAGGGCATGGGGCGGGAGCTCTATCCCGACCTGGACCTCTGGAGTACGTCCAAGCCGTTCATGGAACGCTGGGTGGCGGAGCGGCACGGGCCCAAGGCGATCCTTAAGGCATTCGCCGACCACGCCCCTGCCATCGTGGCGGAGCTTCCAAGGCTGCCGGCGGCGCTGGCGGAGGCGCCGACTCGGCTGGCGGAGTTCGACCGACGCCTCGACGCCCAGCGACGCTCCCTCCAGCGCGCCCGGCGCCGCCGCCTCGCCGGAGCCGTGCTTCTCGCCGTGCTGGGTGTTGTGCTCTGGCGGGACGTGTCACCCGAAGCGGCCGCCGCCGTGGTTGCGGGCGCGGTGGCGCTGCTCTTGGTGTTGCGCTAGGAGGCTACGCCGTAGCACGTAGTCCGTAGTTTCCAGCCCGCCGTATAATGCTCGCCCTTGTTTCTCCTTGAGGTGCGTCGTGTTTGGCATGGGCCCTTGGGAACTCCTGATCATCCTTGCCATCGTGCTGCTCATCTTTGGGCCGCGACGGCTGAAGACGCTTGGCTCGGATCTCGGCACCGCCATCAAGGGCTTTCGGAAGGCCGTGAACGAGCGCGAGGAAGCGGAGCAGAAGACCATCGAAGGCGATGCCGCGCATCCTGGCGACGACGGCACCGCGAACCGCGCTGCCAAGGCAGAACGCGAGTCGAATGTTTGACATCGGCTTTCCGGAGCTGATGCTGGCGGCGGTGGTGGCGCTCTTGGTGTTGGGGCCGGAGCGGCTGCCGGGAGCGTTGCGCAGCCTCGGGCTGACGCTCGGGCGCATGCGGCGCGCTTACTACAACGTCAAGACCGAGGTGGAGCGGGAAATCGGCATGGACGAGGTGCGCCGCCAGCTTCACAACGAGCAGATCATGGAAGACGTCAAGCGCGTGCAGCAGGAGGTGAAGGCCATCGGCGAGGAGGCGCGCATCGATCCGACGATTCCGAAGCCGGAAGCGACACCGGCGCCTTCCTCCGAAGCCACCTCGGGGCAGGGAAGTCCTACCGCCGCCGCCAAGCCCTGATCCCGCGCAAGGCACCACAGAGGCGTTCGAAAGAGACGTGGCTGACGACGACTCCGGCACGCGGTCATCCGGCGAGGAACTCGCCGCGACGGGCGAACCCGTTGCCCCGGCTAGCCCGCAGGCGCCCCCTTCGCCCGAAGAGCAGGAACACGACCGGCAGGTCGATTCCGACGAACAGCCCTTCCTCTCCCACATCATTGAACTGCGGCGGCGCATCCTGCGTGCGCTTTCGTCGGTGGCGGTGCTGTTCGTGCCGATGTATTACTTCATCGACGAGATCTTCGCCTTCATCTCCGGCCCGCTGCAAGAGAAGCTGCCG
Source organism: Gammaproteobacteria bacterium (assembly GCA_009837725.1). Classification (GTDB taxonomy): domain Bacteria; phylum Pseudomonadota; class Gammaproteobacteria; order Pseudomonadales; family Azotimanducaceae; genus VXYL01. The sequence continues at coordinate 3,432 of VXSY01000085.1, read as the reverse complement.
GGCGACATGATCGCGACGCAGGTCGCCTCGCCGTTCCTCACCCCCTTCAAGCTCGCCATCTATGCGGCGATCTTTGCCGCCGTGCCGGTGCTGCTGCACCAGATGTGGGGCTTTGTCTCGCCGGGGCTGTACCTGCGCGAGAAGCGCTTCGCGGCGCCGCTGCTCTTCTCCAGCATCGTGCTGTTCTATCTCGGCATGGCATTCGCCTACTTCCTCGTCTTCCCGCTGGTGTTCGAGTTCTTCGCCAGCGTCACGCCGGAGGGCGTGGCGATGATGACCGACATCAATCACTACCTCGACTTCGTGCTGAAGATGTTCCTCGCCTTTGGCCTCGCCTTCGAGATTCCCGTGGCGACGGTGCTGCTGGTGCTGTCGGGGTTGGCAACGCCGCAGGGCATCGCCTCGAAGCGGCCCTACGTCATCGTCGGTTGCTTCTTCGTCGGCATGTTGCTGACGCCGCCGGACATCATCAGCCAGGTGCTGCTGGCGATTCCGGCCTGGGTGCTGTTCGAGGTGGGCATTGCGCTCTCGAGGATGATCAAGCGTCAAGAATGATGGTGACGGGGCCGTCGTTCACGAGCGAGACCTGCATGTCCGCGCCGAAGCGACCGGTTTGCACCCGGCCTCCGCCGCCGGCGAGAGCCGTGCAGTAGAGGTCGTAGAGGGGTTCGGCCACTTCTGCCCGCGCCGTCGTGGCGAACCCCGGCCGGTTGCCCTTCTTGGTGTCGGCGGCGAGGGTGAACTGCGACACCGCCAGCACTTCGCCGCCGACGTCGAGCACGGACCGGTCCATGGGGTGACTCTCGCTCGGGAAGAGCCGCGCCGCCAGTGTGCGTTTGGCCAGGCGCGCCGCTTGGCGCTCGGTGTCGTCTCGGGCGACGCCGAGCAGCACCACGAGACCCGGGCCGATTGCAGCGATGGTCGCGTCGCCGACCTGAACGGATGCTTGGGAAACACGCTGCAACAGAGCCTTCATGGCGCGTAAGATATGGCGACGGACAGGAAAGTCCATCTGTGAGGCAACGATTCCTCTGGAGGCCCCACCTCCGCGTCGGTGTCGAGCCACGCAAGCAAGGAACAGGACACCTGCTGCGCTGGCCGATAGGGTCTCGCGGCGAGGTGGCTGGTTGCACCTTGGACCCTTGGTTGCTTCGCCTTCGGCGGGAGGGGCGTGGAGGGCCCCCGCTTCGAAGGGCCTTGGGGACCGCGCCATCCGGCCGGCACGTTGGTGTTGGCTCGGCTTCGAGGCACACTTTGGTTGTCAAATGCGTGTGAATTTGGTTCTGTTCGAGGGAGGGCAAGACGCCCATCCCCAGAGAAGGCGTTAGGCAGATGCCCAGTGAAGAAACCGTAGCGCGCCCGCGCCGTGCCGCGGCGCTGATTTCTGGCGGTCTCGACTCGATGCTGGCGGCGCGGGTGATGCAGGAGCAGGGCATCGAGGTGGAGGGAGTCAACTTCTACACGGGGTTCTGCGTGGAAGGCCACACCCACGCCATCCGCAAGCGGGAACGGAAGACGCCAAAGCGCAACAACGCTCTTTGGGTGGCGGAGCAGCTCGGCATTCCTCTCCACATCATCGATGTGTCGAGTGAATACAAGGACATCGTGCTGAATCCCAAGCACGGCTACGGCCAGCACCTGAATCCCTGCCTCGACTGCAAGATTTTCATGGTGGACCGCACGCGGCTGTGGGGGATGGTGGACGATGGCCGCTTCGACTTCATCGTCACCGGCGAGGTGGTGGGGCAGCGGCCGAAGTCGCAGCGCGCCGATGCCATGCCCATCATCGCCACCGAATCCGGTGCCGAAGATCGCCTGCTGCGGCCGCTGAGCGCGCACCATCTGCCGCCGACGCTGCCCGAACGCGAAGGCTGGGTGGACCGCGAACGTCTCTACGGTTTCCACGGTCGCAATCGCAAGCCGCAGATGGAGCTCGCTCGGCGGTTCGGGCTAACGGACTATGCCCAGCCGGCCGGCGGCTGCTGCTTCCTCACCAACGAGGTTTATTCCGCCAAGCTCGCAGACCTGTGGCAGGCGCGAGGCCAGCGCGACTACGAACTCGACGACATCGTCCTGCTCAAGGTGGGTCGGCACCTGCGGCCGCGTCCCCACTACAAGCTCATAATCGGCCGCGAGGAGGGGGAGAACCGCTTCCTGCGTGGCTATGCGAAACGCTTTGTGTCCCTGTGTACCACGAGCCATGAAGGGCCCCTCACGCTCATCGACGGCGAAGCGGACGATGCAGACCTGCACCTGGCCGCCCGCATCGTCGCTCGCTATTCGCAGGGGCGGGATGCAGAGCGCGTGACCGTGCAGGTGACGCATCGGGATGGCAGCGCGGACGAGTACGCGGTGCGACCGTTGTCGCCGACGGAACTGCCGCGCGAATGGACCGTGGGGGCAAGGCTCGCTTGAGGCTTTCTGGAGGGAGGGCGGCGCTTGCCCTCCACCGCGCCGCAAGGCGCGCGACTTGTGCAGCACGAGGCAGGCATCATGGAAACCCTCGACGCATGTGGCTTGCTGTGTCCGTTGCCGGTGATTCGCACCCAAGATCGGATGCGGGCGTTGCCGCCGGGGAGCTTGCTGGAAGTCCTTGCCACCGATCCGGGTGTGCTCGAGGACATACCGGCCTGGTGCCGCGTGCATGGGCACGAGGTGGTGGAAGCGAAAGAGAACAACGACGTGGTGCGGGTGGTGGTCCGCAAAGTGCACCAATCCGGGGCAAACGAGGAAGGACGATGAGACGAGACGGGTATTGCACCGTGCGTTCGACGGCGACGGCAGTGGCAGTGGCGATGTTGGCCTTCGGCGCGAGCGCCGCGCCGGTGTATCGGCTGGTGGATGCGGACGGCCGAGTTACCTTCACCGACATGCCGGGTCCGGGCGCGGAACGCTTCCTGCCGGACACCCCCAACACCTATCGCGCCCGTCAGCCGCAATCACGCCCCCCCGAACCGGCACCTGTGCAACGGGACGCGTTCACCGGCTACCGCGGCGTAGCCATCGCGTGGCCCAAGGCAGAAGCGGTCCGCGCCAACGACGGTCGAATCCGCATCGTCGCGGCGACCGAGCCGAGCTTGCAGTCCGGACACCGGGCAGTCGTGCTGCTTGATGGTCAAGCCGCACAGCGTAGCGAGGGCCTCACCTTTGAACTGGCGGAGTTGGATCGCGGCCGGCACGAACTGTCGGTGCGCATCGTCGATGGCGATGGCCAGGTGCTGGCGCAGAGCCGCCCCAAAATCATCCACCTGCTGCGGGCCTCTCGTCGGGCTGCACTAAAATGAGGCACGCGAGCGCGCCCTGAAGGGTGCGCGGGCATGGCAGTCGGCCATGGAATGCAATTTGCATCCTTGGTCGTGCGTGGCCGGATTGCGGGGAATGTCGAGGTTCAGAGACATTCCGGACTTTCGGGACGTGGGACCGTGAGGTTCG
>VXSY01000084.1 GCA_009837725.1 Gammaproteobacteria bacterium | reverse complement strand
GGCGGGACGCCCTTGTCTGTTAGATATGTCCGGGTGGACTCACGTTCAGGGGGTTCACCACCGCCGGTGTGAGCCGGCGGTGGTGTGGCGGCGGATCGCGAACGCCCAGGCCATCGAGGGCCGCGAGGGAGCCGGATCGCCGCCGCACTTTCCGAAAGGTCCTGAATGAAAGCATGGGCATCGAGGCCCGAAGACAAGGACAGGAGCCAATGGAAAGCACGAACGATCGTAGCAGGCTGGACGCGGTGGGCGTGGACATCTCGAAGGCGAGTCTGGACGCGCACCGTCTCGCGACCGGGGAGTCGAGGCGCTTCGCCAACGACGCCAGGGGGATCGAGGAACTGGCGCGGTGGGCCGGCGACTCGGTGCACCGGGTGGTGTACGAGTCCACCGGCCGCCTGCACCGGGAACTGGAGGCGCGCCTTGCGGATCGGCTGCCGCTGGCGGAGGTGAATCCGCTGCGGGCGCGGCTGTTCGCGAAGGCGACGGGTCGTCTGGCGAAGACCGACCGGGTGGACGCGCGGGTGCTGGCGCTCATGGGCGCAACGCTGGCGCTTCGCCGCGTCCGGGCGCGCCGGGAACCGGTTCCGGAGCTCGAGGAGCTGGTGTCGGCGCGGGACGCGCTGATGCGGGACCGGACGCGGGCGCAAAACCGCCTGCACCAGTCGCGCAGCGCGCTGCTGAGGCGCCAGCACCGCAGCCGGCTGCGGCAGGTGGCGCGGCAGGTGAAGGCGGTGGACGCCCGCATCCGCGAGCTGACGCGATCCGACGCGGAGCTGTCGCGCCGCGCCGAGGTGCTGTCGTCGATCGCCGGCATCGGCGCGGTGACGGCGGCGACGCTGCTGGCGGACATGCCGGAACTCGGCACGGTCGGCCACGGCGAGGCGGCGAGCCTGGCCGGGCTGGCGCCGTGGACGCGCGAGAGCGGCCAGTGGGCCGGCAGGCGCTTCATCGGCGGCGGCCGGGCGCGGCCGCGGCGCCAGCTCTACATGGCCGCGCTGTCGGCCATCCGCCACAACCCCGACCTCAAGGCCGTCAACGACCGCCTGGTCGCCCGCGGCAAGCCCGGCAAGGTGGCGCTGACGGCGGTCATGCGCAAGCTCGTGACGCTCGCCAACGCCCTCCTCCGCGACGACCGCCTGTGGACCCCGCAGGCGCCCCGCGCCGCCGCCGACGCCGGCTGAGCCGCCCCTCCCGGCGCTTGCGGCGAAGGCCGAAAGCGTAGCTTTCGGCCGCAGCCCAACCCTTCGTCGGGTCGCGCGCCGGGTCACCCGAAGGGGCGCAGCGAAGCGGAGCAGCCGCGCCAGCGGCTTGACGCGGTGCGCGACCCGACGAAACGGCGACAGGCACCAACGGCGCCTGGGACACCCCTCGAACCGAAACACCAACTCACCGAAGCCGCCTTGACAACATGAAAGCTCCCTCCAGAGGACGGCAACGCTAGAGGCCAACGCATCCGCTCGCTTGTTTTGCCGCTTTTCTACGGCGCAGCCTCATAGCGCGCCCTGACGGGCGCGTTGGCAGTTCGCTCACGCGAACTGCTGGCCCCTTCGAGAAAGCGTCCTCGGTTCTCTCCGGAGGCGCCCCCAAGACGCGAGCGTTGCGCGGCGTTACGATGGGCGCTGGAGACAAGCGTCATGTCGATGGAACGCACACCGGTTAGGATGCTGGCCAGCGTCGGCTGGCTCGGCGTCCTTGTCATGGGCGTCTGCGCCTGTGCCACGCCGCAATTGCCCGAGGTTTCGCCAGCAACGAAGCGGGAACTGGTGTCTGGCGAAGCGCTGTTCGGCACCGAGGTGGCGCCGGCCGAGCCCATCGCCATCCAGGACACGAGCCCGGAGATGGAGCGCTTCCTCGCTCCGCTGTTCGAGATCGACAGCCGCCGTGAGCGATTGCGGCGACTGGTGCGTCGCTTGGCCGAGGTGGGTCTGCTCAATGCCCGCTATGACGAACGCCTGACCCTCAGTGCCGCCGCAACCCTCGAGGCCAAGGCCGGCAACTGCCTCTCGTACACCAACATGTTCGTCACCCTGGCGCGGCGCGTTGGGCTGCGCGCCCGCTTCCAGCGCGTCGCCGTGCCACCCACATGGGGCATCGACGGCGATCTGTTGATCCGCAGCAATCACATCAACGCCGTCGTGCCCAACATGCGCAACACGGGCCTCGGCCAAGAGTTCGTGATGGACTTCAACTACGTCGCGCCCGAGTCGAGCCACGAACGCTGGCTTGTGACCGACGCCCACGCCTTCGCGCTCATGTATGCCAATCTTTCCGTCGATGCGCTGATGCGAGGACAACAGCGTGAGGCGTTCGCCTGGCTGAAGCGGACCCTCATCGAAGACCCCGACAACGCCGACCACTGGGTCAACCTCGGCGTCATCTACGCCCGCGCCGGCGCGACCGACCTCGCCGAGGCCGCCTTTACCCTCGCATACCGCATGACATGGCGACGCCAATCCGCCATGGCGGGGCTCGCCACGCTCTACCGCCAGACGGGCGACACGGCGCGCGCGCGTTACTACGAGGAGAAGATCCGCCGCTTGCGGGCGCGCGACCCGTTCTACCACTTGGCGATCGGTCGCGCTGCCTACGACAAGGGTGCCTACGAGGACGCGCTGCCGTCGTTCCGGCGCGCCATCCAGCTACGGCCACGTACGGGGGTGTTTCACTTCATGAAGGGCCTCGCCCTGCTCCGACTCGGCGACGATAAGCGCGGACTGCGCGGACTGCGCATGGCAACGCGCTACGGCCAGGTGGACGACTACGCACTGCGCTACCGGGCTGATCTGGAAGAGTTCCTCGAGGTCGATGCGGACGATCCCAACGCCCGCACCATTGCCCGCGTCAGCAGCGGCTTCGACCTTTACGAGCGGCCCGGCTTTGCCGAGACGCGCATCGACTGACGCCGGTCCGCGGACGGTAGAGAACAAGGCAGCCTTCCTTGCGCCTCAGGGCCCGTCTCGCGGGGAGAGGTCTGGTTGCAGCTTCCGCACCTTGGTGGCTTCGCTTTCGGCGGGAGGAGCGTGACGGGCCCTCGCTCCGAGACGCTTCTCACGGCGCCATCCGGCCAGCACGTTGGTGTGGACTCCGCTTCGACACTCATTCTTGGTTTATCAAAGCGTTGCGCAGTTTGTTCTATGCTAGGAAGCCCGCCTTGCCTCCAAGGGCACCTCTACTCGGGCTCTAATCCCAGTCCTCCTGCAGCTCGCGAATCAGGTCGGCGGTGTTGCCGATGCGCTCGCTCGGCTCTTTCGCGAGGCACAGCAGGCACAGTTCCTCGAGCCTTGACGATACGGCCCAAGGTGCGACCTGCGACGGCGGGCGCGGTTCCTTGTCGAGTGTTTGCGTGAGCAGGTCCTGCAAGGTGTCGCCCGTCACGGGGGGCTGGCCGGCGAGGATTTCGTAGATGACGGCGCCCAGGCTGTAAATATCGGTGCGCCAGTCGATGTCCGGGTCTTCGCGAATCTGTTCCGGCGACATGTACGCCGCCGTGCCTTGCAGCTTGTCCTGGGCGGTGATCGTGAGGTCCTCGAGATTCAGCGCATCCACCTCCACCACCTCCCCGGCGCCCGGCGAGCCCTCCGGGTTCCACACCTTGGCAAGGCCCCAGTCGAGCAGCAGCACCTCGCCGAAGGGGCCGACCAGGATGTTCTCCGGCTTGATGTCGCGATGCGCCACGCCGTGGCTGTGGGCGTATTCCAGCGCGTGGGCGATCTGGATCACCACGTCCATCAGGCGCCCAAGGTCGTAGCGCTCCCGGTAGTCGAGCACCTCGCGGAAGGTGTAGCCGTGCACGAGCTTCATGGTGAAGTAGCAGTGGCCACGGTTGTCGCGACCGAGTTCGTAGGTCGGCACCGTATTGGGATGCTGCAACATGGCGGCGATCCGCGCTTCGCGAATGAGCCGCGTCTGATCCACCGGATTGTGCGCAAACTCGGGCTTCAGGCTCTTGCGCGCGACGACCCGCATGAGGTGCAGATCCTTGCAACTCTCGATGATGGAGCGCCCGCCCCGGGCGATGGTCTTGAAGTACGCGTAGCGCGTGTTCGGATTGATCGTCTCCGGCAGCGGCCGATCGGTGTCCTTCAGATAGACGATCGGATAGTCGTCCTCCGGCGGCTCCGGAAAGCGAACCATCCCTATTCCTCGACCCGCCGCAGCCGCTCGATCAGGCTCGAGGTGTCCCAGCGTCCACCACCCATCGCCTGCACGTCCGCATAGAACTGATCCACCAAGGCCGCGAGCGGCATCCGCGCATCGAACTCCCTCGCCGCCGCCAAGGTGATGTCGAGGTCCTTGCGCATCCAGTTCACCGCGAAGCCGAACTCGAACTCCCGCCGCGCCATGGTCTCGGCGCGGTTGTCCATCTGCCAGCTTTGCGCCGCGCCTTTGGAAATCACCTCCACCACGCCATCGAGATCAAGCCCAGCTTTCTCCGCGAAATGCAGCCCCTCCGAAAGCCCCTGCACGATGCCGGCGATGCACACCTGATTCACCATCTTGGTGAGTTGCCCGGCGCCCACATCGCCCATCAGCCGCACGAACCGCGCGTAGCAGTCGATGATGCCCTCGGCTCGGGCATAGGTCGCTTCCGCACCGCCCACCATCACCGTGAGCTGGCCGTTCTCTGCGCCGGCCTGACCGCCGCTCACGGGCGCATCCAGAAAGCCCACGCCACGCTGCTCGGCGGCGGCGGCCACCTCCTGCGCAACTACGGCGGACGCGGTGGTGTGATCGACCAGCACCGAGCCCTCCCTGGCCCCTTGCAGGATGCCGCCCTCGCCGACCGTGACGGCGCGCACGTCGTGGTCGTTGCCAACGCACATGAAGACGACATCGGCCGCCGCGGCAGCTTCCGCAGGAGTGGCTGCAACCGCACCGCCGTGCTCATCCCGCCAAGCATCGGCGCGGGCGCGGGTGCGGTTGTAGACCGTCACGCGATGCCCGGCCTTGGCCAAATGCCCAGCCATCGGATAGCCCATCACGCCAAGCCCCACGAACGCCACCGCCGTCGAATCGCCCATCTGCCGCCTGCTCCTTGTTCCGGTCACCCAATGGCGGCGCCACCTTACCACTCAAGCGAGGGGAAGCCCCTCGCCAACGCTCGGGGTCTGGCCCCAGCCCCACCTATCTACGACCTTGCACCGTAGCGCCGCCAAACCCCTCGCTAACACTCGGGGTCTGGCCCCAGCCCCCACCTATCTAGGAGCTTGCGCCGTAGAATGACGCTAACGCGCCATTTCTGCGGCGCAAGCTCCTAGAGTGACCCCATGTCGCGCCGACTGCCCAGTGTCGATCAGGTGCTGACCCACGGCGCCACCCAAGCGGTCGCGCGGCAGTGGGGCCTGGCCACCACCAAAGAGGCCGTGCGCGCCGTGCAGGCAAAGCTGCGCGCCGCTGGCAATATCCCCAAATGGGGCACAGAACCCGGTGGCTATGCCGATGCCCTCACCCGCTGGCTGGGTGCGGAGGTGGGGCACGGCTACGAAACCGTGTTCAACCTCACCGGCACCATCATCCACACCAACCTAGGCCGCGCCCTCATCAGTCCGGAGACGGTGGCCAATGCCATCGCCAAGGCAACGCGCCCAACGACCCTCGAATACGACCTCGCCAAGGGCGAACGGGGCGAACGCGAGCGCATCGTCCGGCATCGGCTGAAGCTGCTCACCGGCGCCGAGGCCGCAACTGTGGTCAACAACAACGCCGCCGCCGTCCTGCTGGTGCTCAACACCCTCGCCCTCGGGCGCGAAGTGGCCGTTTCCCGTGGCGAACTGATCGAGATCGGCGGCAGCTTTCGCCTGCCGGAGATCATGCAGCGCGCTGGCTGCAAGCTGGCCGAGGTGGGCACCACCAACCGCACCCATCCGCGCGACTTCGAGGCCGCCGCAGCCACCGCCGCGCTGCTGCTCAAGGTGCATCCAAGCAACTACCACGTCGAGGGCTTCACCCGCGAGGTGACCGCGGGCCAGCTTACGGCCATCGGCAAGCGACACGAGGTTCCCACCTGCGTGGACCTTGGCAGCGGCGCCTTGGTCGATCTCGCGCGTCTCGGCCTGCCCGGAGAGCCGACGGTGCGAGCCACGCTCGCAAGCGGCGTGGACCTCGTGACCTTCTCCGGCGACAAGCTGCTCGGCGGCGTGCAGGCGGGCCTGATTGTCGGGAGAAAGGACCTAGTGCAAGCCCTCGACCGCAATCCCCTAAAACGTGCCCTCCGGCTCGACAAGCTCACCTTGGCGCTGCTCGACGACACGCTGAAGGCATACGAAGACCCAACCAACCTCCCCGAGCGCATCCCGTTGCTGCGCACGTTGACGACTCCCATGGCGGAGCTCGCGCGGCGCGGCGAGGCGGTGGTGGAATGCCTCCAGGCGCTGCCCAACGTGCATGCAACGCTGGAGGATTCCGAGGCGCAGATCGGCAGCGGCGCCGTGCCCGACCGCTTGCTCCCGAGCCGTGCGGTTTGCGTCCGGCGCGACGGCGACACCGCCGACACCCTCGCCGCCGCCATGCGCGGGCTCTCGCCCCCCGTGGTCGCCCGCGTCGCAAGCAACAGCGTGTGGCTCGACATGCACGGCGCCGAGCCGTTGGGCGAACTCCTCCAAACCCTCGCCGGACTTGCGCAAAAGCCGTGATCGTCACCCTCGCCGGCCATGTGGACCACGGCAAGACCTCGTTGGTGCATGCCCTGACCGGCGTCGACACCGACACGCTCGCGGAGGAGAAACGCCGCGGCCTCACCATCGACCTCGGCTTCGCCTATGCCAACCTCGGCGACGCCAAGGCCAGCCGCGTCGGCTTTGTGGACGTGCCCGGCCACCACCGCTTCGTTCACAACATGGTCGCCGGCATCGCTTCGCGCCAGTTCGCCATGCTGGTCATCGCCGTGGACGACGGGGTGATGCCGCAATCCCGCGAACACCTGCAAATCCTCTCGCTGCTCGGCCTTTCGCGGGGCATCGTCGTGCTCAACAAGATCGACCGCGTGCCACCAGCGCGGGTGGAGGAGGTGCGCCGCGACGTTGGTGCGCTCACGGCAGGAACCTTCCTGCAAACGGCCCCCACTCTGCCCGTCTCCTGCACGACGGGAACTGGCGTTGCAGAAGTCCGTAACCACATCGCACTAGCCGCCCGCGCCGACCGCGCTGCCGGGGCGACCGAACCGTTCCGCCTCCCCGTCGACCGAGCCTTTACCGTGCGCGGCAGCGGCACGGTGGTCACCGGCACCGTGCTGGCCGGAAGCGCGCGAACCGACGACCGTCTCGTGCTTGCCGACACCGGCACGGCCGTTCGCGTTCGCGGCGTTCGAGTGCAGAACCAAGATGCCGACGCCGCAACCCCCGGCGACCGCGCCGCCATCAACCTCGTCGGAGTTAGCGCCGAAGAGGTAACGCGCGGCGATTGGCTGCTGCCAGCGGAAAGCCGCGAACCGGCCACGCGCATCTGCATCGAACTCGCGGTGCTGGCGGACTTCCCCCGCGCCTTGAAGCACAACCACCCCGTCCATATCTACCATGCCAGCAGCCACGCCCAGGCTCGCATCCTGCTCATCGACGAAGCGCCGATGCCGGGCGGCGTTGCTGCGCGTGTGGACGTGGCAACTACCAGCCCCATGCATGTGAAGATCGGTGACCGGGTGGTGCTTCGCGACCACGACTTGGCGACGACCCTGGGCGGCGGTCGCGTCGTGGCCATCGGCGAGCCTCAGGGACGACGCCGGGCACCGGGCCGGCTCCGACTGCTCGCGAGCGTCCAACCCGACGACGCCCCAGCCTCCGCCTGCGCGGCACTCGAGCGCGGGCCACTCCATGCCGACACCTTCCGAAGGCAATGGAACCTCGCACCCGAACGCATGGCGGCCCTTCTTGGCGAAGCCATAGAGGTCGTCGAGATCGATGGCCACTGGCTCGCCAAGGCCGCCCTCGACGCCGCCGAAGCGAACCTGCGCGAGCACCTGACCCGCCACCACCAGCAACAGCCGGAAAGCTCCGGACTCAGCGAAGCTGCACTTTGTTTGGGCGACCCCGCCGAGGCCACAACGCTACGCCTAGCGCTCCACCACCTAGCCACCACCGGTACAGTGCGCGTGGAAGGAGGCGACTACGCACTCGCCTCCCACCAGGCTGACATCCCAAACAACGTCAAGCGCCTCTTCGCCCTGGTGGAACGCCCCCTCGACTCCATACAGCCGCCGAGCCTCGGCGACATCGCCAAGCGCCTGAAGCGCCCGTTTCCCGCTTTTGAGCGCGAGATGCGCGCCCTGCCCGCTTTCGGTCTCGCCATTCGCGTCAGCGACACGCGCTACTACCTGCCCGCCCGACTTCTGGAAATGGCCGACCAAGCTGCGGGCCTCGCCGCCCAAGGCCCCTTCACCGTGCGCAACTTCCGCGACGCCACCGGCGTCGGCCGCAACGTGGTGATCGAAGTGCTCGAACACTTCGACCGCACCGGCTTCACCCGTCGCAGCGGCGACACCCGCACTATCGTCGGCAACCGCAACGCCATCCTGTAGCCACCACCACAAGGAGGAGAAGAGCATGGAAACGCGCTTTTACTACGCACACCTGACGATCAGGGTCGAATGGGCCAACGGAGTCTTTTGGACGCCCACAAGCAGGGGGCCAATCGTCGTCCCCGACCCCACCAACGCCGCCGATCTGGTGGCCGGGCACGTCGAACACAGCCTTGGCCTCATCGCCGAAATGAACGCCAAGACCGATCCCGCTTCCTACACCATCAGCGGACACGCCGAGGCCTACTACGGTGACGGCCGCCAGGCAAACCTGCCCTTGGCTCACGTCCGAACCGAGACGCCAGACGACTTGGTACGCCAGGTCCGCTCGTGGGCGCAGGAGCAGTTCGAGAAACTGGCGGCGCTCGAGTCCTGAGACGGGGCCTCGGTGGGAGGACGTCCTGGCTTCCCTCCATCAAATAGCCGCCTAACACGTTGATTCTTTGACATTCTGAGTCGAAGTCGGGCTCTGGGGGCGAGGGCGTCCCGCCCTCGTACGCGCCGACAGGAGCGCGAGTCGCGCGGAAAACGACGTGCAGCGCGGGTCGCGCCTTACGGCGCGTGGGAGGGCAAGATGCCCTCCCCCCAAAGGCCCTTCCTGCGGCTTTGAAGGCGGGAGAAGCCGCCCTGTCCTTTGTCCGTCGGCGACCCGGCGTCGGCGGGTGGAAACTCTGCGGTCATCTGTGCTCTACGGCGCTGGCCGCATCTCGGCGTTCCATTCCCGCCACAGTGCCAGCAACCGCGCCGCCCGCACCGGCTCCGCTTCCGCCAGGTCTTCACTCTCGCCAATGTCGCGGCGCAGGTTGTAAAGCCGGTAGGGCGTCATCTCATCGCGCGGCTCGCCCCGCAGCAGCTCGCCCTCGTCCATCTTGGCGACGTAGCTAACCAGCTTCCAGTCGCCGCGCCGAACCGCCATCTGTCCCCACGAGCGCCAGAACAGCGCCTCGTGCGGCCGCCCGGACGCATCGCCATGCAGGTACGGCAGGAGATTGACGCCATCGAGCTCCCACTCCTCCTCGATCGCCACCCCCGCCGCCGCGAGTGCCGTCGGCACCAGGTCCAGCGCGACCACCGGCTCGTCGAACCACGTCCCCGACGGCAAGCCGCGCGGCCACGACAGAACGAAGGGCACCCGGATGCCCGCCTCCAGCGTGGTGCCCTTCGACCCCCTGAGCGGCGTGTTGTCCGAAGCGTTGTAGGCATAGCGATGCAGCGTCGGACCGCCGTTGTCGCTGAGGAAGAACACCAGCGTGTCCTCCAACAGGCCGGATCGGTCCAACTGTGCGAACAGCGCCCCCACCGCCTCGTCGAGCGCCAGCATCATGGCGTTGTACACACGCCGAACCGGATGCGACACATCGGCGAACGCCCGCAGCCGACGCGCCGTCGCCTGCATCGGCGTGTGTACCGCATTGAACGAGACGAACAGAAAGAACGGCTCCGCCTCATGCCGCTGAACGAATGCAGCCGCCTCTCGCCCTATGGCGTCAGTCAGGTACTCCTCTTCAGCAACGGGCTCCGTCCCTCGCATGATCTGCCGGTTCAGGTGCGCGCGCCCCTCCTCCGTCGCCCCGAGATCCTCGCCATGCCCCTCGTGGTCGGGAAAGATGATGCTCGGGATGTCCGGCAGAAAGTTGTGCCCGCCGCGCAGAAAGCCGAAGAACTCGTCAAAGCCCCGCTCCAGCGGATGAAACTCGGGCTCAAGGCCAAGATGCCACTTGCCCACGAGCCCGGTGACGTACCCCGCCGACTGCAGACGCTCCGCGAGCGTGGTCTCGTCGAGCGACAAGGCGCCCTCAACCGCGGCCTCATGGCCCGACTCCCCAAACCGCTGCTGATACCTGCCAGTGAGGAAACCCGCCCGCGATGGGCTACACCATGTCCCGCTCACGTAGCCATTCGTGAACCGCACGCCTCGACGAGCGAGCGCGTCAAGGCTCGGCGTCGGGATGTCGTCCACGCCATGGAAGCCCACGTCCGCGTAGCCAAGATCATCCGCCACGATCAGCACGATGTTCGGCCGCCGTTGCTCCTCCGCCCCAACAGCAACCGTCGCCATGCACGCCATGAGGAGACCGAGCCCCCGACAAATCCACACATTCGCCTCGTGCATGGGCCTGACCGGTTTCTCCAACTCCGCCGCACCAAGCCTGCCACAGCTATCGACAGCGCGCCTGACGCGCCGCACGGCCTCCTGCGGGAGGCGGCCATTCGGTCCCTGGGGGCGAGGGCATCTTGCCCTCGCACGCGCCGCAAGGCGCGCTTTCTCGACTAGTCCGGGGCTATCCCGCTCCGCGTATGCTCCATCCCCCATCGGTTGCCTTTGATTCCACGCTCGGAGCCCCAAATGCCCGCACATTGCACAGTGACCGCCCTCTTCGCCTACCCCATGAAGGGCTGCCGTGCCATGCCGGTCGAATCGGCGACGATCTCGCCGGCGGGCATCGAGGGCGACCGCCAGCTCATGGTGCTCAAGGGCGGCAAGTCCGCCAACCAAGCCCGGCTGCCAAAGCTCGCGACCGTTACAGCCCAGCGCATCGATGCCACCACGCTTGCGTTCAACAGCCAAGAACGCCAGCCACTCACTCACGCAGTCACGTCGTCAGGCGAGGAGACCACCGTCAACTACTACGGCAACCAAGTCCCCGTCGTGGACCAAGGAGACGAGTTGGCCGAATGGTTCTCCAGCGTCGTCGGCACCGAGGTGCGCGTTGCAGCCCTCAAGGCAAGCTACCGTCGCTCGATTCCCCTCGATGAGTTCGCCCCCATCGACGGCATAGCCCATTCCGGCTTCGTCGACGTCGCGCCCATTCTGGTCACCAACGAAGCCTCGCTGGACGACCTCAACGGCCGCCTCGACGCGCCGGTGCCGATGAACCGATTCCGCCCCAACATCGTCGTCGAAGGCCTAGGTGCGTACGCCGAAGACTCGCTCGCAACCCTTCACGGCCCGGACTTGCGCCTCGTCCGCACAACCCACTGCGAACGCTGCGTCGTCACCTGCACCGACCAGGAAACCGGCGAACGCGCATCAGAGCCGCTGGCAACTCTCAAGTCCTACCGCCACCGCCAGAACGGTTACGCCGGCGGCGTGATGTTCGGCGCCTACATGGGCGTCGAGGGAACCGCAACAATCCACGTCGGCGACCGCCTGACGGTGGGCCACTAGCCCGTCGATCTTTGGCAATAGACAGGCCCTCGGAGGGAAGGCATCCTGCCTTCCCTGCGCGCCACAGGCGCGCGTGGCCGGAGCGTAAAAGCGCCTGTCGGCGCTAGGGAAGGCAGGATGCCTTCCCTCCGGGGCCCGCAGCTGTTCGCCGAAGCCCAACAGATCGCCCTTGCCAAGCGAGCTCCTACGGCGCCGGCCTGGATTGCGCTTCCGAGCCGCAGTCAGCCTGCACCCATGACAAGCTCCCGCCACTCCGAATCCCCGAACAGCTCGACCTTCATCCCGTCCAAGTACTCAGACCAAGAGAACGGCACCATTTGCTCGTTGCCAACCGCATTCCAGATGCGGAGCCAGTCGATGCAGTGGCGGAGGGGAACTGCGGTTACGAGGGCCTGGCGCTCGGCGTCCGACAGAGGGCGGACGGCGGAGTATTCCTTGAGGATGCGCCGGACGAGGACTGGCTCGAAGCGGGCCCTGGTCTCCGACACAGCGCACTGCCCCCACTGCGAGATCAGATGCGCGATGTCGAACACAAAGCGGTCCCGGTGCGCCGAATCGAACTCGAGCAGCGCGGCGATTTGCCAGCGAGGCGTCACGAGGACGGTCCAAGCGCCGGGGCAGCCATGCACAACACCCACTGGCAGCTGCTCGTCCTCGCAGAAGGTCAGGAAGCGAGTCGCCGCCGCGTCCACCTCATCGAGAATGGCTGTGGCACGTGCATCGGCGCGCGACATGTCGAGCTCCGTCTTCCAGGAGGCAAGGTTGCTGAGCCAAGGCGCCTCGCGATAGGCCACATCCTCGAGCCCCAAAGCACCGACGTGAATCCTCGCCACAAGGCGGGCCATCGCCGCGGCGGTCTCGATGTAGGAGGGGGTAGCCTTGGTGGGTGCGTAGTTCGGGCCCTCCTCGCCTGTGAGCCGTTCGAGCACCACGGCGGGATGTCCCGCAACGGTCAGCCGCTCGTCCGCCTCGGCAATCAGCACGTTTTGCACCGGAAGGCCGCAAGAGACGAGACGGTGCCTCAGCGCGAGCTCCGCCTCCGCGCCCGCCGGCTCGCCATACCAGACATTCAGTGCCGCTGGCGCGCCGTCCAAGACGATGTCGTAGCTGAAGGTGTAGGCCGACTGCCGCACTTGCTCGCATGCGGTCACCTCAGATGGCGATCCGATGCGTCGCAGTGCGTCGGTAACGGCGTCGGGGGTCAGGCCTGCGAGCGATTGCATCTGCTCGTATTCGCTGTCTGCAAGGCCCAGAAAACGCTCGGTGGGTTGGGACATGTTCGCTTCCTCCGCGATTCGGCGGAAGTGCGCGAGGGCAGTGGTGTACGACTCGCCGGTTGCACCGGCGCGGGCTCGAACGAGCCGCTTGAATCGCTTTCTGACTGTCATCGGTCTTCCCGCCGCGGGCTCGATCCCCCAGCGATCACCACCCGAAGTAGATGACCTTTGACCGCGCTCCGAGGAATCGATCCCCCTTCACCTCGCAAAACAGCCCTGCTGGGGAGGACTGACCGAGACTGGGCGCGAAGCAGCGCCGACCAAGATCGTCTCCCAGCGGCACGACGAATGTCAAGCACCTGTGCAAGCAGACGGACTGCCCATGCCGGGCCGCATCCCCACCACCCTATAATCCCCAGTGGAAGAGCATCGCCTCCGGTGGGGCGCGCGGCCTTCAAAGCCGTTGAGACGCCTTGACGGCGCCTGGTGGGTTCGACTCCTACCTCTTCCGCCAGATCGGCAGTTTGCCGCTTCGCGCGAGACAGGCATGGTTGAACGCAGTGATTCGCAGCTTCAAGGACCGCAACACAAGGCGCTTCTTCGAGGGGCGTCGTGTCGCTGCTTTCCAAGGCTTTGCGGATCAGGCGACGCGTCGCCTGACGTTGCTGGCGAGCGCAGAGACCCTCGGCGACCTAGCCGCGCTGCCAAGCAACCGGCTAGAGTCTCTGCGTGGCGACCGCGCCGGACAATGCAGCATTCGGATCAACGAGCAATGGCGCATCTGCTTCCGATGGGAGGAGGATGGGCCATGCGATGTCGAGGTCGTGGACTACCACGCTTGAGGAGGCGCGGGTGGAAATCAGGAACGGAATGAAGCCGGTGCATCCCGGCGAAATCCTCCGCGACGAAATCGAGGCCGGCGACGTGTCTGCGCACGCCTTGGCAAAAGCGCTGGATGTTCCACTGAGCCGCGTAACGATGATTCTGGAGGGACATGAGGGCATCACTGCGGAAACGGCACTACGGCTGGCGCGCTACTTCGGGACGACACCCCAGCTCTGGCTCAATCTCCAACAGACGTGGGAACTGCGCCTCGCCGGCAACAATCGAACCCAGCAGTCATCCACGGCGCACGAGCCGAACTTCGTGGCTGGCACGATCTGGACGGGCGACAACCTGAACGTGCTGCGCGGCGTCAACTCGGAATGCGTCGATCTCGTATATCTCGACCCACCGTTCAACAGCAACCGCACCTACGAAGCACCCGTGGGCTCGAAGGCCGCTGGCGCCGCGTTCAAGGACGCCTGGACCCTCGACGACATCGACCAGTACGAGCACGGCGAGCTAGGGAAGCTCTGAACTGGCGTTGCGAATCGCCGGTGTTGGGTTGTCGACG
>VXSY01000286.1 GCA_009837725.1 Gammaproteobacteria bacterium | reverse complement strand
ATCATCGACCGCTACTGAGGCTGCAATGCCGAGGAGGGTTCCGTGATCCCAAGACTTGCCGCATGGATTGCCGGTGTCCTGATCGTCGCCCTGCTGGTGTTCCTCTCCGCGCCCATCGATCCGATGGGACGAATTGCCGGAACCCGCCTCGGCGGCCCACTGGCGGTGGACCAAGACCCCACTTGGACTGACTACGGCCGCCGCCAAATCGCCGTCGAGACGCGCACCGCATACGGCATCCGCCATTCCGTTACGACCACATCCTGGGTCGCAGACGGCAACCTTTACGTGCCTTGCGCCCGCTGTGACGGCAAGCGCTGGCCAGCCAACGTCGCCCGCGACAACCGCGTCCGCCTCAAGATCGATGGCCAGATCTACGAGCGCCGCGCCATCCGCATCACCGATCCCCCGGAACGAGCCGGAATCCTCACCGCCATCGGCCGCGATCCCGCCAGCCCCACCGCCGTATTCCGCATGGAACCCCGCTGATCCGACACGGCTAGGAACCTGACGTCGGGGACCCATCCGCTTTGAGGGCATCCCGCCCTCCAGTGCGCCGGCGATGGCGTGCCATGGTGGCTGGCTTTCTTCGCACTTGCACACTCGCGCTTGGAGGTCAGCGGAGCGCGTCGCTCCAAGGCTGCCAGCCGGTACCCCGATGGCCGAAATCCACCGCTCCCGGATGGAGCAGTTCGGCCAGGATCTCCGCCGACTCCACGACACGTGGACCGGGCCGGTTGAAGTACTGGTTGCCGTCGGTCACATAGACGCGTCCGGCGCGGACGGCAGACAGCCCCGCCCAGTCGGGATGCGACGCGAGGGGATGCATCTCCTTGCGCGAGCGCTCGATGTCGAACCCGCAGGGCATGATGGCGATCACGTCCGGGTCGCGGCGCACGAGTTCCTCCATGGAGAAATACCCGGAGTGGCGGCCGGGCTCGCCGATCATGATGGTCCCGCCGGCGATCCGCACCAGTTCGGGCACCCAGTTCTCTGCATGCATGAGCGGGTCGATCCATTCGACGCAGGCAATGGTGGGGCGACTCGCCAGCGCCTCTGTACACGCGCGGACCACGTCGAGCCTTGTGGTTAGGTTGTCCACCAGCCGTTGGCCGCGCTCGGGGACGCCGAGAGCAGTCGCGACCTTGTGGATGTCCCGCCAGACATCGCCGAGGTCCATCGGCTCCAGGGAGACCACGCGGGGGCGCGACTGCACCAACTCCCGCACTGCTTGCTCCACGTCCGTCAGGCTGACCGCGCAGACCTCGCACTGCGTCTGCGTGATGATGTGGGTCGGAGCCAAGCGGTCGAGCAGCACCGGGTCGACCTGATAGACGGAAAGCGCCTCGGCGACCAGGCTGCGGACTTGCACGTCGATTCGTCGACTCGTTGCACCAGCATCCACCTTGGAGGACGAACACGCCGGAAGACGCTCCATCCCCGGCGGGAAGTCGCACTCGTGGGAGCGGCCGACGAGCTGCTCTTCGAAACCGAGGGCAGCGACGATCTCGGTTGCGCTCGCGATGAGCGACACGATGCGTGTGTCCGCCATCGAGCGGACCCGCCGCTACCTAAGCGCTCCTGGCCCGCGTCACTGCGACAGCGCCGGCTCCATGCCCACCGACCGACGAAGCGTCACCCGGCTGAAGAGCAGCGGCAGGAACAGCGCCATGCTGATCAGCGTGTTGCGGAAGAACGGAATGGCCTGCACGTAGCAGTCCACCAGTCCCGCTGCGTTGTGCGGGTAGCGGATGCCGTCGCCGAACGCCCACACGCCAAAGTTGGAAACCACGAAGAAGGTGACGGCCGAGGCCAATCCAGTGGCGGCGATGCGCGGCCACGTCCGCTGGCGCCGCAGCAGGAAACCGCACGTCACGACCAGCGCGACCGAGAGATACAGCACCGGTTGCGCGGCGTAGAAGGCCCAGTCGGCGCGACCGGTCAGCAGCCAGATGCCGAGGTCGCCGGCAAGGTAGATCGCGAATGGCACGAGATATGCGGCACGCCCTGTCGCGTAGCAAGCAGCGCCAAACACACACAGCGGCAGCACCGGGGAGAAGTTCCAGGGGTAGGCGGTGCTCGCGGGGTCAATCGGGATGCCGACCGCATGCAGGACATACGGCGCGAGCCGGAACGCGAGCGCCACCAGGACGAACACGGCCAGTGTCGAGCCTCGCGGCTGCAGCATGGATCACCTCCCTTTCAGTGGGGCCGCAAGATCATGGATCGCCTGGATGCTGTCAAGGTGCGCATCCAACGTGGCCCACCGAGAGGCGGGCCCCTTCCACGGAGGTGCAAGCTGCCCAAGAAAGGGCCGGAACGAAGTGGTGCATGGACTACACGGCGGCATGGCCGTCGCGCTATTCTTCTCCGCGACCTCCAACACAGCGCCGTCCCCCTTGCGAGTTCGCAGGTATGGGAGGGATGTACATGGGCAGTTCCACCCTCGTCGCCAGAGTCATCGTCGTCGGATCATACCCGGCGGTGGTCGCCTGCGGCTTCGGTGTGTACGTCGCTCTGGCTACCCAAGCGGTGCATGTCACCGCTGCCGCATACGTAGCGGTGCTCGCTGGCGCCGCGCTCATGACCCTGCACGAGTTGCGGTGGCCGTACCGGACGAGTTGGCGGCCAGACTTGCGCGAGGTCAGAGCCGACCTGCTCTTCATGCTCGTCGTCCAGGTGGCGTTGCCCTATCTCCTGTCCATCACCTTGGTGATCTTCCTGGCAGAACAGATGCGTGACGGCGGTTTCACGGTGTCGCATTTGTGGCCTCACGATTGGCCGGTGTTTGCCCAGGCAGTGTTGATGGTGGCCGCCGCCGACTTTTTTCGTTACTGGCTGCACCGCGCATTCCACAAATACGAGATCATGTGGCGATTTCACGCAGTACATCATTCGCCGCACCGCCTCTACTGGTTCAACGTGGGCCGCTTCCATCCCATCGAGAAAGCCATCCAGTTCGCCGTAGAGACACCCTCCCCTTCGCCCTCTTGGGGGTATCGGCGGAGGTGCTTGCCGCCTATTTCGTCTTCTACGCGATCAACGGGTTCTTCCAGCACTCGAACTGCGACCTGCGCTTGGGACCCCTCAACTACATCGTCAGCGGGCCTGAGCTGCACCGCTGGCATCACTCCGAGTTTGCTCGGGAGTCCGACACCAACTTCGGCAACAATCTGATCATCTGGGACCTCATGTTCGGCACGCGTTTCCTGCCTGCCGATCGTAGTGTGGGTCGGCTAGGGCTTGTCAATCGCAGCTACCCAACCGGGTTCATTCGGCAGATGAAGACCCCATTCGTGCCGGGTCTGGACAAGCGCTGATGTCCCGGCGGATGGGCCACCTGCTCGCCAGGGCGAGCTTGGCTGCGCGGCACGGCCGCCGCTTCGCGCGACGGATGGCCGCCACCAAATCCCCGGCGGAAACGCAGCAGAGCGTGCTCGAGCGCATAGTGGCCAATGGTGCGGACACCGCCTTCGGCAAGCGTCACGGACTTGCCGCGGTGCAGAACCTTGCCGACTTTCGCCGCGCGGTTCCGGTGCAGACCTACGAGGATCTGCGACAAGACATCGACGCGCAGGAGTCCACCGGTGAGCCGAGGCTTACGGCCGACCGTCCCGTGTACTACAACCGGACGAGCGGCACTGTCGCAGAGCCGAAGAACATCCCGGTGACGGCAGCGGGCCTCACGCGGATCCAGCGGAACCAGCAGCTCGCCGCCCATGCGTTCTCGCGATGGCCAGGGCTGTTCGGCGGCAAGGTGTTTGCCATATCCGGGGCCGCGGTGGAGGGCCACATGCCGGGTGGGACGCCCTTCGGCTCCGCGTCGGGCTTGCTGTACGAAAGGCAGCCGAAGATCCTCCGTGCACGTTACGTGTTGCCGGCGGAGCTGTCCGCTGTCGAAGACTATGAGCAGCGGTATCTCGCGATGGCAGTGTTCGGCGTCGCCGAATCCCGCGTCACGTGTGTGGCAATGCCGAATTCCTCGACGCTGGTGCGCCTGCTCGACATCATCAACCAACGCCCGGACGATGTTCTGCGCATGGTGGCGGACGGTCGCTTGCCCCGAGGGGTTCGCTCGGAAGCGACACCCGGGCGCCGCCGGGGTCGGGCGGCCCAGCTTCGCGCGACATTGGAGGCCCGCGGCAGGCTGACCTATGCGGACCTATGGCCGCATCTTGCCGGCGTCGTGACGTGGACGGGAGGCAGTTGCGGGGTGGCGATCCGGGCGCTCAAGCCCATGCTTCCCGCCGACTGCGGAGTCATTGAACTGGGCTACGTTGCGAGCGAAGTCCACGGCACGGTCAACGTCGATCCGCAACGCGACGCTTGCCTTCCCACGTTCGATCAGACCATCTTCGAGTTCGTGCCGCGAGAGCAGTGGGAGGCCGGCGCTTCGACGGAAACGATCGGCCTTGCCGAACTCGAGGAGGACGAGGACTACTACGTGATCGTAACGACCGCCGACGGCCTCTACCGATACGACATGAACGACATCGTGCGCGTCACGGGCAGGATCAATGACACGCCGACATTGGCCTTTGTGCAGAAGGGGAAGGGCGTCACCAGCATCACCGGAGAAAAGGTGTCCGAGTCGCAAGTGTTGGACGCCGTTTGTACGGCACTGGAGGATCGGGACATCGAGCCAAGCTTCTTCGTCGCCTTGGCGGACCCCGAGGCCGCCACCTACACGCTCTACCTGGAGACGCGAGGGGAAGCCCCGCCCGACCCCGGTCTCGCCGCGTCGGTCGAGGCGCATCTAGGGCGGGCAAACATCGAGTACCAAGGCAAGCGCGACAGTGCGCGCCTGAGACCGATGCGCGTCGTATGGCTGGCGCGCGGCACCGGCGAGGCGTATCGGGCGCAGCGTGTGGCCGAGGGGCAACGCGATGCCCAGTTCAAGTACCTGCACCTCCAGTACGCGGGCGAGTGCACATTCGACCTCGATGCACGTGCGCGGCCGGCATGAATGACGATGAAGATCACCCGACCGTCCGTTTACGCTTTCCCGGTGCCCTTCAAGGTCGTCTTCCGCCACGCTTCCGCAAGTCGCGACCGGGCCGAGAACCTGATCGTCGCGTTGCACGGCGAGAACGGCGACGTGGGCTACGGCGAGGGATGCCCCAGACAGTACGTTACCGGCGAGACGGTGCCGGGTGGATTGGCGTTCATCCGCGCCCATGCCGACTCGTTCGTCTCGGACGTGCGCGATCTCGACAGCCTGCGCGCCTGGATCCATGCGCACCGCGATGCCATCGACCGCAACCCCGCCGCCTTTTGCGGCATGGAAATCGCCGCGCTTGACCTGTTCGGACACGCTTGCGGCCAATCCTTGGAAGAACTGATTGGACTGCCGCGGCTGCAGGGGTCCTTCCGGTACACGGGCGTACTCGGAGACGCGCCGTACCCAGTGTATCGCTGGCAGCTCCACCGCTACCGCAGGCGCGGCTTTTCCGACTTCAAGGTGAAGTTGTCTGGACAGGCGGCCCGGGACCGGCGAAAGGTAAACGCCTTGGCCGGGCCGTCCTATTCCGTTCGCCTGGACGCCAACAATCTGTGGACCTCGGCGGACGACTGCATCCGCCACCTAGCCGGACTGCCGGGACAGCAATTCGCGATCGAGGAACCGCTCGGCGTTGGCGATCTCGAAGGCTTCCGCGCCGTGGGCGAGGCTTTGTCCATGCGGGTCATACTCGACGAGAGCCTGCTGCGCGTTGAGCAGCTCGAATCGCTGCCGGACCCGGAACGCTGGATCGTCAACTTGCGAGTGTCAAAGATGGGCGGCATCCTGCGATCCATCGATTTGGCGAAACGTGCGGCCAGCCTCGGCATCGCCGTGGTCGTTGGCTGCCAGGTCGGGGAAACCAGCATTCTTGCCCGGGCTGCCTTGCCGGTCATGCGCTCTGTCGGCGCGAACTTGGTCGCGGCCGAAGGCGCATACGGGACATGGTTGCTGCAACGCGATCTGGCGTCGCCTTCACTAACTTTCGGCGACGCTGGTGAGCTCGAGGTCCATGGCCTGTCGCGCGAGCCAGGCCTCGGGCTCGTCGTCTTCCCCGATGAACTGACGCTCCTGGAGCACGTGTGAACCGCTGGTTCGCTCTTGCCGTCTTGCTTCTTGGGGTTGGGTTCCTGGGCCGTGTCGCGGGCCAGTTCATCCAAGTCCTTGCGCCGGTGGAGTTCCTTCCGCCGCTGGACGCGTGGCAGGGCAGCAATCTGCCTTACCCCGTGCTGTTCGCCGTCCAAATGGCGATTGTCGTGCTGATCGCGTTCCTGTCCGCGCGGATGGCTGCAGGACGCCCGATCCTGTCCCCGCGAATGGCGGCGCCGGTGATCGCGCTCGCAGCAATCTACTTCAGCGTAATGTCGATCCGGCTGGTCCTTGGTCTCACTGCCACGGCCCACGTCAAATGGTTCGCATCTCCGATACCGGCCACCTTCCACCTCGTCCTTGCAATCATCGCCTTGGCGACGGGCATCTACGCACGGGTCATGCCGGCAGGAAGGTCGAAATGAAGGACTGACGAACCCGGCGCCGAGGGCCGCCCGTGTGGTGGCTGCTCCCAACGACAGAACGGGCGATGGGTCGCCTCGTATAGCTTCCGAGCCCCGCACTTCGCGGCCACCGCCTGTCAATGGCGGTGTGACCGGGCGGGGGACTGGCACCGCGCCGAGGTTTGCCTACCCCAGTCGATCGATCAGTTTCGCCAGACTTGCGACGTGCTCGTTGAGACTGGATCGGCCCCTGTCGCTCAGCTCGTACCACGTCACGGGTCGTCGGCCGCGGAAGCTCTTCTCTGCCACGAGATGCCCGCTGTCCTCCAGCTTGCGAAGGTGAGTGCCCAGACTGCCGTCGGTTTCTCCCAAGACCTTCTTGAGGCGACTGTAGGACATCGAATCGTGCGCGGACAGCAGCACACAAATCGCGAGCCGAACGCGGTGTTCGAGCAGTCCCCGTAGTGCGCGCAGCTCGTCCATGCCGTCGATGTCCGGGTCAGTCCGCTGCACGCTGAGCCGCCTGTGCGCCAAGCCATGCCTGTGCCGCCAGCGTGGCGGCGACCGTTACACCTGTCGTGGTGGCTCCGTATTCCGGCAGATAGAGGGTGAACAGGTAACCCGCTGCCAGAACGACGCCGACAGGCATCAGTCGCCGCTCCAAGTGCAGCCCGGCCAGGAAGTAGGTCAATGCGAGAAGCAAAATCCACAATGAGCTCACGCCCGTCCATGTCAGTTGACCTGATGCGATGAGACCCATGCCGAGCACCCCCGTGCCGAAGAACGCCAGAAAGTGGCCCATCCAACGCTTTCCCGCACGGCGATCTGCCTGACCAGCACGACGGCCTGCCTGCACGGCGAGCCGCCAGGTCAGAAGGCCCCCGAGTGGACCTGCGACGGTCCAATAGATGCCGACCCAAGCGGAACCGGGCCCGACGATGTCAACGAGGGGAAACCCAACTACGCAAATTGCGGCCCAGAGCAAGTAGATTGCCGGCACATGCGTGGGTTGAGCGCCCTCCGCCGCCGCCCGAACATAGGCGAGGTCGTCCTTGATTGAAGCTGCGTCAGTCACGTCTTTCTCCTCCTGAAATGGACTCAGACCAAATACTCTCTCTTGCATCGTACTCTGAAATACAGAGTGAATCAAGGCGCCTAGCCGGACGACCAAAGACGGCCTTCGCGCAGACGGCCCATCGGTGCTGTGGGAGAGGTGACTCTGGCGTTTGGGTTCCGCGTCCCGACGACCATGCGCCCAGCCACAGCGGCGTTTCGTCGCCCTCGCTGCGCGCATTCATGGATGATTCGGGCTAGGCTGAACCGGTGCTGACCATTGCCCTGTACGAACCCGAGATTCCGCCCAACACCGGGGCGCTGATGCGGCTGGCCGCAAACACCGGGGCGGAGCTGGCACTCATCGAGCCTTTGGGGTTCGAGTTGACCGACACCCGGCTAAGGCGTGCCGGGCTCGACTATCGCGACCTCGCCACCACGACTGTGCATCCGAACTTCCCGGCGTTCCAGGGCTCCGTTGCCGGGCGTCGGACGCTGGCGTTCAGCAGCCGAGGCGAGACGCGCTACGACACCATCGACTACAGAGCGGACGACGTGCTCCTGTTCGGCCCCGAGTCCAGCGGGCTCCCGGACGAAATTCTCGCCTCCTTCCCCGCAACCCACCGCATCCACATCCCCATGCGCCCCAACTCCCGCAGCATCAACCTCGCCAACTCGGCCTCCATTGCCCTATACGAGGCGTGGCGCCAGCTCGGCTTTGCCTAAGGAGGCATTAGCGAGCCCTCCGCGAACGAAGCCCGCCGGCAAACACCAAGGCAACAGCTCCTGCCATGCGAGGGCCTCGCTGGGGGGAGGGCGTCCCGCCCTCCAAGCGTGCCAAAGGCGCACGCAGCGGAGCTGGCCAAGGCCACCCCAACCCGCGTTCCAGACAACGCTAACAAAGCGCCAGCCTCCAACAGCGCCACCTTTTCGGACGCGGAACGGCACCGGCTTCACACTCCGAGCAGCCGGGTGCCGATGAACTCCCGGAAGGGGCGGTTGCAGCCGACAGCGGCAGCGACGCAGGCGGTTAGCGCGCCGGCGGCCATGAACAGCAATGGCACGTTCTGGTCCACGGCGTCGGCGAGGACGCCGGCGAGGCCCATCGCCAACGGCACGGTGCCGCCGATGACGGTCATCATCACGCTCATCACCCGGCCTCGCACTTCGTCGGGGGTGGTCGCCTGCATCAGCGTCGTGAAGGCCACCGTCATGACGCCCATGAAGACCCCGTTGATCGCATTGGCTGCCAGCAGGATGTAGGGTGATTCCGCAACGCCGATCAGGAAAGTTGCGGCGGCCATGGTGAAGAGCGCGCCGAGCCCCAGGCGAGGCGTGCCGGCCCGTCGATGCGAACAAGGCCGGCGAAGGCCATGCCGGCGACGTTGCCGGCGGCCATTGCCGCCATCAGGTAGCCGAACCAGTCTGGCGCAAGCCCGCGATGCTGGTCCAGCAGGATTGGCAGCAGCACGCCGGTGGGCGCGGAAACGAGATTGAGCACGGCGAAGGCGAGCACCATGTTGCGCAGGCCCGACCGATTCCAGACGTGGCCGAGACCCGTGGCGACGTCTGAAACGAAGGCGGAGAACAGCGCCCGCATCGACGGCGGCGCCTGCGGCAGGGTTTGCGGCACGCGAATGAACGTCTCCGAGAGCGCCGAGACGAGATAGGTGACACCGTTGGCAAGGAACAGCGCCGGTGCCCCCAGCAGGCGAAACAGCACCCCGCCGATGGCGGTGCCGATGCCCATGCTGGCGGTCATGGAGAAGCTGTTCATGGCATTTGCGGTGGAAAGCCGCGTGGTGGGGACGAGATTCGGGATCGATGCCATCACCGCCGGGCGAAAGAACGAACTGACGATGCCGGTGAGCACGCCGGATACGACGAGTGCCGCCACCTTCGCGCCCACCGCGCCATCGACCGCTAGAAAGGCGAAGCCGAGGCAGAGCGCGGCCACCCCGAGCAGGCAGTCGCCGATGACGATCAGGCGCTTGCGCGAGTAGCGGTCGGCGATGGCGCCACCGACCGGCCCCAGAATGACTCCCGGAAGCGCGGCGGCCATGGACACCAGTCCCATGGTGGTGGCGGATCCAGTCTCCTGCAGCAGCCAGTACACCGTGGCGATCTGCGACAGCGAAATGCCGACGCCACTGACGGTCTGGCCTTGCCAAAGCAGCAGGAAGTGACGGTTGAACAGGCGGCGCGGAGTGCCGTCGTCGGCCGCAGACTCCGCGTCGCTTGGCTGCACCGGGCTGGAAGTCGGCGAGGCTATGCGCCCGATGCTGCTGCCGACCGTGCGCCTCCGGTGGGCTCGTCGCCTTGGTCCTGGAACACCGGTGGCCGGCCGCGCAGGCTGATGCGGTGGATCAGGCGGGTGTCGTGGTCGCCCGTGGCCGCGCCTATGGGGGTGGCGCTATGCATGGTGGTGGGGTTGTCCCACATGAGGAGGTCGTGGCGGCGGTGGGTGTGGGCGGCAAGGAACCGCTCCTGCAGGGCGTGCTGGCAGAGCTCTTCGAGTAACTCCTCTGCCGCTTGTTGCTCCATGCCGACGATGGCTTGGCTGGTGCCGGTGATGGCGTAGAGGGTCTTCTGGCCAGTGATGGGGTGGCGGCGCACCAGCGGATGCTGGACGGTTTCCTGGGGGTGCAGCCACTTCAGCGGGAGCGGGACGTGGTCGCCGGGGCGCGCCACCACGGAACGGCCGTGACGGTGCAGCACTGTCAGGCCTTCGATGCGGCGCTGCATCGCCTTCGGCAGGGCGGCGTAGGCCGCGGCCATGTCGCAGAAGCGGGTTGCGCCGCCGATGTCGGGCGCCTGCACGGAGTACAGCATCGTCACCGAGGCCACTTGATTGCGGAAGGACTGATCCGTGTGCCAATGCGCCGCACCCTTCGGTTCGCTCTTGGTGTCGATGCCGATGTTGGTGATGCGGACGATTTCTGGATGCTCGGGGTCACCGGGGTTCTTGGTCAGGTGAATGGGCTCCCCCAGGCGCTCGGCGAAGGCGACGTAAGCGTCGTCGGTAAGCCCTTCGGTGCGCAGGACGACGAAACGGCTGCGGTAGAGCGTGAGCAGGAGTTCGCGCACGCCGGCATCGCTGACCCCGGCGGTGTCGAGATCGAGTATCTCGGTGCCAAAGTTCCCCGGAAGAGGACGAGAGACGAACTCCACGGCGCTCACCTTCGATTTGGATTGCACCAGGGCACTCTATCAGGGTCTTCGGCAGGCTCTTAATGGTTCACCCACGAGGCGGGTTGCGGCGTTCCATTGAACGTACAATCGCGTCCTTTGTTGGCGACGGTTGGAGGGTGGCGGTGAGCGAACCATCGAGGAGTGATTGGCTGGCGGATCCGGCAAGCATTGGCCTTGATCCGGAGGCACTCGAGAGCCTGCGCGAGCGGGTGCGCAAGGAGGTGGACGAGGGTCTCTTGCCGTCGGCGCAGATTGCGGTCGCCCGCGAGGGGCGCCTTGGCCTGTTCGAGACGTTCGGCAACGAGACGAACGACTCGCTCTATTGCATCTTCTCCTCCACCAAGGCCATTACCTCGGCGGCGGCGTGGCTCTTGATCGAGTCAGGCGACCTCTCGGTGGACGAACTCGCCGGCGACATCGTTCCGGAGTTCGCCACCAACGGCAAGGAAGTCGTGACGGTGGAGCAGCTCTTCCTGCACAGCGCCGGCTTTCCGTCCGCGCCGTTCCGCCCCACCGACTGGCTGGACCGCGAGCGCCGCCTGCAACGCTTCGCCACCTGGCGGCTCAACTGGGAACCAGGCTCGAAGTTCGAGTACCACCCCACGTCCAGCATGTGGGTGATCGCCGAGATCGTCGAGCGCCGGAGCGGCCGCGATTTCACCGAGTTCGTGCGCGCAGAGATCGCCGAACCCTTGGGCCTGCCGGACATGTTCGTGGGCTTGCCGGCGTCACGCGCCAAGGACGTGGCGCAACTCACGCACTGCGGCGACCCCTTGACCAGCGAAGATTACGCTCGCCTCGGCCTGCCGGAACCTCCGGTGACGGAAGTGACGGAGGAAGTGATCCTTTCGTTCAACTACCCGGAGGTGCAGGCCGTCGGCGTGCCGGGCGGCGGCGGCATCATGACCGCCGCCGAGGTCGCCCTCTTCTACCAAGGCTTGCTGCACGGAGGCAGCGTCGGGCGGAGGCGCGTCTGGGAAGACTCGACCCTCGAAATGGCACGCACCGTGCGCAGCGGCGACCTCTTCGACCCCCTGTCTAAGAAGCGCGTGAATCGTGGCCTCGGCATCGTCGTTTCGGGCGACAAGGACCGCAACTTCCGCGGCTTCGGCCACGACAACTCGCCCTTGGCGTTCGGCCACGGCGGTGCCGGCGGCCAGATCGCCTGGGCCGACCCCGCCACCGGCATCTCCATCGGCTACTGCACCAACGGCCACGACCGCAACCCGATTCGCATGGGTGGTCGGGGCGTCGGCATTTCCAGTCGCGCAGCGGTGTGCGCGGCGGCCTGATGCCCTTGGGGCGAGGGCATCCTGCCCTCGCTCGCGCCGATAGGCGCGCTTTCAAGCATGGCCACGGCGCAGAGAAGCAAAACCTATGGTTCAGGCAATTGCAGCATTGGTGGCGCTCGCGCTCGCAGTTGTCGTAGGCGCGGCGAATCGTGCAGGCGAGACGTTCCGCGACTGCGCTAGCTGCCCGGAGATGGTGATCGTCCCCGCCGGCTCCTTCCAGATGGGCACGCCGCCGGAGGACACTCGCAGCTTCGGCTATGAACGCCCGGTGCATCGAGTGCGCCTCAGAAGGTCGTTCGCGATGGGCGTGGCGGAAGTGACCTTTGCCGAATGGGACGCGTGCGTCGCTGCCGGCGGCTGCGCCTCCTACAGCCCGCCCGACAACGGCTGGGGCCGCGACTCGCGCCCAGCCATCAACGTGAACTGGGCTGACGCGCGCGGCTATGCGCGTTGGCTATCGTCCCGAACCGGGCGCAACTATCGCCTGCCGAGCGAGGCCGAGTGGGAGTACGCGGCCCGCGCCGGTTCCGAACAAGCCTACGCCTGGGGCGACGAAATCGGCACCAATCGCGCCAACTGCCTCGACTGCGGCAGCGAGTGGGACACACGCTCCCCCGCGCCGACACGCTCCTTCCCCGCCAACGAGTGGGGCCTCTACGACATGCACGGCAACGTCTGGGAATGGACCCAGGACTGCTGGCACGACACCTACCAAAGGGCACCAGATGACGGCAGCGCCTGGGAAGCAAGAGGCGGAACCATTTGCCATGCCCGCGTTCTCCGCGGCGGCTCCTGGTACAGCCGCCCCCGCAGCCTGCGTTCCGCCACCCGCTACACCTACAGCCCAGACCGGCGCTACTTCAATACAGGGTTCCGCGTAGTCCGTTCTCTGTGACGAGGTGCGGTCGCGACATGATTCGATTGGATCACCGACGAACGCCTAGCCCGAGTCTCTCACCAGCCCACGTAGCGAGGGCGGCGAGGCGGAAGATGGCGAAGGCTCCGCCTTGAAGTTTCGCGCAAGCGAAAACTTCCAACGCGGCCGTAGGGCGCGCGAACGTGTCCGCAGGACACGCGAACGTGTCCGCAGGACACGCAGGCATAGCTGGGCACTATGTCGAGCGGCTGGAGGGAACCTGTCCGAAGGACAGGCGAGCCACCAAGCACCCATCGGGACGCACGATTTCGGTGCAGTTGGCGGCCTTGATGCGACTGGCCGTCCGCAGGTTCAGGCCCTCCTTACCTTCAGGCGGGGCGGTGAGGCTGTCGCTGCGCGGACAGTCAACGTTCGCAGCCTGGCGTACGAGGTCAGTGCGGTCAGGAACGCCCGGTTACGATGTGGGGCGGGATCGTTGCGACCATGCGGAGGTTCCCATGCATGAGATTGCTCCTGCGGCGTTGAAGCGCATGCTTCTCGGGGAGTCCGAGTTGGCCTTGATCGACGTGCGTGAGCAGGGCGCGTTCGCCGAGGCGCATCTCCTGTTCGCCGTGTGCGTGCCGCTCAGCTCCATGGAACTCGTGATCGGCGACCTCGTGCCGCGCAACGACACGCCCGTGGTGGTCGTCGCGGAGTCCGCGGACGACGATCTGGGCCGGCGTGCCTGGGAACGGCTGGGCGTGTTGGGGTACACCGACGTGCGGGTGCTCGCCGGCGGTCTCGCGGGTTGGCGCGCTCGCGGCCTCGAGGTGTTCTCCGGCGTCAATGTGCCGAGCAAGGCGTTCGGCGAGTTCGTCGAAGAGACCTACGGCACGCCGCGCGTCACGGCTGGCCAGGTCAAGAGCATGCTGGACGAAGGCCGGGACGTGGTGGTTGTCGACTCGCGACCGTACGACGAGTACCACCGGATGAACATCCCGTCGTCGACCGACATGCCCGGTGCCGAACTCGCTCTGCGCATCCACGACGTGGCACCCGACCCGGGGACGTTCGTCGTGGTCAACTGTGCGGGCCGAACGCGCTCGATTATCGGCACGCAGAGCCTGATCAACGCCGGGATCGAGAACCGCGTCGCAGCTCTCAAGGACGGCACGATGGGCTGGCATCTTGCCGGGTTCGAGTTGGAGCACGCGGCGACCCGCGTCGCACCCTTGCCGGGCGACGTTGGCATCGCGAAGGCCTTGGCGGCGGCCGAGCGCGTGGCCGAGCGTTTCGGCGTTCCGAACGTCGAACGTGCGACCGTCGACGAATGGCGCCAGGAACCGGGCCGGACAACGTACCTGCTCGACGTGCGCTCGCCCGACGAATACGCCGAAGGCCATCTGCCCGGCTTTCGCAATTCGCCCGGTGGCCAGCTCGTGCAGGCAACCGACGAGTATGTCGCCGTGCGCAATGCGCGGCTGGTGCTTGCGGACAGCGAGGGCGTGCGCGCCAAGATGACGGCATCCTGGTTGATCCAGATGGGCTGGGAG
>VXSY01000183.1 GCA_009837725.1 Gammaproteobacteria bacterium | reverse complement strand
CGACCCAACTCCGAACTTGGCCGCGTGGAGGTCGGCAAGGTCAGGCCGCGAGGGCCCTTCCTCTGGCGAGAAGCTCTGCCGCAACGTCCCGCAAGGCGTCTGGATCGCAGGCTGCGGCAAGATGCCCCGCCTTGGCGCGTTCGAGCAGCGCCGGCAGGCGCGTGCCGATGCGTTCGCACGCCCATTCGAGCGGATCGCCCACGGCAGCGGTGTCGATCAGGGTCTGCGGCTCCGAGATGTACGAGAAGCCGTAGTGGTAGTGCGGCGTGCGGTCGAAGCAGTCG
This sequence comes from Gammaproteobacteria bacterium, assembly GCA_009837725.1. Taxonomy (GTDB): domain Bacteria; phylum Pseudomonadota; class Gammaproteobacteria; order Pseudomonadales; family Azotimanducaceae; genus VXYL01. The sequence continues at coordinate 14,207 of VXSY01000183.1, read as the reverse complement.
AAGCGGAGGATTTCCTCCTCCCTGCCTTCCACCTCGCCGAACACATGCACCGACGGGCCCCGTTCCTCACCGACATGGCGGTACTCCACGGCGAAGCCAAGCTCGCCCACATGCAGCATGTCGAGCGACTCCCGCTCCGCTGGCTGTCCTCCGAACCCTCTGCGCTCTTCCATTGCCTAACCCCAGCACATTGCCGGTGCGTAGAATACGCCCACGAACCAACAAATGGCACGAGGAACGACCATGACCGTCAGCACCTATCTCACCTTTGACGGCAACTGCCGGGAAGCGTTCGAGTTCTACCGCGACGTTTTCGGCGGCGAGTTCGAGATGCTCTCCACGTTCGGCGAGAGCCCGGACGAGGTGGGCGTGCCGGAGGAACTCAAGGACGCCGTGATGCACGTCTCGCTGCCCATCGGCAACGGTGTGCTCATGGGCAGCGACAACGCGCCGGAAGCGCCGCCACTGGCCGTGGGCAACAACTTCTCGCTTTCCGTCGAGGCCGAGAGCCGCGAGCATGCGGACCAGTTGCTGGCGCGGCTGTCCGCCGGCGGCGCCGTGACCATGCCCATGGACGTGACCTTCTGGGGCGCCTACTTCGGCATGTGCAGCGACCGCTTCGGCATCAACTGGATGGTGGTGCACGAACTGGCCGGCAACACCGGCGCCTGACCGCATAGCCTTCAGCTTGGGGAGCGCGAGGGGCTTCCCCTCGCCAGAGAGGGCCCATCACGCTCCTCGCGCCGAAGGCGAAGCAACCACGGCCGGCAGGTGCAACCAGCCTCCTTCCCGCGAGACGGGCCCTGTTTGGATGATCGCCGAGTCAGGCGGCGTAGGCTGGCAGCGGTTCGCCTTCAATCGTCACCCGGTGCATCAGGCGGCGCTCGCCCGGGTAGTCGTTGAGAGCGTGGTGCCAGGTGGCGCGGTTGTCCCAGAAGGCGACGCTGCCCTCGTGCCAACGGAAGCGGCAAACGTGCTCCTCGCGTGCGCCTAGCTCGTACAGATACGCGAGCAGCGGCCGCGACTCCTCCGCCGTCCAGCCGTCGAAGCGGATCGTGAAGCCAGGATTGACGTAGAGCGCGGCGCGGCCCGATACGGGATGGCGCACGATCACCGGATGCACCGCATCTTGGGTTGCGAGTTCCGGGTTGTGGTAGCGGTCGTCCTCCATGCGCGAGTAAAAGCCCTCGGAGCCGAACACGTGGCGGCTCGAATGCACCGCCGACATGCCCATGAGGGTCTTGCGCAGGCCGTCCGACAGCGCCTCGGCGGCGAGATACATGCTGGCGAAGAGCGTGTCGCCGCCGTTCGTGGGCACTTCCTTGGCGTGCAGCATGGAGCCCAAGGCCGGGATGGCGTCGTAGGAATGATCGGTGTGCCAGCCGCCGCCGATGTTGGTCTCGTGGCGCGGCTCCTTGAGCACCAGCGCCACCTCCGGCTGCTCCGGCACCGGCGTGAAGAAGCGATTGACGTTCACGTCGCCAAAGCGCCGCGCCACCTTGAGCTGCTGCGCCGGGGTCATGTCCTGGTCGTGGAAGAAGACCACGCCGTGTTCGCCTTGCGCGGCCCGGATGGCCGCCACGTCGGCGTCCGTGAGCGTGTTGAGGTCGGCACCCTGTACCTCGGCGCCACAGCCCCCTTGCATCGGCACGATCTTCACGCGGCTTCCTCCTTCGCGCTTGTTTCGACGCGCGCCAACAGCATACCCTTTGGCGTCCATTGCATCCCGACCTACGCGGCCAGTTTGAGAGGAACCCCACATGACGCAATCCGTGATCGAACTCAAAAAGACCGGCAGCACGGCCATCGTGACGCTCTGCCGGCCAGAGAAGCTGAATGCCCTCTCGGCCGATTTGCGTGACGCGATGCTCGAGACCTTTGCCAGCGTCCAGTCCGACGACGCCATCCGTGCCGTGGTCGTAACCGGTGCCGGACGGGGGTTCTGCTCCGGTGCCGATCTGACGACGCCGGCACCGCAGCCGCCGCCGCCGACGCAGGACGACCTGCTCGACGATCTCGGCTGGGTGGGTCGGCAGGCGATCTCCGTCTATCGCCTAAACAAACCCGTGATCGCGGCAGTGAACGGCGTCGCGGCCGGTGCCGGCATGAGCTTGGCCCTCGCTTGCGACGTGCGGGTCGGCAGCGAACTCAGCCGCTTCAAGACCGTCTTCATCGAACGCAACCTGTCGCCAGACTCCGGCATGAGCTTCTTCCTGCCGCGCATCGTCGGCTACTCTCGCGCCGCCGACCTCATCTACACGAGCCGCATGGTGGATGCCGAGGAGGCCTATCGGATCGGCCTCTTGGACCGCCTGGTGGATGCCGACACCCTGCTCGAAACCGCCGTGGAGGTGGGCGAACAGATGGCCGCCTGGCCGCCGCTGGCGCTGCGCATGTCCAAGCGCGTGCTGCAGCACAACACCGAATGCGACCTCGAAGATGCGCTGCGCTTCGAATACACCAGCCTCACATTCGGCAACAAGGCCGTGAACGACCGCAAGGAATCCATCGCCGCCTTCCGCGAGCGAAGAACGCCGGTGTACACGGGCACGTAGGGGTCCTTACGAGGCATATGGCGGCACCAGCAGACTGGCGCCGTGTTGGCATTGTCCGGAAGCATGTTGCGGCGGCCTCGGCCGGCTCCGCTGCGTGCGCGCCTTCGGCACGCTTGGAGGGCGGGACGCCCTCCCTCCGAAGGCCCGACACGCTTCTGGGGCGCCCTGAAGGGCGCATCAGCAGTTCGCTGGTGCGAACCGTTGGCCTTCGTGCTCGGGTTCGCTCGCAGCTACGGCTGGCGCCAGAACACGAAAGGGGGACCGGGGGAACCCGGAGGGAGGGCGTCCCGCCCTCCAGAGCCCGGGCTATGTTCCGACAGGCTCCTCGCGCAGCCTCCTAGTGCGCCACGGAGCGTGGCGTTGGCACGATGCGGGTCACGTCGATGCCGGAGCGATCCAGGAGCTCGCCGACGCGAGGGGCGATGTCCTTCTCCCACGTCTCGCTCTGGTACACCTTTTCGTACAGCTCCTCACGCTCTGCCTCCGAGGCGAAGCGGCGCATCCAGACATAGGTGGTGTCGTCTTCTTCGCCGCGAAAGCTGCCGGTGATCACCATTCCCTTCCCGACTTGGAAGGGGATGATGACGTCCTCCATGTACGCCACCCACTCGTCCATCTTGCCTTCGAGCACCTTGTATCGCCTGAGTTCGTAGAACACGCCTTCCTCCGTGGTTGCATCGGCCCAAGGCAGGCAGTCTGTCCGATGCGACGCTTCGGATGCAAGCGCGAAAGGCGCTACAAGCGCCGCCACTGGCCAAGCTGCGCTTCCGTGGTAGCGTTCGCGCACCAACCTTGAGGCAGGGAATCGATGGCGGCGCTCGACGGAATGCGGATTCTCGACATGACGCAATACGAGGCGGGCACATCCTGCACGCAAAGCCTCGCCTGGCTCGGCGCCGACGTGGTGAAGGTGGAGCAGCCCGGCATCGGCGATCCGGGGCGCGGCCGCGCCGCTGGCAACAACATCGACCGGGAGTACTTCATCGTCTGGAACTCGAACAAGCGCAGTGTCACGCTCAATCTCGGCACGCCCGAAGGTCGGGAGCTGCTGCTGTCGATGGCGCCGAAGTACGATGTCTTCATCGAGAACTACGGCCCCGGCGTCGTCGAGAAGCTCGACATCGGCTACGACGTGATGCGCGAGCGCAACCCGGAGATCATCTATCTGCGCATCAAGGGCTTTGGCACCAGCGGCCCCTACTCGCACTACAAGTGCATGGACATGGTGGCGCAGGCCGCGGCCGGCGCCTTCTCCATCACCGGCAATCCCGACGGTCCGCCCATGCGTCCCGGCCCCACCATGGGCGACGCCGGCACCGGCATGCAGGCCGCCCTCGCCGTCACCGCCGCCTGGGCACAGAAGCAGCGTACCGGCAAGGGCCAGTTCATCGAACTCGCCATGCAGGAGGCGATGACGTACTACATGCGCACCGCCATCTCGCACACCGGCTATGGCAAGCGGGCCACGCCGCGCATGGGCAATGGCAGCAACCCGTTCGTCTCGCTCTATCCCTGCGCTCCCGGCGGGGCGAACGACTATGTGTTCGTCATGGCGGTGAACCCGCGCATGTGGGCCGCGGTCTGCCGCACCATCGGCAAGCCGGACCTGCTCGAAGACGAACGCTTCGCGAGCGCCGCCGCGAGGCAGCAGAACGGCGCCGAACTGACGGCGGAGATCGCCGCCTGGACCCGCACCAAAACCAAGAAGGAGGCCATGACCGAACTCGCGGAAGCGGGGGTTTGCGCAAGCCAGATCTACGAAACCAGCGACCTATTCGACGACCCACACCTCAACGAACGCGACTTCATCCACGACCTCGCCCACCCCGAACACGGCGACATTCGTCTCCTCGGCTGGCCCGCGCGCATGTCGGCGAGCAGCGTGGAAATCGAACCGGCGCCGCTCTTGGGGCAGCATACGGACAACGTCCTAGAGGAGGACCTCGGCCTCACGGCGGAGGAAATCGCCTCGCTGCGCGACCGCGGCGCCATCGGCAACGAAGGGCCCAGCGCCGGCTGACCGGCCCGTCTCGCGGGGTGAGAGCTGGTTGCACCCTTCGGGCTCTTGGTTTCTTCGCCTTCGGCGGGAAGAGCGTGCAAGGCCCTCGCTTCGAGTGGCGTACGGGATCGCGCCATCCGGCCGGCACGTTGGTGTGGACTCGGACTCGAGGCACATCCTTGGCTTGTCAACGTGTTGCGCAGTTTGCTCCACGCAAGGGTCCGTCTTTGCGCGCGCGCGAGGAGTTCGCCGGAATCAGTCTCTGGCGGCGATCTTGAAGATGGCGGTGTGGCGAATCTCCATGGCCACGGTGCCGGCGACGACGAACGCCAAGGTTAGGTCGAGGAACTCGTGCCCCTTGCGACGCCATTTGTTGGAGGGAACCGCGCGCACATCCACGCTGTCGCCGACGCGGATGGGTTGGTGCAGGCGGAAGTCCGAGCCGACGTGCATCCATGCGGGAAGCAGATAGCGGCGGGTGAGGGCGCGGTTGGCGATGTTGAGCCAGCCATGCGGATGCACGAGGCCCTTGGCGTAGATGTCGAGTTCGTCAGCCACTTGGGCGGCGAACTCCGCGTTTTCGACGACGCTCGGCTGCCACTCGAAGGCCCCGAACGGCTCGCCCACGTGGATGTTGTCCCAGCGGATCTCCCGTCGTTCTGAGCTTTCGCCTCGGCCTGCATCCGGTGTCGCCTCGTGCGGTTCGTGCCACGGGCCGGTTCTGAGTTCCGCAAGCAGCGTCTCGCCGCGGGCGAAGCAGCGCACGAGGTGGTCGTCGCCAGCGACCATGTGCCGGACGAGGAGTTCGTCGCCGTCGTAGGCCGGCTTCAGGAAGCGCACCTCGCCGCGATGGCCCGTGGCCCAATCTTCCCCCATCGCCTCGATGAGGGGATGCGTCATGTGGCCGAACACCGCCGCGCCGGGCACCAGCCCGCCCTCGAAGCCGAACTTCTGTGCCACGTCCAGATCGTGGATGCGGTTCTCGCTCTCGGCGGAAAAGTTGCGCGCTACGCTCCGATACTCGCTCGCCACATGCGCCTCGTGCCAGTCCTCGCGCACAGTCGATTGGCTCACCATTCACCTCCTCGTTCGTGGGTGCGCCATTCTACGGCGGGCCATTGCGCCAAGCTCGTCATCCAGGGATTCTCTGATGGGGTCTTGCGCGAACTGTGCCTTGGGAAAAAGGGGCTCGTCTAGGCGCGTTCAAACCCCACCGGCACGTCCTTCCCGTTCGCCAGCGCCTCCTTCAGCGCTCGGGCATGGCGGCACATGCCGCGGTAGTGGAAGCCGTTGCAGTCGCAGGTCACGTCCGCGCCTTCCACCTCCAGCCGATAGCGTCGCCCGCCGGAGGAGCTCGCCACGGTGTACACCTCCCGCCCCGGCCCCGCCAGCACCGCGGCCAGTGCCCGGATGGCATCCTCGGACACCGGCTTCAAGGCACGCCGCCGCGCATCGCCCAAACGCGGCCCATGTCGCTCAAGGTATTCGCGGCTCGCCTGCCGCAGCAGCGCCTCCATGCCCTCCCCCGGCAACCCGTGCGCCGCCTCCGCCTGCGCGCCCAAGTGCCCCACCATGCGCTTGAGCTCCGCCAGCATGTCATCCGGTGCCTCCGCGCCCACCTTTTCGGCCAGCGCCCCTGCCTCGACGATGTCGTCGATGAGCGCCGATTTCGCCTCCAGCACCGAGCGCACGAACTCCTCCAGCGTGCCGGCGCCCACCATGTAGGTCACGTGCACCGTGCGGTCCTGGCCGATGCGGTGCGCCCGATCCTCCGCCTGCCAGTGATTGGCCGGCACCCAATCGAGATCGTTGAACACCACCACCCGCGCCGACGTGAGATTGATGCCGACGCCGGCGGCATGAATCTGGCCGATGAACACCCGCACCGAGTCGTCGTTCTCGAACCGGTCGATCAGCGCAGGGCGTCGGTGCGTGGCCACTTCCCCCGTCACCGCAACCGCCATCTCGCCAAGCGCCCGCTCGAAGCGACGGGTCGCGTGGGTGAAGCAGGAGAACAGCACCACCTTCTCCCCCTGCTCCACCGCTCCGCGCACGAAGTCGAGGGTTTGCGCCACCTTCGCCTCCGCCAGTCGCCGCCGCGCACCAGCAAACATGGCGATGCCGGCGCGGCCTCCCCGCGCCGTTCGGCGGCTGTCGTCGAGGAAATCCGCAAGCACGGCATTGAGCCGGTCGCGCACCTCGTCCGGAACCTCCACGTCGATCCAGGTGCGCAGCTTCGGCGGCAGGTCCAGCACCTCCTCCTTGCGTCGCCGCAGCATGATCCCCTGCAGTTGCAGCGACAGTTCCTCCACATTGCTCGCGCCGGCCGTGAGCCAATGGCCATAGTCGTTGCGGGTCGCATCGCAATAGCGCTTGGCGAAGGCGAGGAAGCTGCGCCCCAAGGAGTGGCGCACCAGTTGCAGCAGCGGGAACAGGTCCCTCGGTCGGTTGGTGAGCGGCGTGCCGGTGAGCACATGCACCGTCGGGTCGCTTTCCTGGCCGTCCTCTACCCACGGGCGCCCGCTCACGCTAGCAGGGGGCGCCTCGTCCGGCAGCAACTGTCGCGCCAAGACGCTGCGCCGGGCGCGGTGATTCTTCAGGTAATGCGCCTCGTCGAAGACAAACCCGGCGAAAGGCACTTTCTTCAGCGCTTCGATCTCGCGCTGCAACAGATCGTAGTTGACGATCACCCAACCGCGCCAATCCGGCCCAGGGCAGCGTTCAGCGCCGATCACGTGGGTCGGAACCTCGCCCAGCGCAAGCGCAATCTCACGCGCCCAGTTGTGCTTCACCGACGCCGGACAGACCACCAGATACGGCCCCGCCGGCGCCGCCTCCACCATCGCCAGCACCGACTGCCGCGTCTTGCCGAGACCCATGTCGTCGGCAAGGATGGAGCGACGCCGTCCCAAGAGGAACGCCACCCCCTCCACCTGATGCGGATACAGCCCCTCGGCAATCCGCTCTGCCCGAACCTGGGCCGTCTCGACGCTCACCCTCGACCGCCACCGGACTCATAGGCGGCGGAACATACCGCAAGCGCCCGCCTGGCGCGTTGTCCCTCTTGGAGGGGGGTTCCGCCCGGTGTCGTGCCGCCGGGCGCGCAGAACCTCAGCTACACACCATGATGCGCGCCCTTGCGGGCGCGATGGAGGGCGGGCGCCGCCAAACCCCTCGCTAACGCTCGAGGTCTGGCCCCAGCCCCCACCTCCCTCCCTCCAGGAAGGTCAAATGAGACACCCATCGCGGGCTGGGCTTGGGGGCGCCCGCAGGGGCGCGCATCCGAGGTGCCGGGCCGGCTCCGGGGCGCCTCCCGCCGAAGGCCCGCCGGGCTCCACACTCCGCTCTGCAGGCACCACGTTCGCCCCAGACGGTTCGCCGCTTTTCGCCCACTTTCCGCCACTTTGCCTGTTATCGCGGGGCGCTTTGGATTAAGCTACGCGGCGGTCTCGGCTTGCTGCTTGACCATCCACCAGTTCCGTACCACATCAGCTTTATCGGGTTCACTTCGCCATGCGCATCGCGGTGCCCAAAGAAACCTGGCCCGGTGAGTTGCGCGCGGCGCTGGTGCCGCAAGGCGTGAAAAAGCTGGCCGGACTCGGCTTCGACATCATGGTTGAGGCCGGCGTTGGCGTCGCTTCCGGACTGCCAGACGCCGAGTACGAAGCCGCCGGCGCCGACGTGGTGCACGACATCGCCTCCGCCATCGTCTCTTCCCAAATCGTGCTGCGGGTGCGCAAGCCCACGGACGACGACGTGGGCCTCTTGTCGGACGGCACGGTTCACGTGAGCTTTCTCGACCCCTTCAACGAGCGCCAACTCGTGCAGTCACTCGCCGAGCGGGGCGTCACCACCGTCGCGGTGGAGATGGTTCCCCGCACGACCCGGGCGCAGAAGATGGACGCCCTCTCCTCGCAGGCGAATCTGGCCGGCTATGTCACGGTGATCGAAGCCGCCTCCCACTGCCCGAAGATCTTCCCGATGATGATGACGCCGGCCGGCACCATTGCGCCGGCGCGGGTGTTCGTCATCGGCGCCGGGGTCGCCGGCCTGCAGGCCATCGCCACCGCCAAGCGTCTCGGCGCCAGGGTCGAAGCCTTCGACACGCGGCCGGCGGTGGCCGAACAGGTGCAGTCGCTGGGCGCCCGCTTCGTCAACATCGACATTGGCGACGTGGGCGAAACCGAAGCTGGCTACGCCCGGGAGCTGACCGACGAGCAACTCGCCATGCAGCGCGAGGGCATGAAGAAGATCATCGCCCAGTCCGATGTGGTCATCACCACGGCGCAGGTGTTCGGACGCCCGGCGCCCCGCATCGTCAGCCGCGACATGGTGGAGGCGATGCACCCGGGCAGCGTGGTGGTGGACATGGCGGTGGAGTCCGGCGGCAACGTCGAAGGCTCGGTGCTGAACGAGACGGTGGACATCGGCGGCGTCAAGGTGATCGGCCGCGGCAATCTGCCTTCCGAGGTGGCGCGCAACGCGAGCGAAATGTACTCCGCCAATCTCGCGCACTTTCTGGACGAGTTCTGGGACGCCGACGCCGGCTCTCTCGACTTGGACCCAGACGACGACATCGTGCGCGGCTGCGTGCTCACCCGCGCCGGCAAGGTCGTCAACGAAACCGTCCTGGGCCTCGGCTGATCGGCTCATGGAACTCGCACCGGTCTATCTCGCCTTCATCCTGATGCTGGCCATCTTTCTCGGCTTCGAGCTGATCTCCAAGGTGCCGGCGACGCTGCACACGCCGCTCATGTCCGGCGCCAATGCCATCTCCGGCATCGCCATCGTCGGCGCCCTCTTGGCCGCTGGCTCGAAGATGCCGGGCCTCGCCCCGATCCTGGGTGCCGTGGCCGTGACGTTTGCCACCGTCAACGTGGTCGGTGGCTACTTGGTGACGGACCGGATGCTCGGCATGTTCAAGAAGAAGGGCGACTAAGGCAGATGGGCGCAAGACATCCCGCGGCTAGAGCGCCCTTGCGGGCGCGCCTCTGGGCTCCTATTCGCTCGCGCCTCCGGCTGGGGCTGGGGCAAGAAGCGTTGTCCGAAGGCAACGGTTCTTGTGGCGCTCGGTGCCGGCGACGACGGCCATGATCGACAACGTAGCGGTCAATCTCGCCTACATCGTCGCCGCGGCGCTTTTCGTCTTCGGCCTGAAGATGCTGGGTTCGCCGGCCACGGCGCGGCGCGGCAACGCACTCTCCGCCGCCGGCATGTTGATCGCGGTGGTGGTGACGCTGCTCTCGAAGGGCATTCTCGAATGGCACTGGATTGCCGTCGCGATGCTGGTGGGCGCCGTGATCGGTGCCTTGGCGGCGCGGCTGGTGGCGATGACTTCGATGCCGGAGATGGTGGCGCTCTTCAACGGCACCGGCGGCGCGGCCAGCCTGCTGGTGGGCTGGGCGGCGCTGTATGGCGACGGTTCCACCTTCACCGCCATCACCGTGACGCTGTCGGTGCTGATCGGCGGGGTGACCCTGTCCGGCAGCATCCTCGCCTGGGGCAAGCTCTCGGAGGTGCTCGGCAGTCGCGCCGTGGTGTTCGGCGCGCAGAGGTTCGTCAATGCCTTGATCCTCGTTGGGCTCTTGGCAGCCGGGGTGCTGTTCGTGATGCAGCCGGCACCGGATTCGCCGGTGTTCTTCGTGATCCTGGGGCTCGCGCTCTTGCTCGGCGTGATGGCGGTGCTGCCCATCGGCGGCGCCGACATGCCGGTGGTGATCTCGCTGCTCAACAGCTATTCGGGGCTCGCCGCCTGCGCCGCCGGATTCGCCATCAACAACAACATCCTCATCGTTTCGGGATCGCTGGTGGGCGCGGCCGGCATCATCCTCACCAACATCATGTGCAAGGCCATGAACCGTTCCCTCGCCAACGTGCTGTTCAGCGGCTTCGGCGCGGTGGCGACGGCGTCCAAGGTGGAGGGCGAGGTGAAGCCCATCAACGCCGAGGATGCCTATCTCATTCTCGAAGCCGCATCCTCGGTGACCTTCGTGCCCGGCTACGGCATGGCCGTGGCGCAGGCGCAGCACGCGGTGCATGAACTCGGCGAACTGCTCGAGGGCAACGGCTGCGAGGTGACCTTCGCCATCCATCCGGTGGCGGGAAGAATGCCCGGCCACATGAACGTGCTCTTGGCCGAGGCGAGCGTGCCCTACGATCAGCTCGTCGAGATGGAGGACATCAACCGGCGCATGGAATCGGTGGACGTGGCGGTGGTGATCGGCGCGAACGACGTGGTGAATCCCGCCGCCCGGCAGGATGAGGGCAGCCCCATCTACGGCATGCCCATCATCAACGTGGACCACGCCCGCACCGTGTTCGTGCTCAAGCGCTCGATGGCATCGGGCTTCGCCGGAGTGGACAACCCCCTGTTTTTCGGCGACAACACCCGCATGCTCTTCGGCGATGCCAAGGCATCCATCATGGGCATGGTGGCGCAGTTCAAGGAGTAGGCACGAGCCCTTAGAAGGGCAACCTCAAGGCGCTGCAAAGAAACCCCATCAGCCCCTTCCCCGCGCGAAACATCCGCGCCATCTCCTCGGCAAGGTTGGCACTCGTCGCTACCGTCGGCGCCATGCTGGCAACGCCGATGAAGTCCTTGCGCTTGAGGTCCTCGATGCACGGATGCTCCGCCGGGAAGCCGCGTGGCGGCCGCTTCAGGGCGCTGCCGCCGAAATCGAAAACCGCCCGAAACGCCCGCCCATCGCGCACTCGGCACCAAGCCTCAGGCTCGTCCACGATGGCCTGCCGAATCGCCGCGAGTGCCTCGCGTTCCGGATGCCACATCCCGACGCCGAGGAAGCACTCGTTGCGGTCGAGGTGGAAGTAGAGCCCAGGCGCATGCACATCCTTGCCTTGTTCGTGCCGGAACTGAATGCCGATGTTGGTCTTGTAGGGCGTCTTGTCGCGGGAGAATCGGGTGTCGCGATACACGCGCATGAGGGAACCGCCGCTTCGTTTCGGAATCGCCGTCAGGTGCTTGGAGATGCCGGGAAGACGCTCGCCCATTTCGGAAATGAACCCGAACGCCGGGGCGAGAACGCACTCGTCGTAGCGCGACCGATTGTCCTGAAACCACTCACGATTGTTGTTCGCTTCGAGATCGACGAGATAGTCGATCGTCGCCTGCGAGAAGCCCGAACCTTCGCTCACCTGCCCGCTACCCCTTGCGATTTCGCATCAGCGCGCAATGTAGCACCGGCAAATCGTCCGTCGCCACCGCCGTGCGCGACGCGCACGCGGGCGGTGTCGGCGCATGACACGCCCGCAGCGGCGGCTTGGTGCGTGCGAGAATCATGCATTGGTGGCGGGCGGCGCAGGATTCTATGGCGATGGAGGGGTTCCCGGAGCGGTTCTTTGCGCGCGAGGATGAGTCGGCCGATGCCGGGTTCTACCGCCAGGCTCGGCTGGTGACGCACATCGACGACGCCACCATTGCCGCGCTCACGGGCTTCTATGCAGAATTCCTGCCGCCGCTCTCTCGGGTGCTGGACCTCATGTCGTCGTGGGTGTCGCACCTGCCGGAGGAGGAGTATGGGCGCGTTGCCGGGCTCGGCATGAATGAAGAGGAGCTCGCCGCCAACCCTCGGCTCACCGATCGCATCGTGCACGACTTGAACGAGGAGCCGGTGCTCCCCTTTGCCGACGATTCCTTCGATCGCGCCGTCGTCGCCGTGTCGGTGCAGTATCTGGTGCGGCCCATCGAGGTCTTCACCGACTTGCGGCGTGTGCTTGCTCCGGGCGGCAGGGTTGCCGTGGCGATGTCGCACCGCTGCTTCCCCACCAAGGCGATCCTCGCCTTCCGCGCGCTGCCGCCGAGCGACCGCATTCGCCTCGTGGGGAGCTATCTGCACCGCGCTGGCTTCGTGGAGGTCAACGCACTCGATCGTTCACCCGAGAACGCCGATCCGCTTTGGATCGTCACCGGAGATTGTCCTGCCCCCTAGCTATAGCTAGCCTGGAGCCTGTTGGACGTGGCCGTGGGGGCCTTCGGGGGGAAAGCACTCTGCCTTCCGTCGTATGGAGCAAATCATGTAACACGTTAAAAACTGATGAGGAAGTTCCTCGAAGCCGAGTCCACACCAACGTGCCGGCCAAGAGCCTTGCGTCGCAGAAGGTCACGAAATGACGTTCTGCGTCGCAAGGCTCTTGGCTAGGTGGGGGCTGGGGCCAGACCCCGAGCGCTAGCGAGGGGTTTGGCGGCGCGGATGGCGCGGTCCCACACGCCATTCGGAGCGAGGGCCCGTCACGCTCCTCGAGCCGAAGGCGAAGCAACCAAGGGCCAGAAGGCGCCACCAGTCTCCTCCCCGCGAGATGGGCCCCTGTGCGGGTGGCGGGTAACGCTGCCATGTTCCTTCCGCGTCAGCGATTCGGCGTCCTCGGCGGGGTGGGAACTCCGAAGGCCCGTCATGTTCGTGCGCGAGGAGCCTCAGCCGTAGAAAGCAGTTCGTTAGGGCGCGCCCGCCTGGGCGCGGTTTGAGTCGTACCCCTGCTCTGCCGCCCACGCCGGGGTGACGATCCCCCGTTCCGCCAGCGAGCGCATTTGTGTGCGCAGCGCCCGCCGCTCGCGCGCCGCCTCATCCGCGTCGCGAAACGGCCCCGGCTTCACGGCCAGGCGCCGTCGGGTGGGCTGGTAGTCCAGTCGATTGCGCCCCAGCGCCCGCAGCACCACGAGCTCCGCGAGCGAGTACCCGCCTCCCGGCCGGTCGAAGTGCATGGGTTCGGCGAGAACCAGCGCCGCGTTGGCGATGAAGCGTGGCCGCCGGGTGGGGTTCGCGCTCACCCGATGCATCATGTAGGGGTGCAGCAGCACCATGTCGCCGGCTTCGCCGGTGAGTTCGACGAAGTCCGAGCATTGCTCGATCAGCCCCGGAATCAGGAATCCGGCTCCCTGCACGCTGTCCGGGTGCAGCCCCTCCGGCAGCGAAGCCAATAGCCGCGCCACGGGCGCAATGGAGTCGCAGGCGACGAAGGTGCCGCCGCTCTTCGGCAGGATGTCCGAGAAGATCGGCACCGTCAGCAGCCCCTGCTCTGGCGAATTCAGGAAATGCCGGAAGTGCCAGCCGTCCTTGTGCCACCCGCGCTGCTGCGGCGACGGCGGCTGCCAGGCCGGCCCCTCCGGCCCCGCCAGATTGCCTATGGCGGAGTCGCGCCAAGCCAAGCTCTCGCCCCGCCCCGGCAGCCGCTCTGGGCCGCCCACCACGTCCGCTTGTGCGGCGAACGCACGCGGAGCGTCGGTGCGCAGCGTGTAGCGCCGCTCGCTTCCCTGCGTGCGGACATAGCCCACGTGCCCACCAAAGCCGAAGCTGCGATTCCAGGTCGAGGGATCGTGCCGATCCACACTGTGCTGCCCCTCGATCTCCGACCAAGCCTGCTCACGCACAGCGGCGGCGATGTCCTTCGAGAAGGCGCCACGAACCACCACATAGCCTCGCTCGACGAAGTGCGCCGCATCCGCCCGCGAGAGCTCGGCACACCGCCCCACCGCTTGATCAAACGCAACCGCAAACGCCGCTTCGTCGAAATCCACCAACGCCCCCAATGCAAAGCACCGTTGCCACGCAAGCAGCCTAACGACAACGCCAGCAGCCGCCAAGCCTGTGTACGGGTTCAGGACATCTCGGACATCAGGCAGCCTGCTGCAGGGTAGCGAA
>VXSY01000190.1 GCA_009837725.1 Gammaproteobacteria bacterium | reverse complement strand
CTGCGATTTCGGCGTCAAGCGCAACATCCTGCGCATGTTGGTCGAGCGCGGCTGCCGCGTGACGGTGGTTCCCGCACGCACCACGTCGGAGGAGATTCTCGCCCTCGCGCCCGACGGCGTGTTCCTTTCCAACGGCCCCGGCGATCCAGACCCCTGCGACTATGCCATCGCCGCGATCGATGAGCTCCTCGGTACCGGCATCCCCATCTTCGGCATCTGCCTCGGCCACCAACTGCTCTCGCTCGCAAGCGGTGCCCGCACGATGAAGATGCCCCACGGCCACCACGGCGCCAACCATCCGGTGAAAGACCTGGCCGACGGTCGGGTCATCATCACGAGCCAGAATCACGGCTTCGCGGTGGATGGGGATTCGCTGCCAAGCCACCTCAGCCTCACGCACGTTTCGCTTTTCGACGGAACCGTGCAAGGGGCGAGCCGAACCGACGTGCCAGCGTTCGGCTTTCAGGGCCACCCGGAAGCGAGCCCAGGGCCGCGCGACTGCGGCTACCTCTTCGACCGTTTCGTCGCGCAGATGCGGTGCGCGAAGGCCACCGGATTGCGCGGGGCAAGCCTCCTCGCACACATGAACGCCGGCTCGGCTTAGGAACTGAGGACCGTCAGCCCGATGCCCAAGCGCACAGACATCGAGACGGTGCTCATCATCGGCGCCGGCCCCATCGTCATCGGCCAGGCCTGTGAGTTCGACTATTCCGGTGCGCAGGCTTGCAAGTCGCTCAAGGACGAGGGCTATCGGGTCGTGCTCGTCAACTCCAATCCGGCGACGATCATGACGGACCCCGCGATGGCCGATGCCACCTACATCGAGCCGGTGGAATGGCGCACCGTCGCCCACATCATCGAGCGCGAGAAGCCGGACGCCCTCTTGCCCACGATGGGCGGCCAGACAGCCCTTAACTGCGCCTTGGACCTCGTCCGCGAAGGCGTCCTCGAAGAGCACGGCGTGGAACTCATCGGTGCCAGCCGCGACGCCATCGACAAGGCCGAAGACCGCGAGCGCTTCGACGCCGCCATGAAGCGCATCGGCCTCGCGACACCCCACTCCGCCATCGCCCACAGCCTCGAAGAAGCCCGGCAAGTGCAGAGTCGCATCGGCTTTCCCTGCATCATCCGCCCGTCCTTCACGCTCGGCGGCAGCGGCGGCGGCGTCGCCTACAACCGCGAGGAGTTCGCGGAAATCTGCCGCCGCGGCCTCGATCTTTCTCCCACCAGCGAGCTCCTGATCGACGAATCCCTGCTCGGCTGGAAGGAGTTCGAGATGGAGGTGGTGCGGGACCGCAACGACAATTGCATCATCGTCTGCTCCATCGAGAATCTCGACCCGATGGGCATCCACACCGGCGATTCCATCACCGTGGCGCCGGCGCAGACGCTCACCGACAAGGAGTACCAACTCCTGCGCGACGCCTCCATCGCCGTCTTGCGCGAAATCGGCGTCGAAACCGGCGGCTCCAACGTGCAATTCGCCATCGATCCGGACACCGGCCGCATGGTGGTGATCGAGATGAACCCCCGCGTGTCGCGGTCCTCGGCGCTGGCGTCCAAGGCCACCGGCTTCCCCATCGCCAAGGTGGCCGCCAAGCTGGCGGTGGGCTACACCCTGGACGAACTCTCGAACGACATCACCGGCGTCACGCCGGCTTCCTTCGAGCCAGCAATCGACTATGTGGTCACCAAGGCGCCGCGCTTCACCTTCGAGAAGTTCCCGGTGGTGGAAGACCGGCTTACCACGCAGATGAAGTCCGTGGGGGAGGCGATGGCCATTGGCCGCACCTTCAAGGAATCGTTGCAGAAGGCGCTCCGGAGTTTGGAGACGGGCGTTTCGGGACTTGATCCCAAGCTAGACGCCGCCACCGGCCAAGCGCGCCGAGTGCGCTTGGTCCACGAACTCAACCGCCCCGGTGCAGAGCGACTCTGGTATGTGGCCGACGCCTTCCGCAACGGCCAGACGGTGGAAGACCTGAACCGCGCCACGCGCATCGATCCGTGGTTCCTGGCGCAGATCGACGAGATCGTGCGCGCCGAGCAGGCGCTGGCGGGCCGTTCCGCCCGCGATCTAACGGAAGCCGAGTGGCGCCGCCTCAAGCGCGACGGCTTCTCCGACGCCCGGCTCGCGGTGCTGCTCGGCGCCGATGAGGACGAGGTTCGCGCCGCCCGCCAAGGCTTGGGCGTGACGCCGGTGTTCAAGCGCGTGGACACCTGCGCGGCCGAGTTTTCCTCCGCCACCGCCTACCTCTATTCCACTTACGAGGAGGAATGCGAAGCCGAACCCACGGATCGGCGCAAGATCATGGTGCTCGGCGGCGGACCCAACCGCATCGGCCAGGGCATCGAGTTCGACTATTGCTGCGTCCATGCCGCGCTCGCCATGCGCGAGGACGGCTACGAGACCATCATGGTCAACTGCAATCCCGAAACCGTCTCCACCGATTACGACACCTCCGACCGCCTCTATTTCGAGCCGGTCACGTTGGAGGACGTGCTCGCCATCGTCGATGTGGAGAAGCCGGATGGCGTCATCGTCCAGTTCGGCGGCCAAACGCCGCTCAAGCTGGTCGATCGGCTCGATGCCTTGGGCGTACCGATCATCGGTACCAGTGCCGACGCCATCGACCGCGCCGAAGACCGCGAGCGCTTTCAGGCCGTCATCGACGCCGCTGGCCTGCGGCAGCCATCAAACCGCACCGCACTCGATGTGGAAGGCGGCGTCAAGGCGGCGCAGGAGATCGGCTACCCCATCGTCGTGCGGCCGTCGTACGTGCTCGGCGGTCGGGCCATGGAAATCGTTTACGACGAGCAGGAGCTGCGCCGCTACTTCGCGGACGCAGTGGATGTGTCGGGCTCCGCGCCGGTGCTGCTCGATCGCTTCCTCGACCAGGCGGTGGAAGTGGACGTGGACGCGGTCTCGGACGGCGAACGGGTGGTGATCGGCGCCATCATGCAGCACATCGAGCAAGCCGGCGTGCACTCGGGAGACTCCGCCTGTGCGCTGCCGCCGTTCACGCTTTCCGAAGCGCTCCAGGACGACATTCGCGCCCAGGTTCGGGCGATGGCTTTGGAGCTTGGCGTCGTGGGGCTCATGAACGTGCAGCTTGCGGTGCAGGCGCGTCCCTCGCGGGACGCGGACGCGCGTCCCTCGCGGGACGCGATGGCGAACGCTGCGCGTTCTCCCATAGGCCGTCAGGGCAACGGCGGCGGCGAGGAAGGCGATGGCGCGATCTATGTGCTGGAAGTGAATCCGCGCGCTTCGCGCACGGTGCCGTTCGTGTCGAAGTGCATCGGTGTGTCGCTCGCCAAGGTGGCGGCGCGCTGCATGGCTGGCACGTCTCTGGCGGAGCAGGGATTCACCAGCGAGATCGTGCCGCACCATGTGAGCGTGAAGGAATCGGTGTTCCCGTTCGTGAAGTTCCCCGGTGTGGACCCGATTCTCGGCCCGGAGATGAAATCCACCGGCGAGGTAATGGGGGTGGGCAGTTCGTTCGCGGAGGCATTCGCCAAGGCGTCGCTGGCTGCTGGCGTGCTTTTCCCATCGGGGGGAACAGCGTTCGTGAGCGTCAAGCCCTCCGACCAAGCCTATGTGGCGGGTGTCGGCCGGCAGCTCAAGGACCTTGGCTTCCGCATCATCGCCACACGGGGCACCGCCCGGGTGCTGGCCCAGGCCGGCATCGAGGCGGAGGTGGTGAACAAGGTCACGGAAGGCCGCCCGGACATTTCCGATCGCCTGCGCAATGACGACATCGACCTCATCGTCAACACCACCGAAGGCCGCCAGGCCATCGCCGACTCGGCCATCATCCGCCGCTTGGCCTTGCGCCAAAAGGTCTGCTACACCACCACCCTATCCGGTGGCGAAGCCTTCTGCGAAGCCATGCGCCACGGGCCCATCGACAACGTGTACCGCTTGCAGGACCTGCACTTGACGCAACGAACGGCTTCGTCCGCATAGGGCGGGGGCCTCTCTCGGGGACAAGGTGTCCGTCGGGGCGTCCCTTGTGGTCGTCCGTCCTGCCAAGCCGAGGCCACTCGTTGCGCCCGAGACGGGGTGGGACAAGCTCCCAAGTGACGTGCGTTTCACGCCACAGCGGCATGTGTGATACAACCTAGGAACCGAACCAACGACCTCAGACCGATGGCGACTCCGATGACCGTGACAGGCGAACGCAAGCTCCGCGAGGAGCTAGATCGCCTGAAGACAACCGACCGCTACGACGTGGTGAAGGCCATCGCGTCCGCCCGCGAACATGGCGACCTCAAGGAGAACGCGGAGTATCACGCCGCCAAGGAGCAGCAGGGCTTCATCGAGGCACGCATCCGCGACATCGAAGGCAAGCTGGCCGACTCGCAAATCATCGACATCACCCGCATCCGTCCCAACGGCCGGGTGATCTTCGGCGCCACGGTCACCCTGATCGACGTGGAAACCGACGACGAGGTGCGCTACCGCATCGTCGGCGAGGACGAAGCCGACCTGAAGGAACGCTCCATTTCGGTGATGTCGCCGGTGGCGCGAGCCCTAATTGGCAGGTCCGCCGGTGACTCTGTGGTGGTGACGACGCCCCAAGGCTCCCGCGAGTACGAAATCGACCGCGTGGAGCACATCTGAACGCCTCGGTCCCCTAGCCTGCATTTCTCACCAGGCCTCGTAGCGAGGGCGACGAGGCGCCGCTGTGGCTGCGGGCGCACGCGTGCCAGGAGGCACGGTGGAAGACGGCGAAGGCATAGCTGCGCACTATGTTGAGCCGGCTGGAGCGAGCACGCGCAGCCACAGCGAGTGCATCGTCGTCCGCAGTAGAGGACTGGTGAGAAATGCAGGCTAGCCCTAACCTCGAACAGCCCCTATCCCTGTCCCGTGGGATTCGGGGCGGGACCGGCGTGTTCACGACTGACGTGGTGTGTTCGACAGCTCAGGCTTGGCGTCTGGATTGGCTCTGTACAGCACCGCGATCCTGCCGATCCGCTGCACGTCAAGTGCCCTTGCCGATGTCGCAATGTCGTCGATGGTTCGGTCCCGGGCCTTGCGATCGGCGATGTTGACCCGCACTTTGATGAGTTCGTGATCGCTAAGGGCGCGGTCGAGTTCGGCGAGGGCCGATTCGCTTGGCTCCGCGCCCAGCGTGACGACGGGCTTGAGATGGTGGGCTTTTGCCCGCATCTCCCTCCGGAACTTGCCCGATAAGGCAGGTGGATCAGATATGTCAGTTGGCATGGAGTCGAACCTCTCAGGTCCTCAGAGGTCTTACGGGTTGCACGGGACGGGTTCGAAGGCTGGGCGCCGCGCCAGTCGCGGTTGCCTGAAGGGCATCTGCATATGGGCGTATGATAGCCGGCTCAATCCGCGAGAGGCAGCTAAGGACGCCAGCTAGAGGTCGCGGCGCGGCACCGAACATGCCGGACGCACTCGACGAGTGAGGGCAAGCCATTGAACGACATGGGCAAGAACATACTCCTTTGGCTCATCATCCTGGCCGTGCTGTTCACGGTCTTCAACAACTTCAGCATCCGCAGCGATCCGCAGGAGATGGCGTATTCCGCCTTCTTGGGTGCCGTGCGCTCGGGGCAGGTGGAGTCGGTGGAGTTTCAGGGGCTGGAGATTGTCGTCCACCGCAAGAACGGCGAGCAGTTCCTGGTGGTGCGGCCGAATGTCGATGATCCGAAGCTGCTCGATGACCTCTACAACAACAACGTCGAGATCATCGGCAAGAAGCCCGAGGAGCAGAGCGTCTGGTCGCAGCTTTTGATCGCCAGCTTCCCCATCCTCATCATCATCGCCGTGTTCATGCTCTTCATGCGCCAGATGCAAGGCGGCGCCGGCGGTCGCGGCGGGCCGATGGCTTTCGGCAAGAGCAAGGCGCGGCTGCTCTCCGAAGACCAGATCAAGACCACCTTCGCCGATGTGGCCGGGGTGGACGAAGCCAAGGAAGACGTGCAGGAGCTCGTTGAGTTCCTGCGCGACCCGGGCAAGTTCCAGCGCCTCGGCGGGCGCATTCCGCGCGGCACGCTCATGGTGGGCTCCCCGGGTACCGGCAAGACGCTCTTGGCGCGGGCCATCGCCGGCGAAGCCAAGGTGCCGTTCTTCTCCATCTCCGGTTCCGACTTCGTCGAGATGTTCGTGGGTGTCGGCGCATCGCGGGTGCGCGACATGTTCGAGCAGGCCAAAAAGCAGGCGCCGTGCATCATCTTCATCGACGAGATCGACGCTGTCGGCCGGCACCGCGGTGCCGGCCTTGGCGGCGGCCACGACGAGCGCGAGCAAACCCTGAACCAGCTTCTGGTGGAAATGGACGGCTTCGAGGCCAACGACGGCATCATCGTCATCGCCGCCACCAACCGCCCGGACGTGCTGGACCCCGCGCTTCTCCGCCCGGGTCGCTTCGACCGACAGGTGGTGGTGCCGCTGCCGGACATTCGCGGGCGCGAACAGATCCTCAAGGTTCACATGCAGCGCGTGCCGCTGTCGGAAGATGTGGACGCCTCCATCATCGCCCGAGGCTCGCCGGGCTTCTCCGGGGCAGACCTCGAGAACATCGTCAACGAGGCGGCCCTCTTCGCGGCCCGTGCCGGCAAGAAGCTCGTCGAGATGATCGAGTTCGAAAAGGCCAAGGACAAGATCATGATGGGCGCAGAGCGCAAGTCGATGGTCATGTCGGAGAAGGAGAAGCGCAACACCGCCTTCCACGAGTCCGGCCACGCCATCGTCGGCCGCTCGGTGCCCGAGTTCGACAAGCTCTACAAGATCACCATCGTCCCCCGAGGGCGGGCCCTCGGCCTCACCCAGTTCCTGCCGGAGGAAGACCGCTACAGCATGAGCCGGGTGTCGCTCAAGAGCCAGATCATGACTTTGTTCGGCGGCCGCATCGCCGAGGAAATGGTGAACGGCCCGGACGGCGTGACCACCGGCGCCTCCAACGACATCGAGCGCGCCAGCCAACTCGCCCGCAACATGGTCACCAAGTGGGGTCTCTCGGACCGCATGGGCCCGCTGCTCTACGACGAGGAGGAGCGCGAGGTGTTCCTCGGCATGTCGGCCGGCAGCCAGCCGAAGTCCATCTCCGCCGAAACGGCGCGCGAGATCGACGAGGAAGTGCGCAAGATCATCGACGACTGCTACGCCGCGGCCAAGGCCATCCTCACCGAACACGAGGACAAGCTGCACAAGATGGCCGAAGCGCTGGTGGAACTCGAAACCCTAACCCCCGAGCAGGCCGACGACATCATGGCCGGCGCCAAGCCCAGGGTCGTCCTGCCGCCAGAGCCCCCGACGCCGCCGGCGGAGGAAGGCAAGGACGGCCCCCGAGCCGAAGGCGATGCCATCGGCGATCCTGCGGAGGAGAGCTAGGAGGCTGCGCGGGTCTTTTCAGGAAGGCATCCTGCCTTCCTTAGGCACGGGAGGGGACAACCCCGTCCGTTACAGGGCCCGTGTTGAACGCACCAACGAACGCGGCGCGACCGACACCGCCGCGTCCGCCTGGGCGGCCTTGGGGGCGAGGGCATCTTGCCCTCGCAACGCGCCGCAAGGCGCGTCCGCGCACATCTACCAACCTGCGCGCCTGTCGGCGCGTGCGAGGGCAAGATGCCCTCGCCCCCAAGGCCCTCGCTTCGAATGGAATCCCCATACCATCAAACGTGTCGGGCCTCGTAGGGGCGGGGCTTGTCCCCGCCCGTGTTGAACGCGCGAACAGACCCGGCATGGGACGGGAACAATCGCCGGCCCTACGGGACACCCTTCACTCCAGCGCCGCAAGGCCCTTGCGCACCCGCTCCGCCTTGGCTTCGTCCCACCACCAGGTGTCGAGCCAGGCCGCGCGGAGCAGGGGCGGCGGGTTTTCGGGTTGGCCAAAGCGGTCCCAGTACACAAGCCGGTAACCTGGCGCGCCGAGGCCCGGGATGTAGTAGAAGTTCCAGAGCAGGATGCGATCGAGCGCCCGCGTTGCGGCGAGAAAGTCGTCGAGGTTCCGCGCCGCCATGACGTGGTCGATCATGGCATCCACGGCAGGGTTGCGGATCCGGTTCCAGTTCTGGCCGCCCGGCGAATCCGCCGACTCGGAGCCGAGCCGGTTGCGCAGCATGATGCCCGGGATGTTGTTCGGCACGAACGAGATCTGGCCGCCCTCGAAGGTGCCGCTGCGCATGCGGTAGAGCCAGTTCGAGGTCTCCAGCACACGTGCCGTGGTGGCGATGCCGACGCGGTTCATCGCATTCATGAGCGGCGTTTCCTGGCGCAGCCCGAAGGGCGAGCCAAAGACGAAATCGACTGTGAACGGCTGCTCGGTCTCGACGTTAACCATGACGCCGTCACGCATCTCATAGCCCGCCTCGCGGAAGAGCTCGAGGGCACGGGCAACGTTTTCACGGTTGAAGCCGTAGCCGGAGGTCTCGTTGCCGAGCCAGGCCTCGGTGAAGACACGCTCCGGAATCTGCCCACGCCACGGTTCGAGCAGCGCGAGCTCCTTCGCCGACGGCAATCCCTCCGACGCCATTGGCGAGTTGTAGAAGTAGCTCTTGGCGTAGTTGTAGAAGCCATACATGAGCATGCGGTTGGTCTGGCGGAACTCAGAAAGCAGCCAGAGCGCCTCGCGCACGCGCACGTCTTGGAACTTCGGGCTGTCGAGGTTCCACATCACCGGGGCCCACAGCCCCCACGGCCGGCTGAGGTGTATGAGCTCGCGCTTGAAGTAGCCCTCGCGGACGGCCGGAAAGCCGTAGGCGGTCATCCAGTTCTTCGACACCGTTTCCGTGCGTACGTCGATCACGTCGCCCTTGTGCGATTCGAGCATCACCGACTCGTCGCGGAAGTAGTCGTACTTGACGTGGTCGAAGTTGTAGCGGCCACGGTTGACCGGGACATCCGCACCCCAGTAGTCACCGACCCGTTCGAGGGTGATGTTGCGGCCGAACTCGAACTCGCCGATGCGGTACGGACCACTGCCCAGCGGCGGCTCCACGGTGGTCTTGGTGATGTCGCGATCGGCCCAGTAGTGCTCCGGCAGAATGGAGTAGGAGGCCACGGCAAAGACCAGATCCGGGTTTCCGCTCGCCTCCGGCCGAGTGGTGAAGAGCACCTCGTCGTCGCTGATCCGCTCGATCGACCCGAGTTCCATCAGGGCCGTGCGCACCCCGACCGCCGCCTTGTCCTTGAGCGTCCTGAACGTGAACACGACATCTGCCGCGGTCAGCGGCTCCCCGTCGTGCCAGCGGGCCCCTTCGCGAATGCGAAAGGCGAAGGTGCGATAGTCGTCCGAGACCCAGACCCCCGAGGCAAGGCGACCGTAGTGCCCCGTCGGTTCGTCTATCGCGGGTTCGAGCAGGCGGTCGTATATCAGCGCGCCTTCGCCGAGGCGCTCGAAACCCCGCGCCACGCGCCCCTTGTCCAAGATGCCGTTGAAACTGTCGAACGTGCCCATCTGCGTGGCGCGCAAGGTGCCGCCCTTCGGCGCATTCGGATTCACGTAGTCCAAATGCTGGAAGTCGGCCGGGTACTTGAGGGGTTCGAGATACGACGTGCCGTGTCGGTACTCGATCTCCTCCGCCCCAACCACCAGTGCCGCCAGGCACCAAACCACGCCAGGCCAGCGCCGCCATCCGGCGGTGGCCGCATCCGATGCACGCACCCCATCCCTCACTACAGTAAGCCCGTGGCGCAAGAATGCCCTATCCAGCGAAGGATAGGGGAAGGGGTTGGCGGCGCTACTTGCTGACAGGCGTGCGCTCGTCGTCAGGAATGCCACCGATGCCCTTCATCGCGAAAACCGCCGCGAGCAACAGTGCCAATGCGGCGAAGAGCGTCGTGGTGGTGTGCCAGTCCGCGAGCTCTGCGGCGCCGCCGCCAGCCAGAGCCAGCGAAATGCCTGTCAGCTCCGCCCCTGTGCCGGCTACGCTCGTGACCGTTGCCCGCGCATGGCCCTTTATGGCGCGCTGTAGCTGCCCGGTGAGCAACACGCTCGCGGCGCCGTTGATGCCAAACGAGATCACCAGGAGGGCGGCAGCGACGTAGCCGGACGTGGGCACGGAAAGGGCAAGGAAAACGGCTGCGACGCCGAATACCGCCGCCACGCGATGCGGCGTGCGTGCAGGAATGCGATGCGCCAAGGCGACGGCGATCACGTTGGCGCCGGAATTCGCGGCATAGACGATGCCGATGTCGAACAGCGTGACCCCACCCTTCTCCGTCAGGAACACCGGCATGAACTCGTCCATCAAGCCCCAGATGCAGGCGATGGACGCGGTCATCAGCACCACGCGAAACACCAGCGGACGCCCCACCGCCTCCCGAACGCCGGCTCGCAGGGTGTCGAGATAGGCCTCGTGCTCTTGGGGCGGAGGGCCGGTGCGTGGAACGTCGTTGAGGCCGAGCCAGGCGATGGCCGCCGCGATCCAAGGACCGAGCGCCGACAGCACCAGCGGCAGTTCGAATCCCGAATGCTCTGCCAAATAGCCGCCACCGAGGAAGGCGACGATGGTGCCGAGGCTGCCAGCCGCGGCGCCGCGTCCGTGGATCTGCTCGAACCGCTCCGGCACGCCTAGCTTGTGCAGCGTGTCGTGCAGCAACGCTTCCTCGGTGCCGGATCGAAGCGTCGATGCCACGCCCCAAAGGACGAAACCCAACAGATAGCCACCGTAGCTCGGCAGCAAGAACCAAGTAAGGAAACCAACGCCCTTGATGATCCCGGACAGCCCAATGAGGCGCACGCGCGACACGCGATCGGCAAGTGTTCCGGACGGAATCTCCGCGAACAGCACCGACGCCGACCAGAACGCCAGCAATGTCGCAAAGGCGAACTCCGAGACATTCTCGGTCATCATCACCGCGTACACGGGATAGATGAGCACCACCTCGCGGGCAAACCGGTGCGCGTACCAAACGGCCTGGAAGGAGGGCAAGGTCACGGCTGGTGCATGAACGGTTGTGCCTAGCCCGGAGCGTGAAGGCCGGGGCCCCTGAGGGCCCCGGCGACTGTGCAAGGCCGCCAAGCGGCATGGCCAACACGCGAACGGCTAGGATCGCCCCCGCGACCGCGCTCAACAAAGGCGGGGACACGAGCGGTTGCCGACGCGCCCGCAAATGTCGCGCAACACGCTCGAAGCGTCAAGCACCCGCGTTGTAAAGGCACTAGCAGCCCATCGGACTTGGCGATGGGACGGTTCTCGGAGTTCGCACCCCGCCGGGGACGCCGAGTCGCTGACGCGGAAGGAACTGACGCCGGCCACGCACCGCGACGGCGACCTTGGGGCGAGTACTTGGGGGGAGGGCATCTTGCCCTCCCACGCGCCGCAAGGCGCGGTCCGTGCGTGCCTGTTGCGTCCACCTTGAGCCGCGCGCCTGTCGGCGCGTGCGAGGGCGGGACGCCCTCGCCCCCAGGGCCCCCGCTTCGAGTTGAATTCTCCAGGTATCAACTGGTTACGAGGTTTGTTCCATACGAGGGAAGGCACTCTGCCTTCACTCCGAGAACCGTCCCATCGCCAAGTCCGACAGGCTGCTAGTGCAGAATCCGCTCCGAGCCGAATGCGCGCGTGTAATCCTGCCTGTGAGGCTCGAACGCCACCGTTCGCCAGGCTGCGTGGACTCCCGCGAGGGGCCATTGTTCGCGGTTTTCCGGTTGCCAGATGTCCAGCAGGGCATCGATGCCGGCCGCGTCCAAGGGGTGGTGCCAGGCGGGCCAGTGGAAGCGCCTTGCCTCGCGGGAGCCGGGGGTTCTGCGCCATCCGCGTTGGCGTTGGTCAACGAATGCGTCGGGGTCGATGCGCCGGTCGGTGCCGCGGGCGCGCATGGGCAGGAGGGCGAGGGCGTAGAACGCAAGCACTTCCACCACGGGGTCGGTCCAACGACCGCCATCGTCTGCCGATGACGCCAGGCGACTGTGATCGAATCCCAAGCCGTTGTCCTGCACTCTCTCGGCTTCGCCCACGAGCGAGGCACGCAGGCGCTCGGCAGATGGTGCGGCCACATGCTTCCACGCCTTCAGCAGGCGGTGGTGTAGCCATTTGATGGGGCCGGGACCGGGCGGATCGAAGCGGGCGTGGGCGACCTCTCCGGTCCCATCCACGGCGAGGTCGGTAAGCGTGGAGGAGAGCGTCCAAGACTGCGGGTGCGCTCTGGCGGCACGGGCACGCGCCGCAAACGCCTCAACATCCACCTTCCGCCGCAAGGTGCCGGCGCCGCCCCAATCCTCCGCGATTGGCAGGTCGGCAAGCTGCTCGGCGCTTGGCCAGACTGCGGCAAGCCTCGCCACGGGGTCACTACAGGCAGCCGAAAGAACCGCGCTGTGGCTCTCTTGGTGCCAATGGAGCCGAATGCCCTCGTCAATGACAGTTGCTCCCACCGCTGCCATCCAGCCATTGAGCCAGCTAGCGGGGAGCCCATCGCAGACGATTTGTGTGCCGCTCATGCCGGCAAGCCCCACACCTATTCTTCCTCTGCGGGCCTGTCGGAACAGGCGACAATGGATTCCAGCAAGGCCAGCCCCCACGGACCGAAGTGCCGGTTGAGCCGGCGGAAGCGCGCCGGCTGCTCCCAATCCGTCTTCGCCAGGTCCGCGCTCACCCGCACGTGAAACCCAGCTATGCGGGCGCACACCGTTCCCGCCTTGCCGTCCCGCACCGGCACCACGAGCGGGCGAGCCGCGCCGCGGTGGCTCGCAACCAGGTGAACGAGAAGATCGCGCCTGACCGGCTCTCCCCACTCCGGCCGCTCGGCCAGCCACGCGCCCACAAGCCGCGCCGAGAGCGCTTCATGGCGGCCGCCTCGCGGCCACCCGGCTGGATCGTCCCGAGTCCCTGTCCCCGAGTGCCTGTCCACAAACGCGCGCTGGAACCGTGCATCCGCCATGCCGACATCCTTGAGCTCGGCCGCGAGGGCTACCGTCTCGCAGAGCGCCGGCGGCAGGCCTAGCCATCCCGCCACACGCCGCGCCCGCACTGCCGATGACCTGCCGAATGACTCCAGACGATCCAGGGCAACAGGCGATCGCGGGCGCGCGCGCTCGGAACCCGACTTGAGGGCAGGGCCCTTCTCCGCCACTGGAACGCCGAGCCCTCCGCCGCCTATACCGCTGACGTACGGCTCCACCGGCGCCTCGCCCTCCGGCGGCGTGGTGGTCTTGACCCACTCCCAAAGGAGTCCCGCAAGCACCTCCGGCACCCTCACAACCCCGTCGGGGGCACCGCCCGCCTGTGCGTCGTCCGCCACGCCCACCACGGTCGCCGCTTGCCGAGAACCCGGGAGCGGCGACAGGGCGTTCGGAAAGCACTCCCCCAGCGCCGCCACCAGTCGAGACAAGCGCTTCTCAGCACCCGCACCCTCCACCAGCACGAGGCTGTCCGTTCCCGCCATGGCGGCATCCAGGGCAGGCTGCTCGGCACCGTAGCCGCGAAAGAGCAGCCGGGAGCCGTACATGGCAGGCGAGCAAAGGATTACGGCCGGCCGCGCCGGTTCCAACAACGTGGTGCCACCACGGGCTTCCACCACTGCCAACGGCACCCCATCCGCATCCTCACAAAGCGACCGCAACCGATGCGCCACCGAACCAATCGGTCCCGCCCGACTCATTGGCTCCAGCGCAGCATCCGCAAGCACCTGCGCCAGATCGCGGGCCCACGCCGTGTATTCGTCGCCCGCCTCCGAAAAGACGCGCCTATCGGCGCGTATGGAGGGCGAGACGCCCTCCCTCCGAAGGCCCCGCTCGCGGGAGAGGTCGTCGTGCCCTGCGACACACCCCATGCCACCCTCCTTGGGGGCAACGGCGTCTCGTGCACCCTCGCGCCGCAAGGCACGCTCTTCCGGACGGAGGGCATCCTGCCCTCCATCGCGCCGTAAGGCGGGTTCTTCTGGACGGAGCTCGTTTCGTCCCCCGGCACCCCCGAAGGACGCCGATGACTGTGCGCCAAACCCTTCACCCACCCACCAAATGCGAGTTGGCGCTTGGCGTTTCGGTGGCGGACGCTCCGCTTCCAAGGCAAGCCACCAAACAGCAATGTCGATGCAGCCGAGCTTGCCAACGCGATCTGGCACAGAAACCTCGTGGGGCCAGCGCCGGTCATCAGCCAGACGCGCAGCAAGCCGCGTCTGCCACTTCGCCGGGGGCTCCCCATGAACCGCCCGAAAGAACTCCCCAAACCTGGGCAGCGGTGGAATCATTGCTCCGCAGGGGCCCCGAGGGCGTGTTGCCCTCGCCGCAACAGCCTCGGCTTCGAGTTAGGCAATGGTCTCATCGAGAGGAGTGCAAAGCCCGAACCCCCTCTGCCTGCCGCTGCCGAGAACCACCGGCCCAACCACCACCTTCTCGAACCAAACCTCCACGTGCGAATACGGCAGTCCCGGTCGCCCCGGCCGGTTCACCTCAGCCGGTGCAAGGTCCACCCCACCAACAACGAACGGCCCCCGCGCCTCACGAAACCCCACCGGCCGAGGCAACCCCGCGTGCTCGCACCAGCGCCCAAGCTCGTCGATGTCGAGGCTCTTCCGCCGCTCGTGAATCGCCGGAACGGCAGTCGCCCACCGGCGCGACGGGCCAACCCACGCCTCAGGCCAAAGCGAGGCCCCTCGGGGCGAGGGCGAGATGCCCTCGCCCGCAAGGGCCACAACGCCAACATCCAGCCCCCGCCCGACAAGCCGCCGCGACCCAACCGCCGCCACCTGCGCCTTGCCGCGGACTTCCGCAGCCG
>VXSY01000221.1 GCA_009837725.1 Gammaproteobacteria bacterium | reverse complement strand
CGTAGGCCAGCAGTTGCGAAGCAACTGCCGACGCGCTCGTAGAGCGCGCTAGCGCTCGGCGTCTGGCCCCAGCCCCCACCTCTCCATGACCTTGCACCGCATGCGCGGCGTATCCGCCGCTCCTGCGGTGCAGCTCTTGGTGCCCTCCGTCCAGAAAGGCCCTCGCATGGCAGGGGCTGGTTTGCCGGCGGCCCTTGTTCGAGGAGGGCTCGCTAGTGCCTCCTAGGCCGTGCGGAACGCCAGCACGGTGCCGCACCAAGGCGGCGCGATGCCTTCATGCACCGCACCGGTGGGCTCTCCGATCACCCAAGTGACGGCTCCGTCGATGCTGTAGTAGGCCTGCTCCGCAAACGCCGTAACCTGAATTTCGGCGCGATGGCTGGTGGGACCTTGCTGTGGGAACGGCACGATGCGCTCGAACAGCTCCGCGGCAGCACCATGACGAGGCCGGGACGCTAGCGACGTGGCTTCGTCCTCTTGCAAGGATCCCCCTCGCAGCCAGTTGTGTTCGCTGGCGAGGATCCACCAGCCATCGTGCTCCACCATCTCGATGTGCCCAGCGCCTGCCACCGCCGCGCCAAAGGCGATGTTGGAAGCGATGACGCTGCCCGTCGGCTCACCGTCGAAAACCTCGGCCAACCGGCGCCGCAAGAAGGCCAGGGTCTCAGGGCGGATGCGGAGTGCTTGCATGAGGACGCGCTTGGGAGAGTGGTAGCTACGGGCGGACTTGAACCGCCGACCCCAGGATTATGAATCCTGTGCTCTAACCAGCTGAGCTACGTAGCCTCGTGCACCAAGCTCTTAAGCGGCCTATTGTCGAAACCCAACCGTGCCGTTGTCAAGGCGAAGTGGCGCTGCAGACCCGCGCACTCCCCCAGCCTTGGAAACAACGCCTCCCCCAACAGGCGGGTAGAATCGCCGCCGGGGAGGAATCTGCATGACCATTGAACCCGTTCGCATCGGCCTGATTGGCTGCGGCACCATTAGTCCCGCGTATCTGCGTGCTGCCTCCACGTTCGACATTCTCGACTTCGTCGCCTGTGCCGACATCAACTCCGAGGCGTCGGCGGCAACCGAAGACAGCTACGGCATTCCGGCGCGTTCGGTGGATGAACTGCTCGCCAGCGACGATGTGGAGGTGGTGCTGAACCTCACCATCCCCGCCGCGCATAGCGAGATCAACCTCGCCGCCATCGACGCCGGCAAGCACGCCTACAGCGAAAAGCCCTTCGGCCTAGCCGCCCAAGACGGTCGCCGGGTTCTCGAACGCGCTGCCGAGAGGGGCCTGCGCACAGGCTGCGCGCCCGATACCTTCTTGGGCGGCGGCCACCAGACCGTGCGCGGCCTGCTCGATGCTGGCGCCATCGGCCGGCCGGTGGCGGGTACCGCCTTCATGATGAGCCACGGCGTCGAGACGTGGCACCCAAATCCTGCCTTCTATTACCACCGAGGCGGCGGCCCGCTCTACGACATGGGGCCCTACTACCTCACCGCCCTCGTCCACGCACTCGGGCCCGTGCGCCGTGTGGCCGCCATCACTACCCGCGGCCTCGACACTCGCACAATCACGTCCGAGCCCTTTGCCGGCGAGGTCATTGAGGTGGAGGTGGACACGCACGCCGCCGCCACGCTGGAGTTCCATTCCGGCGCGGTCGTCACCGTGGTGATGAGCTTCGATGTCTGGCTGCATTCGGCCCGCTTCATCGAGTTGCATGGCACGGAAGCCAGCATGTCGGCGCCAGACCCCAACACCTTCGGCGGCAAGGTGCGGATCTCCAACGGACGCGACTGGGAGGAGCGCGACCTCAGCCACGGCTACACCGAAAACATGCGCAGCATTGGCCTTGCCGACATGTGCAAGGGCATCCGCACCGGCCGCCCGCACCGCTGCGACGGCCACCTCGCACAGCATGTGCTGGAGGTCATGGACGCGTTCGGGGCCTCCTCCGTGAGCGGCCAACACGTCACGGTCGAAAGCCGGCCGGAACGCCCCGCGCCCCTGCCCATCGGGCTCGAGGGTGGCGCGCTCGACTAACGCCAATCCGGGCTTGCAAGCCCAAGCAAAGGAGCCTCGACATGGCCAACGTCTTTATCACCTGGGGCGGCTGGAACGGCCACGAGCCGGAGCAGACTGCCGCGATTTGCGCGGATGCGCTCGGCGCCGACGGACATGACGTCACCGTCTCCGACGACCTTGCGCCCCTCGCCGATGAGAGCTTCATGGCGAAGCAAGACCTCGTGGTGCCGGTTTGGACCATGTCCACCATCGCCCGCGAGCAGGAAGCTGGCCTCTTGAAGGCGGTGCGCGAAGGCACCGGCTGCGCCGGCTGGCATGGCGGCATGGGCGACTCGTTCCGCAACAACGTCGAATACCAGTTCATGGTGGGCGGCCAGTTCATCTGCCATCCGGGCGGCATCATCGACTACCGCGTCAACATCGCGAGCGACGATCCCATCGTCGCCGGCATGGACGATTTCGCCATGACCTCGGAGCAGTACTTCATGCATGTCGATCCCTCCAACGAGGTGCTGGCCACCACCACCTTCAGCGGCGAACACTGGGGCGTGGATTGGGTGAAGGACGTGACCATGCCCGTGGCATGGAAGAAGCGCTACGGCAAGGGCCGCGTCTTCTACAGCTCCCTAGGCCACGTCGCGTCGGACTTCGACGTGCCGGAAGCGAAGGAGATCATGCGCCGCGGCTGCCTTTGGGCCATGCGGCAAGGGGAGTCGTAAGGGGCCCCGTCTTGGGCGCACAAGGGCCGGCATTTCATCGCGGGTCAAGCGCGCCAATCCTCGAGGTGGGCGAGGTCGCCGAGCGTTCGCACGCTCCACTCCCCGGCATCGTCGCGCTCGAAGAGGCTGAGACTCGTGTTGTGAATGTGAAAGCGTCGCGGCACGTCCTGGGGCAGCCCTAGAACATGCTTGGCGAAGGCGATCAGCACGCCGCCGTGGCTCACTGCCACGACTCGCTCGCCGGGATGGCGTGACGCGATGGCATCGAACGCCGCCACCACGCGATGATGCAACTGTCGCTGGCTTTCTCCGCCGGGCGGCGCAAAGTCGATGTCGCCGGTGGGGATCGCTTGCTGCACTTCGTCCCTGCTGCGGCCTTCAAAGACGCCGTAGCCACGCTCGCGCAACAGCGGTTCGGCGGTAACGTCGTGGTGGCCAGCCGTCGCGATCAACTCGGCGGTGCGCCGCGCGCGCAGGAGGTCGGAGCAATACAACGCCCGGGTAGTGCAAAGCGCGCGAATCCTGGGCGCCAAGGCCCGCGCCTGCGCTTCGCCATCGGTCGTTAGAGGGCTGTCACTGTGCCCCTGATAAAGATTGCGCGTGTTGTAGATCGTCTCGCCGTGGCGCACGACGATGAGTTCCGTCCCCATCGACGCATCGTAGCAGGCTGCGTGGGGTGTCCTCGGTGGCAGACCCGCCCCGTTGGGCGTCAGCCTGTCGGGCGTCGGCATGGACGGGCCTTCGGAGGGGAGGCATCCTGCCTTCCCTAGCAGTCTGTCGGACTTTGCCGCGTAGCGGCGAAGTGCGACAGACTGCTAGCCGTAGCTGCGAGCGAACGCGAGCACGAAGGCCAGCAGTTCGCGCCAGCGAACTGCCGACGCGCCCTTCAGGGCGCGCTGCCACGCCGACAAGGCGTGCTCCTGTCGCTCCGGCTGGCGGCGCAGCGGCGGAAGCCCCAAATTCAGGGTGGGAGAACGTGACGAGGGAACGGAACCGGAAGGCATGGTGGCGCGGTAGGCCCCGTCCCCATGTCCTGGATTGCGTGCTGCCCCTTGTGCCCACCTTGCTGGCGGCGCTCGCGCTTCCCCCGACCGCAGCATTCGCCGCGCCGGCAGAGCCTGGTGTGGTGGAAGAGATCATCGTGATCGCCCGCACCGGCAGCCGCATCGCTCGGCAGGCAGACCATCCCTCGCCCATCGCCAAATACGATGCCGAGACCTTGCGCGACCTTGCGGCGCGAGACCTGCGCGACCTCGTGGGCACCCTCACCACCAGCAACGGCGCCGAGAACAACTCCGACAACCTGACGCAGAACTTCACCGTCGGCACCGCCAACGTCAATCTGCGTGGGCTCGGCGTTGCCTCGACCTTGGTGCTGCTGAACGGCAAGCGCCAGGTCGCTTCCGCCGTGCAGACCGACGATGGCGCGAGCTTCGTCGATCTCGCCGCCCTCGTCCCCGTGGCAGCCATCGACCGGGTGGAAGTGCTGAGAGACGGAGCCTCCGCCATCTACGGCACCGATGCCGTGGCTGGAGTCGTAAACGTCATCACGCGGCAGGGCGAGGATGGTGCCGGGCTCGACGTGGAGGTTCGCTCGCGCACGGGAAACGGCAGCCAGGACGACCGCAATGTCGATGCGTGGCTGGGCGGGCGGCTGGGATCTGACGGGTCCTTCCTCGTCGCCGCCAGTTGGCTGGATCGCAGCAGCCTGGTGCTGGGCGAAGTGGACTGGCTGCGGCCTGCCACCAGCGGCTTCGGCAATCCCGGCAGCTTCGAAGTGCCTTCGCTGGGGCGAACCGTGGCGGACCCCGGCTGCACGTCGGGCGGCGGCTTGATGCAGGAACTCGCCACCGGCAGCACGATCTGTCGCTTCGACTACGGCCCGCAGATCACCGCAGTGCCGGTGGAGGATCGGATGCAGGGCTACGCCCGCGCCGACTGGGATTGGAGCGATGCGACCACACTATGGATGGAGGCGGGATTCGCCAGGAACGACATCAGCCGCGAGGTGTCGCCAAGTTTCCCGGTGCTGAACACGCCCTTGGTACCGGCGAGCCACCCCGCCAACATCTTCGGCGAGGACGTGCTCTTCCAGGGTCGCCCCTATGGCGTCGGCCAGCCAACGGAGATCAACTACTACCGCCACGATACCGTGCGCGTTGCCTTCGGCGGCCAGGGCAGTTTGTCTGACCGAACCTTCTGGGACGTCTCCCTCGTCCGATCGGCAAACGATGCAGTGCTCAACCCCCGCGACATCGTGGCCGCCAACTTTCAGGCGGCGTTGCGGGGGTACGGCGGCAGGGACTGCGACACGGCGCCGACAGCGCGCACGCCAGCGCGGCCCGGCGAAGGCGGCTGCCTGTACTTCAACCCGTTCAGTTCCGCCTTCTCTGCCCGCCCGGGCGATCCCACCTACAACGATCCGCACCTGCGCGAGTTCATCGTCGGCGACTATCTGGGCGAGGGCACCTCGACGCTGCAGACCCTCGATGCCAATGTCACCGGGTTCTTCGGCAACCTCAAAGGCGGCGCCGCCGGCTATGCGGTGGGCGTGCAGCAGCGCGAACGCACGCTCGGTTTCGTCTATGACACCGTGACGAGGCACGACGGCTTCGCCTTCCTCATCGGCAACCCGAACTTCGCCGGCGACACCGACGTGGTGGCTGGCTACGGCGAACTGATGGTCCCGTTCCAGCCGTGGCTGGAGGTGACCGGGGCGCTGCGCTTCGAGGACTACGGCGAGGTGGGCACCACGCTGGACCCGAAGTTCACCCTGCTCATCGCGCCCAGCTCATCTCTCTCCCTGCGTGCCTCGGCCGGCACCTCGTTCCGGGCGCCCTCGGCGTTCCAGACCCTCGGCGTGCAAACCAACTTCGTCAACATTACCGACGTGGACGGCAGCACCACGTTCGCCGGACGCCGCACGGTGGGCGACCCGGATCTCAGGCCCGAGAACTCACAGGCAATGAACTTCGGCATCACTTGGCAGCCAAGCGCGTTCGACGGCGAACTCGGCCTGGACCTGTGGGACTACTCGTTTGAGGACGTGCTGCGCAAGGAGAACGCCCAAGCCATCGTGAACGCCGACCCCTACGAGGCGCGCATCGAGCGCACCTCGGCCGGCACCATCTCCATCGTCAACGTCGCCTTCATCAACGCCGACGCCATCGACACCCGGGGCGTCGACCTGTTCGGGCAAGCGAACGTGGATTGGGCGCTCGGCACGCTGCGTCCGTTCTTCCGCGCAACGATCATGCTCGCCTACGACGTCACCAACGCCGGCATGCGCACCGACGGCCTCGGCCGACTCAACCGCGCCAACGTGGGTGCGCCAAATCAGGTGTTCAAGGCCAACGCGGGGCTGGGCTTCGCCCGGGGCCGCTTCCAGGGCAACCTCTTGCTGCGCCACATCGGCCGCTACGAAGACGACCGAGGTGCGGACATCGACGCCTTCACGACGGTGGATGCCAACGTGCGCGTCGACCTTGGCGAGTGGTTCGCCGAGGGTCTTGGCACGACGGTGACGCTTGGCGCAGTGAACCTAGCGGGCACAGACCCGCCCTTCGTCAACATCGCCGGCAGCTACGACCCGCGCTCGGCCGACCCGCGTGGGCGGCGGGTGTTCCTGCGGTTGGAGGCGCGCTTCGGGGGTTGACGCGGAAGTGCTAAAGCCGCGCCAATCGCCCCTCGGCCAAGCCCACGTTACGCGGCCTGAAGCTCCGCGAGCAGCGCTTCTTCGTCCGGGAACTCCCCGGTCTCGTGCTTCGAATACACGAGGTTGCCGTCCACGCGCACATCGAAGATGCCGCCCGATCCTTCAATGAGCATAGGCTCCGCATCGAAGGCTTCGCGCAGCTTGGCAGCCAGACTGACCGCCTTGGGCTTGTAGTTTCAAGACATGCAGAACTTGATGGAAATGTCCACGGTTTGGCTCCTTGGGCTTTGGTGGCGTTCGCCTTCGAGCCTACGCCCGCGAGCGTGCCGGCGCAAACGCGTCACAGCGGCGGGACTTCAAAGCCTGGTGTTCCCCAACCAGCCGATGGCCGCCGTGACGAAGGTGACGGTAGCAGACGCGAACAGCACGGCGAGCAAGGCATGCAAGCGCTTGACGTGCTTCGAGAGCACGGCGAAGCACGCGACGACGAAGGCGATGGCAGATACGTACTGCAACTCATCAAGCCACGGCAGGCCGAGGATGTCCTCCGCGCTATCGCCTGCTGGCATCGCCAACAGCTCGTTGATGTCGATGGCTGGCGGCGGTTCGACGAGCACGAAAACCGCACCTGCCCAAGCGTTGGCCGCCATGGCCCAGAACGCAAGGCACACCGCGCGCGCCACGATGGTGGGTCGCACGGACTCCTTGAGCCACGAGAGCATCAGCGAGCAACTCAACGCGAACAGGAACATGAAGCCGGCAAGCAGAAACGCCACTGTTGCCGCGGTCACGTAGGTGGCGAATGTCGCGATGACCGCCACTTCAGGCGGCGAGTCGGAGAACAGGCTTTCGGTGGCGGCCACGGTCATCACCGTGAGCCCGATCAACCAAAGCACCCAAGGTGCACCGGCGCCGACAATCGCCACGAGCCGCGAGTGGCGCAGGGAGTTGGTTGCCATCACCCGCGTACTCATGGTGTCGCTCCTTGACTCTGCGCCAGTGGGACGGTGACGAAGGTCTCGATGCCGGCGGCAACGATCAGGGCCGCGGCGCCGAGTGCGGCCATCGGCCACAGACGAGCAACGCCGCGCACCGCAACCGGAAAGTGCGTGGGGTTCGTTAGCCAGAGGCGGGCAAGACGGAACCCGAGAATGCCCACTGCTGCGGCCAGCAGGAAGGCCGACACTTCGAGGATGCCGTGCGGCAGAAGGAGCCATGCCATCGACCGGGCCTCTGCACCGCTAGCCGAGGCGAGGCCCAGCGTTTGGCCGAGGTAGATGCCGTTGAAGAGGGTGACCACGACGGTGCTGATGCCGAGAGACACTAGACCGCAAAGGAGCCAGGCATAGACTGAAAGGTTCCGGCCCAGAATGCCGAAGTACAGGTCTTTCCCGGCAGGACTTGCCTGCTTGACCGACGCTGCAGGAACAGATGGCTCGCGTGCTTCCTCGATTGCCACAATAGGCTGGCCCTGGTTGTCCTCGTTGGACCTCGCGTGGGTGGCGAAGCCAAACCCAAGCAAGGAGCCGGTGGTCCACAGCGTGACGGCGATCGATAGGTTCCGGATCCAAAGGTTGCGCTCCATGGGACTGCCGTTCCTTGGGATTTGTGGGAAGGCTGCGGTGCCCGACATTCGAGTCCAGAGGGAGCCCAAATGCCGGGACTTCGCTTCGCGATCAGGGGGACCTTCTCGTCAGGCTGAGGATCATGCCGCCACGATCGAGTTGAGGGGACCCCACACCGTGATGGGCGCCATCGGCCACGAGTTCATGGCCTTATGGCACTGCCAGTTGAAGCACGCCAAATAGGGACCGATTCCGTACGTCAATGCCGCGCGAAATCCGTTCCCTTGGTTGTCGATGCCCGACAGCCCCAGCGCCGACGACGCCATGCCTGCCACGGCAAGAGTCGCAATTGCGATTCGCTTCTTCATGCCATCCTCCTTCAGATGGTGACTTGCGGAGGCACAGGCTGCACCAGTTCAAAGGATAAAAAAGCAGGGCCTTCGCCATACTTGTGTAGGAAATTTGCCATTCATGGCCTGCACGAGGCTTGAGATAGCCGGAGCAGGCCGTTGTGGAACACGGTTGATCCTCACGTCGCTGACTTGGGCAGGCCCTCGCGGGGAGAGCCTGCCTTCCCTAGCGGTTAGGGAAGGCGACTTTGGAGGCGTTCCAAGGCCTCGATTCTTGCCTTGTAGCTAGGGTGAGTCCAAGAGCGCTGGTCCATCGGCATTTCGGTGAGTTCGGCCATCTTTGTTAGCGCGGCGGCGAGCGTACGCGTGTCGCCCAGCATGGTGGCGGCGACCCGGTCGGCCCGGAGCTCGATGCGTGGCGAGAAGATCGCCGTCAGTGGATAAAACGACATGGCGGCACCGACGAAAATCAGGCCGAAGCCCGCTGCCATGTAAATGCCTCTCTCCTGCAACAAGGTGGCCGGCGATACAAGATTTAGCCAGGCGATGAAGCAGGTCGATCCGGCGATGCTGATGAGAGTCAGCCAAATCATGTCGCGGTTTACGACGTGGGCGATCTCGTGGGCGAGGATCGCCTTCAACTCGTGCGGCTCCATGCTCTTGAGCAGTCCGCCACCCACTACGACCAAGTGACCGAACATGCCAGCGGTTGCCATCGCATTGTTCAGATTGGTGTCCCGGACGCGAATTTTGAAGCGGGGGATTCGCCCGTCTTTGTAGGTCTCGCGCAACCAAGCCCTGACTTCGGGCATTTCATGATCGTCGACCTCTCTTGCCCTTCGATACTCGATCCAGGGATGTACCTGGCCTTGGTAGATCGGAAACGCCGCGACGAACAGAGGGAGAGCCAGCAGGGGTAACCACGCGATGTCAAATCCAATGAGGGAGAAGGAGGCGGCGAAGAGGCACGCGGACACTGCGGCAAGAATGAGACGATCTTTGACGATGGTCGCAAGGGGCTGCGCATCTTCGTTTTCCCTTCGTGTCGTCCACAGGACGACAGACGCGAGCAGGTCCCCCAATAGCACTCGAGTCAGCAGAAAAATGACCCCGCCGATCAATGCACCTATGAGCGCGTAGCGTTGCCATCCGTCCGGAGGTAGGTTTGACTTGAAGACATCCAAGGCAGCGAAAAAAGGTGGCGTTGCCGCGGCCAAAAGCGATGCAAGGAACACGAGCCCGCCTATGACCGCGGCGATGTCGAGGGAGTTTGACCGAGTGCCGGCCGCCCTTAGTCGCAACGCGACTAGGGCGCAGGCCGAAAGGATCGCCGCCGCGATACCTCCAATCGAATACACCACCATGGCACTTCTCCCTCAGACCGTTCGCCGAGCGTGCTTAGCCAGCACCCACGCCGGCACCAACGATCGCCCCTAGGGGGCCACCGACAGCAGCGCCGAGCTTTGCGCCAATCTTGAAGCCAAGCCAACCGCCAGCGGCACCACCGAGGGTCCCTCCGGCGGCGCCGCCGGCACCAGCACCGGCATTGTGGATGATTGGGTCGTCCGAAACGTACGTTGCCAACATGTACCCCACGTCAGCTCCCGGGACAAAGGCGTCTGCCTCCGGTGCCCCGGCGAACGCCGCCGAGGCCAGGCCCCCCACCACCAGAACTGCTGCTGCAATGCGATTCTTCATGCTCTCCTCCTTTGCTTTCGCTTGAATGAAACGCACGGGCATTGTGGCCGGGTCGAAAAGACAAAAAAGTCAGGCTTTTGCCCGACTAGCGTAGGAAATGGCTGAAAGTGGCCTGCACGGGGCACTATTTCGAGAAAACGGCCCGGGCGCGGCGTTGTCGGCGCCTCAGTAGCGCCCGCCGAGCTTCGAATGATCCCAGGTGATGTACCGCTCCGGCTTGAACCGCAGCACCACGCGCTTTGGCGCGGTGCCCGACACCGCCTCGCGCAGCCTCTCCCACTCGCCGTCGCCGAGTTCCCGCCCCTTGGCGTTGATGGCGGCCAGTGCGTCCTTAACCTCCTCCAACTCGTCCACAATCTCGCAGCTTGCGTAGATCATCACGCCCTTGAGCTCGGCGTATTCCTCGCCGGTTTCCACCAGCAGCGTCGCCTTGGCATCTCGTTGCCAGTTCAGCACTTTTTGGCTCTTGCGGAAGGTGGTGCAGACGATCGCGTCGTCGTCATCCACCGCGAACCACATGGGCATCGCGTGCGGGTAACCGCGAGTGCCGTTGGAGACGATGATGAGGGTCTTCTCGGCGGTGAGATAGTCGCGCACTTCGTCGGCATCGAGTTCGATCAGCTTGCGGCGGGAGGGCATCGCGATTGTCCTTCGGTCTTGGCAAAGCCCTGCAAACTACCTGCAACCGACGGGCTTGGAAAGGGGTTGTCTCAGCGACTCGTTGCCGAGTTCGAGTGTCAGGAGAACTCTGCCCGAATAGCCCGATCGTGCTCGCCAAGGCGCGGGAGCAGCGATCGCGGCTGCTCCCGCCCCGCGTCCGGATGCGCCGGCACCTGCACCGAGCCCGTTTCGCTGTCGACGGTCCACCGCCGCAAGGCCGCATGTTGCGACAGCCCCGCCACGTCGTTCACCGTGCCGTAGGCAATGCGCGCCGCACGCAGGCGCGCTTCCATTTCCTTGCGGGTGAAGCGCGAGAAGCAGGATTGCACCATGCCGTCCACTTCGGCGCGGCGCTCGGTGCGGGCGCTGTTGCCGGCATAGCGGGGGTCGCTTGCCACGTCTGGGCGGTCCATCACTTCGCTCGCGAGCGCCACCCACTCGCGTTCGTTCTGGATCGAGATCACCAGTGTCGCGCCATCGGATGTCTGGAAGCCCCCGTAAGGCGTGATGTTGGGATGCGCCAGTCCCACTCGCTGGGGCGCGTTGTCGGCGTAGTCGTGGTGCAGGAGCGGCACCGTCATCATTTCCGCCATCACGTCGAACAGCGCAAGCTTGATGGCGGAGCCCTTGCCGGTGCGTTCCCGCAGCGCAAGCGCTTCGTTGATGGCGAGGGCCGCCGCCATGCCGGAGGCGAAGTCGCAAACGGAAACGCCCACGCGGCCATACTCCCCCGGTGCGCCCGAGATGGAGACGAGACCGGACTCGGCCTGCACCAGCAGGTCGTACGCCTTCATGTCGGCATAGGTACCGCTCTCGCCATAGCCGGAGATGTCGCAGGTGACGAGGCGCGGGAAGCGCTCGCGCAGCTCGTCGCTGCCAAGGCCCGCCCGGTCCGCCGCGCCGACGGCCAGGTTCTGCACGAAGACATCCGCCTTGGCGAGGATGCGAAGCACGAGGTCGCGGTCTGCAGCGTCCTTGATGTTGACGGTGAGGGATTCCTTGCCCCGGTTGGCCCAGGCGAAGTAGGTGGATTGGCCGTTGGCGGCGGTGTCGTAGTCGCGGGCGAAATCGCCCTCAGGGCGTTCGAGCTTGATGATGCGAGCGCCGGCGTCGGCAAGGCGACACGTGGCAAGCGGTGCCGCCACCGCTTGCTCGAGGGCGACGACAAGCACTCCGTCGAGGGGACGCGGCATCAATGGCTCCCGTGCGCAAAGGGGCGAATTGTAAAGGGGCAACTCAACGCCTAATGCACAAATCCGACAGGCTGCCGAACGCGCCCAAGGCACGTATGTGACAAGGGGCTACGGGGAAGGCCGGGAAATCCGCCATATACATCCACCGGCGAGGTCGGGATAATGGCTCGTTTGCGCTTCGCGCTTGCAGAGTCGCACGCGGGGCACGGTCTAGCCGGAGGACGAGTGACAGACATCGCGCAACTTACCGAGTCGGTGGACACCCTCAAGGTCAGCTTTGAGGATCACCGCTACATTTGCAGCAACCAGATCGCCACCGCGGTTTACCTCGCCTTTCATCTCCGCAAGCCCGTCTTGATCGAGGGCCCGCCGGGCGTCGGCAAGACAGAACTCGCCAAGACCACCTCCGAACTCTTCGCCCTGCCTCTCATCCGCCTGCAATGCTACGAGGGCTTGGATGAGGCCAAGGCCATCTACGAGTGGAAATACGGCAAGCAGCTCCTCTACACCCAGGTGCTGAAGGAAACCCTCGACGAGGTGCTGCAAGGCGCCCAGGGCTTTGCCGAATCCGTCACCCGCCTGCACGAGTTCGGCGACATCTTCTTCTCCGAGGAGTTCCTCGAGCCGCGCCCGCTCCTAAAGGCGCTGCGGGAAGAGGAAGGCTGCGTGCTGCTCATCGACGAGGTGGACAAATCCGACCACGAGTTCGAGTCGCTTCTGCTCGAGATCCTTTCCGATTTCCAAGTCTCGATCCCGGAGATCGGCACCGTCAAGGCACACCGCGACCCGCCCATCGTCTTCCTCACCAGCAACAACACCCGCGAGATTTCCGACGCGCTGAAGCGCCGCTGCCTGCACCTCTACATCCCGTTCCCGGATGCCGACTTAGAGCAGCGCATCATCCACGCGCGAGTTCCGGAAATCCCGCCGGAGCTCCGGCGCCAGCTCGTCACCTTCATCCAGGACTTGCGCGAGCTAGACCTCAAGAAGGTGCCCGCCATCTCCGAGACCATCGACTGGGCGCGCACCCTGCTGCTGCTGCACACCGAAACGCTAGACCCCGAGCTCGTGCGCGAAACCCTCAACGTCATCCTCAAGTTCCAGGAAGACATCGAGAACGTGGACGCGGAGATCGCCGCCCTCACCAGCAAAGCCGTGAAGGCTTAGGCCGAGGCGGAGGGACGGCCAGCAAGGGATGGATCGAACCCTCACCAGCTTCATCGCGGCCCTACGCAACGCGGAGGTGCGCATCTCGCCGGCCGAGACGCTCGACGCCATGAGCGCCCTTGAACTGGTGGGCTACCGCGACCGCGAGTTCCTCAAGAACACCCTCTCCCTGGTGCTGCCAAAGACCCCGGACGAGAAGGAAACTTTCAGCGACACCTTCGACTCGTTCTTCTCCTTCGACGATGTGACCGGCACCGCCTTGCCGGCCGAAGGCACCGAGGAAGGCGAAGGCGGTGGCGGTTCCGGCGAAGGCGGCGAGGGCCAGGGCGAAGGCGAAGGCAGCGCCGGCGGCGGTGGCGGCAAGGGACGCAAGAAGAAAGGCAAGTTCGCCGCCGAGGAGGAAGAGGAGGAAGACCTCGGCCACGGCGAGACCAGCGAGCCGCAGTCGGCCCTCGGCAAGCTCCTCATGCAGGACAGCACGGTGGAGCTCACCATGCGCATGGCCGATGCGGCCAAGGCGGTGCAGCTCGACGAGATTCAGGTCTTCACCCAGAAGGGTCTCTACACGCGCAAGATCATGGAGGAGATGGGCCTCACCGAACTCCAGCAGGAGATCGGCGCCGCCAAGCAGAGCCGTCGAGTGCCGGATCGCCGCATGGCGCAGGAACTCGGCAAGCGGCGCGATGCGCTGCGGGAACAGGTGCGCGACTATGTGGAGCGCCAGTTTCTGCTCCATGCCGATGCCACCGGGCGACGGCTGCGCGAGGAGCTCTTGCGCAAGGTGAAGCTCTCGAACGTGGAGCACCGCAACTTCCGGCTGATTCAGGAAGTGGTGTTCCGCATGGCGAAGAAGCTCGTGGCGATGCATTCGCGGCGCCGCAAGGTGTTCCGACGCGGCCAGCTCAACGTGCCGCGCACCCTGCGCCACAACATGGCCTACGACGGCGCCATCTTCGACCTGCACTGGAAGTCGGTGAAGGTGGATCGGCCCAAGGTGTTCGCCATCTGCGACGTCTCGGGCTCTGTCGCCAACTACGCCCGCTTCATGCTGATGTTTCTCTACAGCCTGGACGAAGTGATGCCCAAGGTGCGCTCGTTCGCATTCTCCTCGGACCTTGCCGAGGTGACGGACCTCTTCGAGCGCAACCACATCGAAGATGCCATCGCCAAGACGCTGCGCGACTACAGCGGCGGCTCCACCGACTACGGCCAGGCCTTCTCCGACTTCCGCAAGCACTGCATGGACGATGTGGACGGCCGCACCACCATCATCATCCTGGGCGACGCCCGCAACAACTACGGCGACCCTCGCACCGACATCCTCAAGGAGATGTACGACCGCGCGAAGCGCGTGCTCTGGCTGAACCCAGAACCCCGCGCCACCTGGAACATGGGCGACGCCGAAATGCGCAAATACACCGCCTACGTGCACCAAGCGGAGGAGTGCAACTCCCTGATGCACCTCGAACGGGTGGTCGGCAACCTGCTGCGAACGGTCGCCTAAGAGTCTGCGCGCTCGTAGAGCGCGCTAGCAGGCCGCGCGTAGAAAACGACGCTTGCGCCGGAGGTTGGGGACCCCCTGCGAGAGGTCTCCCCTAAAGAAAAAGCGAGGCGCTTTTCGACTCCCCCTTCCAGAGAGCGAAAGGAGGAGGGGCGGGAGGG
>VXSY01000293.1 GCA_009837725.1 Gammaproteobacteria bacterium | reverse complement strand
CGTCGACAACCCAACACCGGCGATTCGCAACGCCAGTTCAGAGCTTCCCTAGAGCACGACACGGCCGGCTCTGCCACGCTGCATCGCGGCACGATCATCCTCACCAATGCCAGCGCCGCCAAGAAGGGCTACGCGAGGAGCGGCGCCTTCGCCATGGCCTGCCAGGCCAAGTCTGGGCTGGCCGAGAGCATGGCACGCGAACTCATGCCACAGGGAATCCACATCGCCAGCGTGCCCATCGACGCCGCCATCGGCTGGCGCCAAGACGACGGCACACGTCGCCATCGCATGGCTGGCGAGTCCAAGGACGACAACATGGCGGATCCCGACAGCATCGCCGAAACCTACCTGCACCTGCACCGACAGCATCGATCGACCTGGGCATTCGAGGTGGTTCTGCGCCCTTGGGTAGAGAACTGGTAGGGGCGCGACGCCGGACCGCGTCGCACAA
This sequence comes from Gammaproteobacteria bacterium, assembly GCA_009837725.1. GTDB lineage: Bacteria > Pseudomonadota > Gammaproteobacteria > Pseudomonadales > Azotimanducaceae > VXYL01. The sequence goes on along the minus strand of VXSY01000293.1, from coordinate 14,293 downwards.
AATCTCCCAACACGACACGATTCGTCGTACTATCGGCGCCGCCCGCGAGGGCAGGAGTCGCACGAACTTCGGCTGAAAGCATCGAAAATGCTGCAAACGCTTGAACAGTTCGACCGAGTGCCGCGCATCCTGCGGCTGAACGTGGCCGGGCAGCCCGTGGAGTGGGTGTCCTGGCAGGATGCGGTGTGCCTATATGCGCGCGACCTCGTGATCTGGACGCTGGGCGAATCCATCCTGCACCTGCGCGGCGGTCATTGCCGTGAGGACGGCAGCCAGACCACCATCGACATCCACAGCATCGTCGCCTGCGGCGGTCGGCTGGTGGAACCGGATCGCTCCGCGCCGCCGCTCACCAACGCCGCGCTGTTCGCGCGCGACCGCAATCTGTGCCTCTACTGCGGCGGCGTGTTCCGAGCGCCCCAACTCACCCGCGACCATGTGGTGCCCAAATCCCGCGGCGGCAAGGACCGCTGGGACAACGTGGTGGCCTCTTGCCGGCGCTGCAACCACCACAAGGGCAGCCGCCTGCCGCACGAATGCGACATGGAACTGCTCGCACTGCCGTATGCGCCGAACCTGGCCGAATACCTCGCCCTCACCAACAGCGGGCGCATCCTGATCGACCAGATGGATTTCCTCGCCACTCGCTTCGGCAACCGCCGCGAAGACCGCGAGGCGCTGCTTCAGTAGACCTTCCCGGTCGCTGCCGCTATGACGGCCGGCCCCTTTCTTGGGCCAGAGCAGCGAGGGCGTGGGAAATGCAGGCGGTTACGCGCTTGCCCGTGGGGATGTCTAGGAATTCGTTGGGACCGTGTGCGTTGGAGTTCGGCCCCAAAACGCCCGTGACGGCGAATTGAACGCCCGCAAAGCGGTCGCCCAGCATCTTCATGAAAGGAATCGTGCCGCCGGTGCCCATGGCCATGAGCGGTGCGCCGAAGTGGGCTTGGGATGCGGTGCCCAACGCAGCCGTGAGCCAGTCTGCCGCCGGTGGCGCGGCCCAGCCCCCTGCGGTGTCCTGCACTTCGAAAGACACCACGGCATCATGCGGCGGAGCATCCTCCAGCGCTTGCTTGACGGCGCTCGCGGCAACCTCCGCATCCAGCGTCGGCGGCAGGCGGAAGGCAAGCTTGGCGGCGGTTAGCGGACGCAGCGTATTGCCGGCGTCCTTGGTGGCAGGGGCGCCGTCGAGCCCCACCACTCCGAGGCTTGGCCGCCATGCGTTGGCGAGAATCAACTCCGCGTGGCTCGGGGAGCCCGCGTTCGTGTCTCCCGCCCACGGAAACCGGCCCACGGTCAGTTCGCCAAGGACCTCGGCCACCTGCTCGGCTTGCGCCCGCATGGCCTCGGGAATCGGGGCATTCAGCGCTTCGTGCAACGCGCCCGTGACCGAGTTCTCCACCCGTTCGAGCACCTGCCGCAGCAGGCGGAAACTCGAGGGCACGACGCCGCCAGCGACACCAGAATGCACGCCCTCCTCCAACACCTGCACCGTGAGGGTGCCGATCAGCATTCCCCGCAGCGAGTTGGTGAGCCAGAGTTGGTCGTAGTTGCCGCATTCCGCATCGAGGCATACCACCAAATCGGGCGTGCCGATTTCCTCGGCGAGCGCATCCATGTAGGGCGGCAGGTCGAAGCTACCACTCTCCTCGCAGCCTTCGATGAACACCACGCAGCGCGGGTGCGGTATGCCCTGCGACTGCAGCGCGGCAATGGCCGTGAGCGAACCGAACATGGCGTAGCCATCGTCCGCCCCGCCTCGGCCATAGAGCCGGCCGTCGCGGATCACCGGTTTCCACGGTGCAAGCCCCTCGCGCCAGCCGGTGAACTCCGGCTGCTTGTCGTAGTGGCCGTACAGCAGGGCGTTGCCCGGCCCAGTGCCTTCCACCACGCACAGGAGAAGCGGCGTGCGACCGGGCAAGGTGACGATTCGATGCGTGAGCCCACGCACGCCAGAGGCCGCCGCCCAGCGCTCTAGCTGCTCGGCGGCCTCGCTGAGATACCCATGCCGTTCCCAGTCGGGATCGAAATGCGGCGACTTGCACGGCACTTCGATGTAGTCGCAGAGCGTGGGCACGATGCTGTCGTCCCACACCTCGTCCACGAACGTCGTGAGTCGCTTGCTATCCACTTGCAGCCTCCCGCGGTAACTTCCGCACCATCAGCGCTCGGCGTCAGCCTGAAAACTCAACCCGCAGCAGCGCCGTGCGACCGGGGCTCCTGTAGCCATACACCGTCGCGTAGTCTGCGTCCGTCAGGTTGTCCACGGTCAGGCGCGTCGTCCAGCGCGGGGTGACGGCCCATGCAAGACTCGCCCGAACCAAGCGGAACGAACCGAGTCGCACCGTGGTTGCGGGCCAGGTAGAGAAGTCGCGGTCGAGCTGCGCGCCGTTGTGCAGGATGGACAGATGCGAGGTCAGTCCGCCGCCCAGCCTCGCATCGAGCGCAACGCTCGCCAAGAGCCGAGGACGCCGGATTTCCCGCTCACCCTCTTCGGTGGCGTCCACCCAAGCAACGTTGGCGCGAAGACGCATCGCTCCGAACTCGGCATCGGCGGTCAACTCGGCACCGGTGCGCCGACTCTCGCCATCGATGTTGCGGGCGGTGAAACCACCGACATCCGGCGCAAAGGCAAAGCCATCGATCTCGTCGTCGAGCACGGCGTGGAATGCGAGCGCGTTGACGCTGAGCGCCCGCCAGCGGTGCTCCATGCCGACTTCCAGCGCCCGCGATCGCTCGGGCGTCAGGTTCGGGTTGCCGACGAAGGTGTCTGGGAAATAGCCGAAGCGCTCGATGAAGGTGGGATTTTTGATTCCCTCCGCGACATTCGCGAAGAGACGACCGCCGAAAGCTGGGGTGGTGGCACCGACCCGCAACGTCGTGGCCTCATCGAACTCGCCGTTGGTGTCGTGCCGTGCGGAGGCGGTGATGGCACCGGCACCCAAGTCGGCCTGGTACTCGCCGGCAACGCTCCATGCGGTGAACGTGCGGCTCTGGTTTGGGTCCCCAAACGCCGAGGCTTCGCCGACCTGCCGGAACCTCTCCCGCTCGACCTCCAGCGCCGCGCTGGCCCGATGTCCGGGCGCCAGCCGCAGCACAGACGCCAGCGCCGCGCCCTGACGGGCGCCATGCGTGGCGTTGGTGAACGCGCCGTCGGCGGAGTGGTCCACATCGCTCTCGCTGTGGAACACCGACAGGCTCGGCAAGATTCGGCCCGGGCCTTGCCAGCGCGTCTCCCAGCCGACCAGAACCGCATCCGTTGCAGTTTCGCGGTCGCCGTCCACGGGCACATAGTCCGGGAAGGGCGCGGGATCGAACTGCACATCCGCGCCGGTGTGTCGTGCCAACACCTTGTGCTGCCAGCGACCGGCAACCGTCGCCACCACAGCATGGATGGTGTCGTTGCGAAAGCCGTCGGTCTCGCCGCCGAGCCTCGATACGTTCTCGCCGTCGCTCTCCACATGCCCAGCGGCCAACCGCGCCCGTACGCGTTCGCCCACATGGGCAAGGTCGATGTCGGCATCGAGCGTCGCCGCGTCGCCATAGCCGAGCGACACCCGCCGCCCGCTGCGCACCGGCAGCGTGTCCAAGTTGATCACCCCGGCAGTCGCGTCGCTGCCCCAGACCGTGCTTTGCGGCCCGGACAGGAGCTCCATCCGGGAAACCCCGGCAAGGTCCAGCATGCCGAAGTCGAAGGCAGAACCGATGCCCGGGTCGTTCACCGGGAAGCCGTCCACGCTGACGAGCAAATGGTTCGCCTCGGCACCCCGCACTCGCGCCTGCGTAAGCGAGCCCCGCCCACCGCTAGGTGACAGCGCGAGGCCCGGCATTTCGCGCAGGAGATCCGTGCCGTGGTGCGTTGCCGCCGCACGAATGGCGTCTTCCTCAATGGTAATGATGCGCTGATCCACAACGCCGATGCGGCTTGCCGTAACGCTCACGCGTTCGGTTGTAACGGTCGGCTCTGTCTCGGCATCGTCCGTCGTTTCAGCGGTTGCCGCCAAGCCGTGTGGCGTCGCCAATAGCGCCACCACGAGGATTTCCCTTCCTTTCAATCCGAGTCACTCCCACTTGATTGTGTGCTGGCCGCCGCGCGCCAGCGCGTGCCGTCCCTGGTGTCTTCCAATTCAATGCCCTGTGCGGCGAGCTCATCGCGAATCGCATCCGCGCGAGCGAAGTCGCGATCGGCACGGGCTTGCCTGCGTTCCTGGATGCGCCGTTCGATCTCCGCCTCGTCCATGCCCGCGCCGGCGCGAAAATACTCCTGCGCTGGCGTTGTGAGAAGCCCCAGCAGCCAGCCGCCGGCAAGAAGCTGGCGCTGCAGCGCGCGGGCTTCGTCGGCAGAACCCGCACGATGCACATCCGCCGCCAGCGAATGCATGGCCGCCAATGCACGCGGCGTGTTCAAGTCGTCGCCGAGGGCCTGCAACACCGTTTCCGGCATCTCCTCCAGCGTGGCATCGGCAAAGTCGAGCGCGGTCAAGCTGGCGTTTTGCCCCTCGTCGCCATCGCGCAAGGCACCATAGAGCGTGTCGAGACTGGCACGCGCCTGCACCAGCAACCGATCCTCCCACTGCAAGGTCTGCCGGTAGTGGCCCAGCAGCAGCGCATAGCGCAGCACCTCGCCGGGATATTGCCCGAGCAGGCCGCGGATGGTGACTACGTTGCCGAGGCTCTTGGACATCTTCGTTCCGCCGAAACTCAGCATGCCGTTGTGCAGCCAAAAGCGCACGAATTCCATACCGTGGGCACAGGTGCTCTGCGCCTGCTCGTTCTCGTGGTGGGGGAAGGTGAGATCGTTGCCGCCGGCGTGGATGTCGATGGTGCGCCCCAGATGCTGGCGGATCATCGCCGAGCACTCGATGTGCCAGCCCGGGCGTCCGCGGCCCCACGGGCTTTCCCAGCCAGGCAGTTCCGGGGTGGAGGGCTTCCACAGCACGAAATCCTTGGGGTCGCGCTTGTACGGCGCCACTTCCACGCGGGCACCGTCGATCATGTCCTTCAGGCTGCGGTGCGAGAGCGAGCCATAGTTTGGGTCGGAAGGAACGTGGAACAAAACATGGCCGCTTGCCGCGTAGGCGTGGCCGCCATCGATCAACTCGCCGATCATTGCCACGATCTCGCCGATGTGTTCGGTGGCGCGAGGCTCCACATCCGGGTCCAGCACCCCCAGCGCCCGCACATCCTCCCGGTAGGCGTCGGCGTACCGATCCGCAAGTTCGGCAATGGACTCGCCGGAGGCAAGCGCGGCAGCGTTGATCTTGTCGTCCACGTCGGTGATGTTGCGAACGAAACGGACGCCGCCGTATTTCAGTCGCAACAGCCGCACCAGCACGTCGAAGCAAACCGCCGGCACCGCATTGCCGATGTGGACGAGGTTGTAAACGGTGGGGCCGCACAGGTACATCGTCACCCGGTCAGGGTCCAGCGGCTCAAACCGTTCGCGACGGCCAGAGCGGGTGTTGTGCAGGTGAATGTCCATGTTCGGCAATGCTCTCGTAGCTATCGGCCCGCGCCGCCGGCAAAGCGACACACCCTTGGCGACTGACGCGACGGACAAGGCAACGCCCGTCGCAACGGCATCAACAGCTACAGCGAATGGCGGGGTAGACGAACATGGCGGCGCGGATAATACACCCGCCACGCTCCGCCCCAAGAACCACGACCGGCGGAGGGAAGACAGCCCTCCCTCCGACCGGGTTCAGCCGCCGAAGCGACCTGCCAGCCAGCCGAACACCGCGCGCAAACCCATCGCCTCGCCCCCCACCGGGTGCGCCGGCCGCCGTCGCGTGTTCCAGGCCATGATGTCGAAGTGCACCCACGGCGCCTTGCCGACGAAGCGCTGGAGATAGAGGGCGGCCGTGATGGCGCCGGCATAAGGCGACGACCCGGCGTTGGCGATGTCGGCGACTGTGCTGTCAAGCATGGCGAGGTAGTCCGCGTGCAACGGCATGCGCCACACCGCATCCTCAGAGGACCTGCCGGCCGCGGCGATGCCGTTCGCCATGTCGTCGTCGTTGCTGAACATTGCCGGCAACTCTGGCCCCAAGGCCGAGCGGGCCGCGCCGGTCAACGTGGCGAAGTCGATGAGCGCTTCGGGTTCGTCCTCCGCCGCAAGGGTCAGCGCATCGCAAAGGATCAGCCGCCCTTCCGCATCCGTGTTGTCGATCTCGACCGTGGTGCCGGCATAGGTGCGGATCACGTCCCCAGGCCGGAACGCGTTGCCGGCGATGGCATTCTCAACCGCCGGAACCAGCACCCGCAGCGACACCGGCAGCCGCCGGTGCATGATGAGGTGGGCAAGTCCCAGCACGTGGGCGGCACCACCCATGTCCTTTTTCATCAGGCGCATGCCCGATGCACTCTTGATGTCGAGGCCGCCGCTGTCGAAGCAGACCCCCTTCCCCACCAGCGTCACCTTCGGGTGCTCCGCATCGCCCCAACGAATGTCGATGAGCCGGGGCGGCGAGGCGCTGGCGCGGCCCACCGTGTGGATGGTGTTGAAGCCTCGCCGCAGCAACTCGTCTCCAACCGTCACATCGATACGCGCCTCGTGGCGCTCTGCGAGGCGACGAGCGGCATCCTCCATATGGTGTGGCAGCATGTCCGACGTCGGGGTGTTGACGAGGTCGCGACAGAGATTCACCGCCGCCAACTCATCGAGCACGGCAGCACTCTCCGGCGGAATCAGCAGCGTCGCCGGCGCCCGCGCCGGCTTGCGGTACTCCGTGAACTGATACGCACCAAGACCCCAGCCGAGCGCCAGCAACTCGTGCTCCGTCGCGCCTTCGAGCCGGTAGTCGCCCGCCGGCAACCGCATCGCGAGATGGCCGAGGCTCGCAATGCTCTCCCGCTGACCGAGTCCAGCAAGAACCCGATCCGGCGCTCCATCGCCACCCGGAAGGAAGACAAAAGCGTTGGCACCACCGGCGAACCCAAACCGATCGAGCCAGGCAAGCTCCACCGCGGAAGCCCGACCACGCCACTTGGCCAGGTCCCCGGCAGCCACTACCTCCACCGGTGTCGCCGGCCGGCCGTCATCAACAATCAGCATGGGCACGAAGTATAGGCCGCGCGAGGTCCGATTCTCCCAACCACACGCGTCCCCGATGCCTCTTGCATCACCGCGCTGCCATCGCCGAAACCAACACCCGCATCCGCGACATGTGACGCGTCACGTTGTGTGGCGCCGTGCGGCACCGTCCTAGCCGTCCTTCGCGGATCTTGTGGGCCGAACGCTTGCTGACGGCGCGGGGAGGCGGCGAGACGGGTTCGCGGTCTGGCGAGATCAGTCCCAGCCCGTGCTTTCCGCCAAGGCATCGCCGATGTCGGCAAGGCTCTTGACCGTGCTGACCCCGGCTTGGCTCAGGGCCGCGAACTTCTCGTCTGCGGTGCCTTTGCCGCCGGCGATGATGGCGCCGGCGTGGCCCATGCGTTTGCCTGGGGGGGCGGTTACGCCGGCGATGTAGCCGACGACTGGCTTGGTGACGTTGGCGGCGATGAACTCGGCGGCCTCCTCTTCAGCCGTGCCGCCAATTTCGCCGACCATGACGATGGCCTCTGTGGCCGGGTCGTCCTGGAAGAGGCCCAGGATGTCGTTGAAGTGGGTGCCGGGGATGGGGTCGCCGCCGATGCCGACGCAGCTTGACTGGCCGTAGCCCTTGTCGGTCGTTTGCTTGACTGCTTCGTAAGTCAGGGTGCCGGAGCGAGACACCACCCCAACCTTGCCCGGAAGGTGGATGTCGCCCGGCATGATGCCGATCTTGCATTCCCCTGGCGTGATGACGCCCGGGCAGTTGGGGCCGATCAAGCGGCGGCCGGTGGCGTCGAGGCGTTCCTTGATGACGAGCATGTCGAGGGTGGGGATGCCCTCGGTGATGCAGACGATGAGATCGAGGCCGGCGTCCATCGCCTCCAGGATCGAGTCCTTGCAGAAGCGGGCGGGCACGTAGATGACGGTCGCCGTGGCGCCGGTCTGCTCGACGGCCTCGGCCACGGTGTCGAACACTGGACGGTCGAGGTGCGTGGTGCCGCCCTTGCCAGGCGTGACGCCGCCGACGAGCTGTGTGCCGTAGGCGATGGCCTGTTCACTGTGCAGCGTGCCTTGGGAACCTGTGAAGCCCTGACAGATCACCCGCGTATCGCGGTCTACGAGAATGCTCATCGGTTGCCTCCCGCCGCCGCGATGGCGCGGGTGGCTGCATCCTCAAGCGAGGATGCAGCCGCGATGGCGAGGCCGCTTTCTTCCAGCACGGCGAGCCCCGCGGTCGAGTTGTTGCCCTCGAAACGCACCACCACCGGCACCTCTACGCCGACCTGCGTCACCGCCACGACGATGCCTTCGGCGATGACCTTGCAGGAGACGATGCCACCGAAGATGTTGATGAGCACCGCCTTCACGTTGTCGTCCGAGAGGATGATCTTGAACGCCTCCGCCACCGCTTCCTCGGTGGCACCACCGCCCACGTCGAGGAAGTTGGCCGGTGCGCCGCCGTGGAGCTTGACGAGGTCCATGGTGCCCATCGCCAAGCCAGCGCCGTTCACCATGCAGCCGATGTCGCCGTCGAGGGCCACATAGTTGAGGCCGAACTCGTCGGCCTGCGCCTCGCGCTCGTCCTCCTGGGAAGGGTCCCTCAGCGCCGCGATGTCGCCCTGCCGGAAGAGGGCGTTGTTGTCGATGTTGATCTTGGCGTCGAGGCAGTGTACGTCCCCCGCCTTGGTGACCACCAGCGGGTTCACCTCCACCAGCGAGCAGTCGCACTCGTGGAAGAGGCGCGACAGCTGCACGAAGACGTTGGCGAACTGATTCACCTGCCGGCCGCTGAGACCGAGGTCGAACGCCATCGCCCGGCCCTGCCAGGCCGAAGCGCCCACAGTGGGGTCGATGGTGGCGCGCAGGATCTTCTCGGGCGTTTCGGCGGCTACTTGCTCGATCTCCACACCGCCTTCGGTGGAGGCCATCGTCACCACTCGGCGACTGCCTCGGTCCACCACCATGCCGAGGTATAGCTCGCGGTCGATGTCTGCCGCTTCCTCGACGAATATGCGGCTCACCGGCTGCCCTTCGGCACCGGTCTGCACCGTGACGAGGCGGCCACCGACCCACTCGTCGGCGAAGGCGCGCACCTCGTCGGCATTGCTTGCCAGGCGCACGCCGCCGGCCTTGCCGCGGCCCCCGGCATGAACCTGCACCTTGCAAACCCACTTGTCGCCGCCAAGTTCGGCGGCCGCCGCAACGGCTTCGTCGGCGGTGTCCACGGCGATGCCCCGGGACACCGGCAACCCATAGCTCCGGAACAAATCCTTGGCTTGGTATTCGTGAAGATTCATCGTTGTTCAGCGTTTCCGGTTGATCATGTGAATGGCGTGTCCCCCAACGCCCAAGGCGGCTTCGTGCAGTGCCTCCGAAAGGGTGGGGTGGGCGAACATGGTGAGGCCAATGTCTTCGGCGCTGGCGTCGAATTCCATGGCGATGACCGCCTGCGCGATGATCTCGCTCGCCTGCGGGCCGAACACGTGAACGCCAAGGATGCGGTCGGTCTCTGCATCTGCTACCAGCTTGACGAGCCCCTTGGCGTCATTGGCGGCCAGTGCCCGGCCGCTGGCGGCGAACGGGAAGGTGCCCACTCGATAGTCATCGCCGGCGGCTTTCACGTCGTCTTCGGTCTTGCCCACCCAGGCGATTTCGGGATGTGTGTAGATGACGGAGGGAACGGTGTCGTAGTTCACCACCGGCTTGTGGCCGGCGATGCGTTCCGCCGCCATGACTCCCTCTTCCGCTCCCTTGTGCGCCAACATGGGTCCGCGCACCACGTCGCCCACGGCATAGACGTTGGGCGCGTCGGTGACGCAAAGGTCGTTGACGAACAGGAAGCCGCGCTCGTCGAGGTTGACGCCGCTGTCGGGCGCCAGAAGACCCTCGGTGTACGGGCGCCGGCCCACGGCGACGATCAGCCGATCCACTTCCAGCGAATGCTCGTCGCCGGAGCCGTCCTGATAGGACACGACCACCGCCTCGCCCTGCACCTCAGCACCGGTGACGCGAGTGCCGAGGCGGATGTCGAGGCCCTGGCGGCCCAACTCGCGCAGGCCGTCGCGGGCGATGCGGGAGTCGGCGGTGGGCAGGAAGTCCTCCAAGGCTTCGAGAATCACCACTTCCGACCCGAGGCGGCCCCAGACGCTGCCGAGTTCGAGGCCAATCGCGCCAGCGCCGATCACTCCAAGCCGCGCCGGTGCAGCGTCGAAGGCCAGTGCGCCGGTGGAATCGACAATGCGGTCGCCGTCGAGCGGCGCCGGGGCAATCTCCACTGGCACGGAACCCGGTGCAAGCACGACGCTGCCGGCATCGAGCGTGCGGGTCTCGCCTTCGTGCGGTTCAAACTCCACCCTAGCACCGCTCAAAAGCCGGCCGAGTCCAGCAAGATGCGTTACGCCATTGCCCTGAAACAGCGCGCCGATGCCGCCCGTGAGCTGCGCCACCACCGCATCCTTGCGCGCCATCATGCGCGGCACGTCCATCTCGACGTTGCCCGCAATGACACCCACATCCGCGAGCGAGTCGCGGGTTTCGACGAACCTGTGGGAAGCGTCGAGCAACGCCTTGGAAGGGATGCAGCCCCAGTTCAGGCAAGTGCCGCCTAGGGTTGGCTGGCCGTCCGTACCGAGAGCCTTGTCGATGCAGGCCACGCTCATGCCGAGTTGCGCGCCTCGAATGGCGGCGGCGTAGCCAGCGGGACCCGCACCTATGACAACGAGATCGTACTTGTCCGTGCTCAAAGGGGTCCAGCTCCGCAGCAATCGGGCGCGATTCTATATCAGCGCGGGGCCGACGTTCGTCACGGCGAAGCGACGCCCGACAAGTGCTGCATCGCCTTGTCGAAGGTATACACGCCACTCAGCGTGTCTCCCGCCGCCGTAGCAACCGACTGCGCCTTGCCAACCACCAGTGCGTCTGCAAAGCCCATCACCTCGGACCCACCATCTCCAACCGCCGCTCGATATGCCTGCAAGGCCCGCCAAACAACCTGATCGTCCTCGAAACGGACCTTGGACTCGCTGAAGAGACGCTCAACAACGCCAATCAGACCCAGCGCGGACAAGCCGTACTTGCGGCCCGTCAACGTCCAAACCGTCTCCGCCAGCACCACATCCGTGATCAACACGTCCTCGACACCATCGAAGAGGCGATCTACGAGCGACGCCTGCTCGGCATCGTCGTGGAGGAGGTAGCGCAGCAGGACGTCGGTGTCGACAGCGATCAACGCTCCGACTCTGGCAGCGCGCTCCGCAACGAATCCTGGTCGCAGAGCGATGGGTCCCCTTGCAGATGCCTAAGGCACCCCTTGGCCGCACCGGGTACGAGCGGCATGATGGTGATGCGACCGTCGGCGACGAAGCTGCGGAACAGATCGCCGGGGCCGATCCCCACCTCCCGACACTGGTCCACCGGCAATGTGATCTGACGTTTCGCACTGACCCGAGGCATGGGAACTCCACAGCGATGAGAGGCTCAAGCGAGCGTATTCCCGGTCTTTACCTTTATCAAATAGTAAAGAACGTCCGCCAGAATCCCAGCCATCCCTCTCCAGGCGGCACCGTGCGTTGGCACCCGCTTCGCGCCACGGGAAGCATGCGCCGTCTCCTCAGCGGAGCTGTGCAACGGCCGTCATGAATCGTGTCGTAAGCTTGTCTGCTGAGTGGACGTCTTGGGCGGGACATGGAGCATCGAAGACTTGGCAACCGCGGACTGTTCGTGTCCGAGGTGGGTTTGGGCTGCAACAACTTCGGCGGCAGGATCGACGAGGCCGGCACCCGGGAGGTGGTGCACGCGGCGCTCGACGCCGGGATCGACCTTTTCGACACTGCCGACATGTACGGCGGCTCGCTGTCCGAGGAGTTCCTCGGCCGGGCGCTGGGCGGGCGCCGCCACGATGTGGTCCTCGCGACCAAGTTCGGCTTCGCGATGGGCGAGGGTCCGCACCGGAAGGGCGCTTCGCGACGCTACATCGTCAGTGCACTGGAGGCGAGCCTCGGCCGCCTGGGCACGGACTATGTCGACCTCTACCAGATCCACTTTCCCGATCCGCATACGCCGATCGACGAGACGCTACGGGCCTTGGATGACTGCGTCCGCGACGGCAAAGTGCGCTACGTTGGCTGCTCGAACTTCGCCGGCTGGCAGATCGCGGACGCGCATTGGACCGCGGCGCAGGATCGCCTGAGCCCCTTCGTCTCCGCACAGAACCTGATGAGCCTGCTCGAACGCGACGTGCTGCGCGAGGTGATCCCGGCTTGCGAGCATTTTGGGCTCGGCATGCTGCCGTACTTTCCGCTGGCGAGCGGATTGCTCACCGGCAAGTACCACCGGGGCGAACCGGCGCCCGAAGGCACGCGGCTCGGCGCGCCCCGCGCCGCCGGCGCCTTGAGCGCACGTAACTTCGACCGGGCGGAGGCGCTGGCGACCTTTGCACAAGAGCGCGGACGGTCGCTGCTGGAACTGGCGTTCGGCTGGCTGCTCTCCTTCCCGGTCGTGTCGTCGGTGATCGCCGGGGCGACCTCGGCAGACCAAGTGCACGCCAACGTGGCGGCAGCGACCATGCGCCTCGACGACGCCGAGATGAAGGACGTCGCGCAGCGGCTGGAGGCTGTGGAGACCTAGGACGTAAGGCAGAGCCTCCTCGCCAATGGCGACGGCGCATGGCCATCACGCCCGTCATGTCCACTTCGTTGAAGGCGGTGCGGTCTTCGGCGCTTGCACCAATCACCACGCTGGACGGAATTCTGGCGGGCGCCCTTTGCCGGGGTTTGCGGACGTACTCTACGCTTTGCGCCATGAGCACGATGAACATTTCGCTTCCCGACTCCCTAAAGGAGTTCGTGGACAATCAGGTCGGATCCCTTGGATACAGCAGCTCAGGCGAGTACATGCGTGAGCTGATCCGCAGGGATCGTGACCGGCAGCTGCTGCGTGGTCTCCTTTTGGAAGGCGCGGCGTCGCCGCAGTCGACACCTGCAGACCCGAGCTACTTTGAGGGGCTTCGCAATCGGGTCCACGCCGCCAGACACGGGTGAAGGCAAGCTGGTTGCGCTTCGTGACGTGGCGCGGCGACATCCACCACGCATGGTGCGACTGCGAGGCAATGGTCAAGTCCCACTGGCCAACGTGCTCAAGGAAAGGTCACCTGACGGAAGGTCTAGTCGTCGACGGGAATATGGCTCGTGCGAAGGGAGCCCGCGGAGGGGCGCACTCGCCAGACGGGCTACAAATCTAGCCGTCTAATCCCGAAGGAAGTCGTCGATGATAGGCACCGTTACCGTCGCAAACTGCACAAACTGACAGCTTAGGCGCTCCATAAGCTCCCCGGGTTTACGCCCTTCTTCGTGCATCTGGTGAGCCAGCGGCGACCAGTTCGCAAGGTCGCCCTCTAGGTAGCCCCAAAATGGGCACCACCCCTGCCCGTTCGTGAATCTGACTCCTTGCGGCATACGACTCGCCTCGGCGAGGAGGGCCTTTCCCAAGCCCTTCGTTTTCTCTTGGGGTATTTCATTTGTCCTCGGCGAAAGTTGGACCGCCCAGTACCAAGACTTCGGCGCGCTGCCATCGTGTGCGAGCCAGACGTATGGGCGGGCACCCTGCATCTGCCACGTCTGGCGGAACACCCACAAGCCGTCCTGCTGCGTCCGGCCGTCAAACCACGATCCAAACAGCAGGTCTTGGCCGAGTTCCCCAGCGAGTTCTTCCTTGATGCAGTCTTTCATCTTGGCTAGGAACCGCGCTATAACCTCGTTACGGATCTGCGGCCAAGCGTCAAACACTGCTATTGCCGTGCGCAAGTTTTCGTCGCTTTCGAGGACAAAGCGCCTGACTTCATCGATTTCGCTAGGCATTGTTGTAACTCTTCCAAGTTGCTTGTGGCAGAACGCTTCCGCATCGCGCAGAAACCACCTCAGTCGATCCACTTCGCACCCCTGAGCGCACCGCGCGAACCAAGACGACAACGGGCTTCTGATGCGCAGGACGGCAGGCTCGCTCGTGTTCGGGGCGGCGACCGGGACGTAGGACATCAGAGCCAATCCGTGCGTGCATGCGTTGGCGGGAAGGCTGTTTTCAGCAGGCAACCCTCCGTGGGGCGAAAGATAGATGAGCAGGAATCTCCCGCGGTATTCCTTCGCCAGCCAACGGAGATACGCTTGGACCTGACCGTCACCGTCGTCCGCATAGGGCTTGTTCTCGATGGCAATGCAGCTAGGGAAGCTCTGAACTGGCGTTGCGAATCGCCGGTGTTGGGTTGTCGAC
>VXSY01000232.1 GCA_009837725.1 Gammaproteobacteria bacterium | reverse complement strand
TGGAGTAGATGCCGCCGCCGACGATGGCGAGCATCATGAGGTTGGCGGCGACGTGGTTCTTGGCGAACCAGCCGATGAGGCCCTTCACTTCGGGATATGGATCAGCCACTCAAGCGTACCTTCATGCCGGGGAGGGGTTGGTCGGGTGGGGTCAGGCAGTAGCGTTCGCCATGTTCGACCCCTCGGGAGATGTAGGCGTACTCCTCGTCGGAACGTGCGATTTCCACCTGCCGGGGGTGGATGGTGAGGTCTTCGCCCACGACCCACAGGGTTTCGCCGCGGCGCAGTGCGTGGCGGGGAATGACCACCAGTTCGCCGCCGCTGCGGCCGGCGATCTCGGCGCTGACGAAGGCACCGATGCGCAGCGGCTCGCGCGCCCTGTCTTCCATGTCGTAGGGATCTGGCACCTGCGCCACCACGTGCAGCACACGCCGGCTCTCGTCGAAGACGCCTTCGGAGCGCACCACCATTGCCTGCCACTCGTGCATGGTGCCGCCAAACTCGGCGCTCAACGTCGCGGGCAATTCGATGTCGCTGGTGTTCCACTCCGGCAGGTCGAGAAACTGCAAGTCGTTCTGGTTCAGGGGCAGGCGCACTTCCGCGTAGTCGGTGGCAAAGGTGTCGGCGAGTGCCGTGCCGGTGTTGACGAACTGACCCACATCGGCGCGCTTGCTGCGTACCATGCCGTCGTAGGGGGCGCGGATGATGGTGCGGCGCAAATCCTCCACCGCCTGTTCCATGTCCGCCTCGGCGGACTCGAGGCCGGCGATGGCTTCCGCGAGTTGCGGCTTGCGCAGCGTGAGGTCGGATGCCGGGCCAGTGGCGGCGTCTAGGCTGCGCAGGCGCTGCCAGTCCTGAAAGGCGTAACCGGCGAGGGCATTCTCCGTCGCGACCTGGGTTTGCGCCCGTGCCACCGCAGCCGAAGCGCGCTTGACGTTGGTGCGATAGGTGCGCGGATCGATGCGGACGAGTACGTCGCCCTTGCGGAAGAAGCCGCCGCTGACGAACGCCGGCGCCACATCCACGATGTTGCCCGACACCTCTGAGATGAGTGTGGTGCTTGTGCGTGGCGTGACTGTCCCTTGGGAGCGCACGGTATAGGTGACCGGAACCCGCTCCGCAGTTCCCACTTCCACCAGCAGCGCCGGCGGCGCCACCGGCACCTGCGCCACCTGCGGTCGCGACACCGCAAGGGTCCAGGCCGCTGCGATTGCCGCGATCAAGACCAGGATGGGCAGCGCAAAGCGCAGGACGATACGCATGTGTGTCTGTGGAGTCCGTTTGGTCGGTGTGGTGGCTGGTGGCGCGACGGATCGAAATCCGGGCGAGAATGCGCGTTGCTACCAAAAGTAACACAGATTGCGCTGTCGCCATCGAAATTGGGGCGAATTCGGAGTAAAACGCGACTATGGCGCTTATGCAACCCAGCTTGGGGACGGAACTCGACACCGCGTCGTTCGCACGCGATGGGTTTCTGGTCGTGCCGGCGCTGGCTGCGGCGGACTCCGTGGCGGCGATGCGCAGCGCCGCGTTGGACGCACTGGACCCCCTCGCAGGACCGGCGGAGTTCGAGGCTGATGTCGGCTATCCGGGCGCACCTCTGGCGGGGGAGGCTGGTGCTGCGACGCCGCGTCGGCTTCTGCACGCCTATGCACGAGATGCGTCCTTTCGGGAATGGAGCACCTGCGCCGCCGTCGCCGAAGTCGTGCGTCGCCTGCTCGCCCACTCCCGGGTGCTGCTCTCGCAGTGCCACCACAACTGCGTCATGACGAAGCAACCAGGCTACTCGTCGGCGACGCTGTGGCATCAGGATGTGCGCTACTGGTCTTTCGACCAGCCGGATTTGGTGTCTGTCTGGCTTGCCCTGGGTGCTGAGACGCCGGCCAACGGGGCGCTGAAGGTGATACCGGGCAGCCATAGGCTCGAGCTCGATCCCTCGCGGCTCGACGAGGAACTCTTCCTGCGCCCGGAGCTCCCCGCCAACCAACGCCTGATCGCCACGGCGCGCGCGATGCTCTTGCAGCCCGGCGATGCCCTGTTCTTCTCCGGACGGCTTTTCCACGCCGCCGGCCGCAACGAGACCGATGAGGTGAAGCTCTCGGTAGTGACCACCTACCACGCCGCCGACAACCTGCCGCTGCCCGGCAGCCGCTCCGCCCGCTACCCGTCAGTCGAGCTGTAGGCGTCGTGGGCTCCAAAGGCTCGACCCCATCGCCCGGTGACGAGAGCTTTCTCGACGCCATGGACGACGTCGTGCCGCTTGCAAGCCAGGCGACTGCGCTCCGGCCTCCCGCACAAGGGCGCCTGCGTCCCACGGCCGGCCAACTGCGCCGGCGCGAGGCCGCCGAAGCAGAGGAGACCAAGGACCCAAACCATCTGCACGCTGGCGAAGTGCCGCAGGTGCAACCGCACGCGGTGCTCGAATGGAAGAAGGATGGCGTGCAGCCGGACGTGTTTCGGGGCCTCGGCACCGGGCGCTACACCGTCGCCGCCAGCCTCGACCTGCACCGCCACACCGTCGAACAAGCGCGGGGGGCGCTGTATCGCTTCCTCACCGTGGCACACGAACGAGGCCGCCGCTGCGTCCTCATCGCCCATGGGCGCGGCGAGCGCAGCGATCCCCCGGCGCGCATCAAGAGCCACGTCGCCTTCTGGCTTGGCGAGATGCCGCAGGTGATCGGCTATCGCAGCGCCCCACGCCACCAAGGCGGCACTGGCGCCGTGCTGGTGATGCTGCGCAAGTCAGTGGCGGCGAAGGACGAAAACCGCGAGCGCTACGGCGGCAAGGCGACCCATGCGCCCTAGGATGCCGTCCCTCCACGGAAAAATACATCGTGGCACATTGATAAATTAAAGGATGTCTCTCGAAGCCGAGTCCACCAACGTACCGGTGGGATGGCGCGGCCCACACGCGAATCGAAGTGTGGGCCTCACTACGCTCCTCGCGCCGAAGGTGAAGCAAACAGGGCCCCGAAGGTGGCACCAGCCTCTTCCCCGCGACACGGGCCGGGTCGGCGTGCCGTTCGTCGCCTACAGTGCCTGATCGAGGTCAGCGCAGATGTCGGCTGCATCCTCGAGCCCGACGGAGAGCCTGAGCACGCCTTCGCCAGCCTCGTCGCGGTAGCGAGCGAGGGCCTCTCCCGCCAAGCGATAGGTGCCGAGGGCCAACTCCTCGGTGTCGATCCAGTAGATCAGACTGCGGTGGTGGCCGAGGGAGACTGCATGGTGGATGAGCTTCAGCTTCCCCACCAACTCCCGTGCCGCCTCGGCGCCGCCGGCGATGCGAAAGGAGATCATGCCGGAGAAGCTGTCCATCTGTCGCCGCGCCAGTTCGTGCTGCGGGTGGGAGGCGAGCCCCGGATACAGCGTGCGCAGGACTTTCGGATGCGCCTCGAGGAATCTAGCCACTTCCTTTGCCGCCGCCTCATGGGCGGCCATCCTGAGCGGCAGGGTGGCGGCGCCGCGGGCGATCAGCCAGGCGTTGAACGGACTCAGGATGCCGCCGTGATGCACCAGAGCGTCGCCGGCCAGGCTCCCGATGCGGTCCGCCGAACCGATCACCGCGCCGCCGATGGCGTCGCCGTGGCCGCCGATGTACTTGGTGAGGGAATGCACGACGAAGTCAGCCCCGAGCTCCAACGGACGGGTGGCGATGGGCGTTGCGAAGGTCGAGTCCACGGCGAGCTCGGCGCCGGCTTCGCGCGCGATTTGCGCCACCGCACTTACGTCCGTCAAGCGCAGCACCGGATTGGCAGGGGTTTCCACCCAAACCAGGCGCGTCGTTGGCCGCATGGCATCGCGTACCCGTTCGGGTTCGGCGGTATTCACCGGTGTCACCTTGATGCCCAGACCCGGCAATGTGCTGCGCGCGAGTTCCGCCGTGCCGGGATAGTTCACCTCGCTGATGACGAGGTGGTCGCCGGTCTTGAGCCGCGAGAGCATGAGGCCCGTGGTTGCCGCCATGCCCGATGCGAACGTGGCGCACGCTTCGCCGCCCTCGAGGGCCGCGAGCTTCTGCTCCAGCATCCGCACGGTGGGGTTGCCCCAGCGGGTGTAGATGAACTGTGGTGCGTCCCCAGCGGTGGCGAAGGAGAAGCCGGTGGGCTCGTCCTGCACGAATGTGCTCGACATGGTGATGTCGGGGGCGGAGGCACCGGTGTTCGGGTCGGGCGCCTCGCCGCCGTGTACGGCGGTGGTACGGACGCCTCGCGTCTTGCTCGGCCCGGGCATCGCCTAGATCCGGCCCTTGTTGAGGTCAAGCCGACCGCGGGCCAGATTCAGTCGCAGGACATCGCTCGCGCCTTCGGCCAGGCGCATGGCGCGCACCCGCAGATACAGGCTCTCGAGCGGATGCCCCACCCGCAGCGCCGTGCCGCCGACGAGTTGGATGGCGGTGTCCACCAACTCGCCAATGGCTTCGGTGGCGAACACCTTGCAGGCGATGCCTTCGTTGATGACGTTCTCGCCAGCCTCGGCGAGACGCGCCGTGCGATACACCATGCTGCGTGCCGCGAAGGCGCGAATGCGCATGTCGGAGTAGCGCAGCCGAACCCCCTCGCGGGAACCGAGCGGGCTGCCGCTGCGATGCGGCGCTTCGAGGTGTTCGGTGACGAAGTCGATCGTCCAGCGGGCGAGGCCCACGCTCTCTGCGGCGAAGGCCAGGCGCGTGTCGCCGATCTGCCGAATGGCGCGCGGAAGCCCCTCACCCGGCTGGCCGATGATGTTGCTCGCCGGCACGGCCACGTCGTGGAACTCGATGTAGGCGTGATGGGTGCCGTCCATGGAGCCGAAGGTGGCCGTGATGTCCACACCGGGCGCCTCCCGGTCGATGATGACCATGGCGGGGCCACGGCCCTCCACTTCCACCAGCGTGTTGATGAAGTCGGCCTCCGCGCCGCCGGTGACGTAGGATTTCTGCCCGTTCACGATGAGGGTTTCACCGTCAAGCCGTCCCCAGGTGGCGCGCTCCGCCTTGTCCGGCTCGGTGAAGCCAAAGGCGCCGCGTTTCTCGCCGGCGAGCATGGGTTCGAGATACCGCTCCCGCGCCGGCCCTTGCGCGCCACCGAGGACGCCAGGCCCGGGCCCAAACACGCCGCCGAGATGGCTCAGGTTGTGCGAACCCAAGGTGTCCCGCACCACCGTCATCGCCAGCGGCCCAGCCGCCGAACCGCCGAACTCCACCGGCTGCGTCATGTGAAAGATGCCAGCCGCCCGCGAAGCCTCCCGCACCAGCTTGTGGCGCTCGGGCGCTTGCAGCGTCTCATCTTGGACGAGGGGAACGAGCGTATCGCGCGCCAGGGCATCGACACGGTCACGCAGGGCGACCAGTTCGGCAGATAGGGACTCGGGCATGGGGGTTCCTTGTGGTGGAGGTTGCTTTGCCGGCGCGCGAACGCGACTGCTACAGGAACGTGGGCACCATGACCATCACCGGCACCAGCAGGATCAGGAAGATAATGGCGACCAAGGCGTAGAGCAGCCAAGTCTCCCTGCGAGCGTGGCGAGCGATCAGCGCCTCGATCTCCTCTGGCCCGCGCGCGGCGACGGAGGAAGCAAGGCGATAGCGAACGATTCCGTCCCGCAACCCCGGCAGTCGCACGAAGAGTTCCGGCGTGCTGTTGAGGCGCCGCGCCACGTCGTAGATGGGAATGCCGGCGCCCCTCGCGATCTGCGATGGATGCAGGCCCTTGGCAGGCTCGTCGAGGAAACACTGCACCATCGCCATCAGCACGCGGGCCTTGCCGCGAAACCGGAAACGCCAGACGGCAAAGGGGTCGGTCATGCTCGGCCCTCAAGAGTGTGCGCAAAACAGGGGAGCTTTGCAGATACCGACGACGTTTGCATCCTACCCGTCGGCGCGCTCGTTGCACCGTGGGAGACTCCCGAAGGCGCGCGGACGTGCCCTGAATGCGACGGACCTCAGCAGTTTTCGCGCCAGCGCGCCCTGAAGGGCGCGTCGGCAGTTCGCTGGCGCGAACTGCTGGCCTTCGTGCTCGCGTTCGCTCGCAACTACGGCTAGCGAAAACTGCCAGAGCGCCGCGAAGCGGCGCTAATGCGCCTCGTCCCAGTTGTAGCCGACGCCGGCCTCAACCAACAGGGGCACCGAAAGGTCGGCGGCTGCCTCCATGCGGGACATTACGCCAGCTTTCACCGCCTCCACCTGGCCTTCGTCGACTTCAAGCACTAGCTCGTCATGCACCTGCATGATCATGCGCGCCTCGACGCCGCCGTCACGCAGCTCCGCCAGATAGCCGTCCACTTCGATCATCGCTCGCTTGATGATGTCGGCGGCGGTGCCTTGCATGGGGGCGTTGATGGCAGTGCGTTCGGCGGCTTGGCGCCGTGGGGCCTGACGGGCGCGGATGTCTGGCAGGTACAGACGGCGACCGAACACCGTTTCGACAAAGCCGGCCTCTCGGGCTTGCCCGCGCACTTCGTCCATGTAGGCAGCCACGCCCGGATAGCGAAGGAAGTAGCGGTCGATGTACTCCTGCGCCACGCGCCGGGTCACGTCGAGTTGCTTGGCCAGGCCAAACGACGACATGCCGTAGATCAGGCCGAAGTTGATCGCCTTGGCGCTGCGGCGCTGATCGTCCGATACCTCCTCGAGCGGCAGCCGGAACACCTCGGCGGCGGTGGCGCGGTGGATGTCTTGCCCCGTCTCGAAGGCGCGCAGCAGCCCCTCGTCGCCGGAGAGGTGCGCCATGATGCGAAGCTCGATCTGCGAATTGTCGGCGGCGATCAGGCGGCGCCCGGGCGGCGCCACGAACGCCTGACGGATTTGGCGGCCGTCGGCGGTGCGGATGGGGATGTTCTGCAAGTTGGGGTCGGCGGAGGAGAGTCTGCCGGTGGCTGCGACTGCTTGGTTGTAGGACGTATGGATCCGGCCCGTGCGCTGGTTGATCTCGTGCGGCAGCGAGTCGGTGTAGGTGGACTTGAGCTTGCTGGCGGCGCGGTGATCGAGGATGAGTTGCGGCAGTGCATGGCCGTAGGACGCAAGCTGCACTAGCACGTCCTCGGCAGTCGAGCGCTGCCCCTTGCGGGTCTTGCCGAGCGCCGGCAACTCCATCTCGTCGTAGAGGATCTCCTGCAGCTGCTTCGGCGAGCCCAGGTTGAACTCGTGCCCTGCCTCGCTGAACGCCTTTTGCGACAGTTCCTCCATGCGTTCGCTGAGTGCGTGGCTCTGGTTCCTTAGCAGGTCCCGATCGACCAGCGCGCCGGCGCGTTCCATCTTGGACAGCACGTCCACCAGCGGCAGCTCGATAGCCTCGTACACCTCGGCCAGCCGCCCCTCCTGCTCCAGCTTCGGCCGCAGCACTTCGTGCAGGCGACACGCCGCATCGACACTGCCCGCCGCATAGCCGGCTGCCTCGGCGACGCCAACCTTATGCAGCCCCAACTGCTTGGCACCCTTGCCGGCCACATCCTCGAACGAGACCGGCTGCGCGCCCAAGTACTTCTGCGCCAAATCCTGCAACTGATGCCGCCGGGCGCCGACGCTGTCCAAGACGTAGGACTCCAGCATCGTGTCGTTGGCGATGCCGGCAAGGGCGACGCCAAACCCTTCGAGGATGTTGCGGGCATGCTTGAGGTCTTGGCCGGTCTTGGCGACGTTCGGGTCTTCGAGCACGGGCTTTGCCGCGGCGACGACGTCGCCGAGCGATAGCTGGCCTTGCGCCACCACAAGGTCATGCCCCACCGGAACATAGGCCACGTCGTCGCCGGCGACGCCCAACGCGAATCCCACCGGCTGGGCGTCCATGAACCGTCCAGGCCCGGTCTCCACCCCCAACGCTAGGTGGCCGGCGGACCGTGCCTTGGCGAGGAGCTCGTTCAGAGCATCCAAGCTCTCGAGCACCGGGTACTCGCGGGCGAGCTCCACGGTGCGCCCGCCGCCGAGCTCTTCCGCCCACGCCTGAAAGTCGAACCGCTCGAATAGCTCGACCAACCGCTCCGTGTCCGGCTCGCCAGACTCGAGATCGGCGATGGTGAAGTCGAGCTCAAGGTCGCAGCGAATCGTCGCCAGATCGCGCGACATGGGCAGCGTGTCCAATGCGCCACGCAGGTTCTCCCCCACCTTGCCCTTCACCTCGTCGGCGCGGGCGATCACGTCGTCGAGAGTGCCGAACTGGGTCAGCCACTTGGCGGCGGTTTTGGGCCCGACCTTGGGCACGCCCGGGATGTTGTCCACAGAGTCGCCCATGAGCGCGAGGTAGTCGACGATGCGAGCGGGCGGAACGCCGTATTTCTCCTCCACGCCAACCGCGTCGAGGGCCGTGTCGGTCATGGTGTTTACCAGCGTCACGTGGCTTGAGACGAGCTGCGCCATGTCCTTGTCGCCGGTGGAGATGACCGTCTTGCGGGCGCTTGCCGTGGCTTCGGCGGCGAGGGTGCCGATCACGTCGTCCGCCTCGACACCGGCCACATGCAGGAGCGGCAGCCCCATGGCGCGGATGATGTCGTGGATGGGTTCGATCTGGACGCGCAGATCGTCGCTCATGGGCGGCCGGTTGGCCTTGTACTCGGCGTAGATGTCATCGCGGAAGGTGCGCCCGCCAGCATCGAACACCACGGCCACCGGCGATCCGGCAAAGTCGTCCATGAGCTTGCGCAGCATCGCAATGACGCCGCGCACGGCGCCTGTGGGAAAGCCGTCGAGAGTGCGCAGGTCCGGCAGGGCATGGAAGGCGCGGAACAGATACGAGGAACCGTCAACCAACACGAGCGGCGGCGCACCCTCGCCGTCGCCGAGAGGCTGCGTGTTGTCGGTCATGCTATGTTCCCCTCAAGGCCCGGATTCGCCCAGTCGGCCAGCTTCGATGGCGCTTCGTCTGACACTACCACACGCCCCCGCTGTCGCCCGCGCGTTGCTGGCGACAGGTGTTTTGTCGCTCGCGGCGCTCGCAGCCACCACCGCCTCCGCGCGACCGGCCGAAGACCCACCGCCGCTCCACGGCCCGGACGTGACCCTGATCGAAACGGAGGAACGCACGATCCAGGAGTTCCGCCAAAACGGCGTGCTGGTGTTCGTGAAGATCACCCCCAAGAACGGCAAGCCCTACTACCTGGCTCCCAGAGACCCCACCAAGGGCTGGGACGACCTCGAACGCGCGGAGGCCGTGGTACCACGGTGGGTGATCTTGCGGTTTTAACAGCAGATGGTCGGCGCTGGAGGGGGGGCGCCAAAAGCTCTGCCCCATAGGCACGTCAAGGCATGGCGGGTGCCACAGAGCAGAGGCGGGTTTGTTGGCGTTGTTCGAGGAGGGCTCGCTGACCGCTCCTAGCGAGCGCGTAGTGCCAGCACCATGAAGTGCCCCTCGGGGTCTTGCCAGAGGTGAACGCAATCGAAGCCGGCGCGTTCCGCCTTGGCGACGAACTCGTCCGGGTCGTATTTGTAGGAGTTCTCCGTGTGCAGGCGCTCTCCCTTGGTGAACGGGATGGGGGTGCCGGCTACCGTCACGGTGTGGGCTCGGGTGGCGATCAGATACATCTCGATGCGGCCGGCGGCTTCGTTGTAGATGGCCTCGTGGGTGAACGCGGTGGGGTCGAAGTCTGCGCCCACGGTGGCGTTGATGTGGCTGAGGACGTTGCGGTTGAAGTCGGCGGTGACGCCGGCGGAGTCGTTGTAGGCGCGGTGGAGTACGGCTGGATCCTTCTTCGTGTCCACGCCGATGGCGAAGGCGCCGCCGCTGCCGACCACCTCGGCAACCCCGCGCAGGAACGCATCTGCCTCGGCCGGATCGAAGTTGCCGATGCTTGAGCCGGGGAAGAACGCCACCCGGCGCAGTTCCTGCACCGGCTCCGGCAGCGTGAACGGAGCCGAGTAGTCGGCACAGGTGGGATAGACCGGCAGCTCGTAGTCGTCGTGAATCGTTCGAGCCGCCTGCATGAGATGTTCGCGAGAGATGTCCACGGGAACATAGGCGGCCGGTCGGCAGGCGTCGAGCAGGAGGCGCACCTTGACGCTGGCGCCGCTGCCGTATTCGATCAGGCAGCCGCCGTCGCCCACGGCCTCGGCAAGTGCGGTTCGGTTGGCGCGCAAGATGCCCACTTCCGTGCGCGTGAGGTAGTACTCGGGCAGCGCGGTGATGCGTTCAAACAGAAGCGAGCCGCGTTCGTCGTAGAAGTATTTCGGCGGAATTGCCTTCGCCGGGAGACACAGCCCGCGCAACACGTCCCGCGCCATGTCCGGCAAGGACGGCTTGCGGTCGAAGATGCGGAACTGACCGCCGGCAGGGAATCTTGGAGTGTCGATGGGTGGCTCCCGCCGCGGTCAGCGAAATTCAGGTGAAGCAGTGTTCGGGAGCCGGGAACGCCCCCGACTTGACTGCCTCGGCATAGACCTCGAACGCACCCCTGAGGCCGTCCGTGCTCTCCGGCAGAAAGTTCTTGACGAACTTCGGCACCCGGATGCCCGTTGGCGTGACGCCGAGCATGTCGTGCATCACCATGATCTGGCCGTCGGTGTGGGGGCCGGCGCCGATGCCGATGACCGGCACTTCGAGCCGCTCCGTGATCTCTTGGCCGAGCTCCACAGGCACGCATTCGAGCAGTATCACCGACGCACCCGAGTCTTGCAGGATGGTCGCTTCCTCCACCATCGCATGCGCCTGGCTCGGGTCCCGCCCCTGCACGCGATAGCCGCCGATGCGGTTGATGGATTGCGGCGTCAGCCCCATGTGCGCGCACACCGGAATGCCGCGCTCGGCGAGAAGTCGGGTGGATTCGCCGAGCCACGCGCCGCCTTCGAGCTTCACCATGTGGGCGCCGGCACGCATGAGTTCCGCAGCGCTTTCGAGCGACTGGCTCTCGGAGGCGTAGCTCATGAACGGCAGGTCGGCCATGATGAGCGCGCCTTGATTGCCGCGCCGCACGCAGCGCATGTGATACACCATGTCGTCGAGCGTCACCGGCAATGTGCTGTCGTGGCCTTGCAGCACCATGCCGAGGGAGTCGCCGACGAGCAGCACGTCCACCCCGGCGCTGGAGATCAGCTCGGCGAAGAGCGCATCGTAGGCGGTGAGTGCGGCGAACTTGCTCCCGCGCGCCTTCATGCGGTTCAACGTGTTGATGGAGACGGGGTTCTTGCGGGCTTGCGAACTCATGGTTACAGCAAGGTCGGGTTGGGGTTGAAGTATGTGCGGGCGCCCGACACTTCCAAAGCCTCGTTCGCGAGCGCGTGGAAATGCGCGGCGTTGCCGGCAAAGTCGATCTCGGCGGCATTCACGATCAAGAGCGGCGCTCGGTCGTAGTCGTGGAAAAACCTCGTGTAGGCCTCGCTCAAGCGGCCGAGATAGCCGCTGTCGATGTGCGTCTCCCGCGGGTCGCCCCGGCGCGAGATGCGTTCGAGCAGCACGGAAACGGGTGCCTGCAGGTAGATCACGAGGTCTGGCGTCGGCGGTTCGATGTCGAGGCTAGCGCTGATGCGGTCGTACAAACCCATTTCGTTGTCGTCGAGCGTCATGCGGGCGAAGAGCCGGTCCTTCTCCATCAGGAAGTCGCTCACGACATCCGCGCCGAGCAATGGCCCGGCCAATTCTCCGACCCGACCGGCGCGGTGCAGCAAGAAGAAAAGCTGTGTCGGGAGGGCATAGCGCCGGGGGTTCCTGTAATACCGGGCGAGGAAGGGATTGTCGTCCGGTTCGAGCAAGGTCGGGCGATCGAGATGTGACGCCAGCCGGCGCGCGAGCGTAGTCTTGCCAACGCCAATCGGCCCTTCCACGGCGATGTGACCTGGAGGGCGCCGGTCAGGAGTCGAGGCATCGGCCACGGGTGTCTTATGCGGTAGCGGTCACGGAGCGGTGCCTTCGTGGCGGCGCGCGAGGGACGAGGGGCCGCGGCCTGGGCGCCGGCGGCGTCGACGGCGACGGCGACGGGAACCGTTCGGCGACGCCGGCGTTGCCTCGCCGTTGTGCTGCTCCTCGGCGGCCTCGGCCGGCTCGCCCACTTGCTTTTGCCGTTCCGTCCACCACTCGCCGAGTTCGGCCGGAGCGTCGTGGGTGTCCACGCGCAACATCAGGAAGTCGTAAGCGGCGCGGAAGCGGGGATGCTCGAGCAATGACTGCACCTGCTTGGGCGAGCGCTTCTCGAGCTTCGGTTGCAGGTTCCACACGTCGCGCACGAACAGGGCATGGCGCTTGGGAATGGAGATGGTGAACTGCTGCTCGGCGATTACCGCGTTGGCGACCTTGGCGTTGTCCTTGCCGTTGCCCATCGGGCCCGTGTGGTCGCAGCGGTCGAGGTATTCGTGCCAGAGGAAGGCGGCCAGCAGGAAGCCGGCCGTTACCGGCTTGTCCTCCGCCAGGCGCGAATCCGTGCTCTTGAGCGCAGCCTCGGCGATGGGCTCCGCATGGGGCGGCAGCGGCAAGAGGATTTCGATGAGGTCGCGCTCGCGCATGCGTTCGAAGGCGGCCAGGGCATGTCCGCTCAGGAAGAGCTTGCCGAACTCGTCAAACAGTCGCGCCGGGGCGATGGCTGTCAGGAGTTCGCTCATCGGTGCGATCGCGGCCTCGGTTTCGGCGTCGAGCGTGAAGCCAAGCTTGGCCTCGAATCGCACGGCCCGGAGAATGCGAACGGGATCTTCGCGATAGCGTGTTTCGGCATCGCCAATGAGGCGCAGCTTGCGTGCCCGGATGTCCGCCATGCCGTCGCAGTAGTCGAGCAGAGTGTCGTCGATGGGATCGTAGTAGAGCGCGTTGACGGTGAAATCACGACGAAAAGCGTCGTCGTCGATCGTGCCGTAGAGGTTGTCGCGGAGCAGCACGCCCTGGTCCGACAACTCCTGTTCCTCGCGAGCACGAGGCGGCGGCTGCGGCTCGTCGACTTCCGCATAGGCGCCAGCGTCGTCGTCTTCCTCGCCGAGGCCGTTGTCGGCCAGGTCCACCGGGAACTCGTCCTCGTCGGTGTCCTGGGCGCGGCGGAAGGTGGACACCTCGATCACCTCTCGCCCCAGACGCACGTGGGCGATGCGGAACCGGCGTCCCACCAGCCGCACGCGGCGAAACACGCCGCGCACTTCGTCTGGCGTCGCGCTGGTGGCAACGTCGAAGTCCTTCGGCGTGAGGCCGATGAGGAGGTCGCGAACACAGCCACCGACCAGATACGCCTCAAACCCGGCGTCTCGCAACTGCTCCACGACCGTCACGGCGCTGGCGGAGATGTGCGATCGATCTATGTCGTGTTCGGTGATGCGATTGGGCAAGGAGTTGGTGCGAGAAGACGGCAGAACGCGCATCTTAAGGCGTAGCGACGAAAAAGGGAAAGCGGCTCAAAACCGTGCCGGCAGAGCCGAGCATTCCTCGAAGTCGAGCCAACACCAACGTACCGGCCGGATGGCGCAGTGAGAAGCGAATCGGAGCGACGGCCCATCACGCTCCTCCCGCCGAAGGCGAAGCAACTCAGGGCCCGAAGCAGCAACCAGCCGTCTCCCCGCGAGACGGGCCTTGTCTGTGGCGGGAAGCCCCTGTTCCCTGCTGTCAGCTAGGCGTCCGGGGGAGGGATCGACAGAGAATGCCTACCGGGGCCTTGGCCCACGCTTCCGAGTCCGTCGCCGGGGGATGTTCAGCCGCTGCCGGCGCTCCCACAGGCTCTTGCGGCTGATGCCGAGGCGGTGTGCGAGTTCGGTTTCCGTGAAGTGATCCTGGTTTTCCAGCACGAAGCGCATGAAGTAGTCGGTGAGCGAGTCGGCGCCGTTGGCGGCTTCGGCGCCAGCGCCGAGATCCTGGGCGGCGTCGATGGCCAGCAGTTCGGCTTCGATTACGCTGCCGTCGCACAGGATCACGGCGCGCTCTAGGGCGTTTTCGAGTTCCCGCACATTCCCGGGCCAGCGATAGTGGCGAATGGCATGGTCGGCGGCATCGGAAAGCACGAGCCCCGGCTTGTTCATGCGCCGGCTGGCCGATGCCAGCGCCGCTTGCGCCAGCAGGATCACGTCGTCGCCGCGGTCCCTGAGGGGCGGCAGCTTGAGTGAAACCACATCGAGCCGGTAGTAAAGATCCTCGCGGAAGCCGCCCTCGCGCGTGAGCGCTTCGAGATCGCGATGGGTGGCGGCGATGAGGCGCACGTCCACCAGGCGCGTGCTGGTGCCGCCGAGGCGCCGCAGTTCCCCGTCTTGCAGCACGCGCAGCAACCGTGCTTGGGCATCGCGGGGCAACTCGCCGATCTCGTCGAGGAACAGGGTGCCGCCATCGGCAGCCTCGATGAGCCCGCCCCGCCCGGCGGCGTCGACTGCGAGTGCCCCCGGCGCATGGCCGAACAGTTCAGGTTCGATGAGCGCATCCGGAATGGCGGCGCAGTTCAGTGACACCATGGCGGCATCGCGGCGGGTGCTGAGCGAGTGCAACGCCCGCGCCACCAGCTCCTTGCCGGTGCCGGATTCGCCGTGGATGAGAACGGTGGAGTCCGTGGGCGCCACTTTGCCGATACGGTCGAATACCTCGCGCATGGCTTCGCTGGTGCCGATCATTTCCGGCGTCGTGGCGCCGGCGACGGACTTGGCGATGGTGCGAGCGGGCTTTGGGCGTGTGCGGGGGTGCGCCTTCAGCGCCGCGTACACTGCGGCCAAGAGGGCGTCGGCGGTGTAGGGGCGTGGGATGTAGTCGGTGGCGCCGGCACGAACGCTGGCGACGGCGCCGGCGATGGTGGCATCGCCGGCGACCACCACCACGGGCACATCGGCAGCGCGACCGATTGCTTCGGGCTCGGGTCCCCAGGACGTCGCGGTGCCGGCAACCACAGCATCCGTTTCGGACAAGCTCTCTGGTG
>VXSY01000195.1:1931-14770 GCA_009837725.1 Gammaproteobacteria bacterium | reverse complement strand
GTGGCAGGGGCTGCCTTGATGGTGGCGTTGTTCGGGGCTGGCGCTTTGTTGGCGTTGTCTGGAACGCTTGCTTGCGGTGAGCTTGGCCGGCTCCGCTGCGTGCGCGCCTTCGGCACGCCTGGAGGGCGGGACGCCCTCCCCCCAGCGAGGCCCTCGCGTGGCAGGGGCTGCCTTGATGGTGGCGTTGTTTGAGGCTGGCGCTTTGTTGGCGTTGTCTTGAACGCGGGGTGCGGTGGCCTTGGCCGGCTCCGCTGCGTGCGCGCCTTCGGCACGCCTGGAGGGCGGGCGCCGCCAAACCCCTCGCTAACGCTCGGCGTCTGGCCCCAGCCCCCACCTCTCCATGACCTTGCACCGCATACGCGGCGTATCCGCCGCTCCTGCGGCGCAAGCTCTTGGCGCCCTCCGTCCAGAGAGGCCCTCGCATCGCAGGAGCTGGTTTGCTGGTGGCGTTGTTCGCCAAGGTTGGCGGCGCTCGGAACGCGCCGTTCGGCGTGCTTGGGAAGGCAGTACGCCGTCCGCCAAAGCGCCCATCCAAGAGCGTGGTCGAGTCCGGCGTCAGAGGCCGGTGAGTAGGCCGGCGCGGATTTCGCTTGGGGGGACTTCGGCGGTGACCGAGACCTCGCCTATGCCGTGGCAGAGGACGAGGCGGATGCGGCCATCGACGACTTTCTTGTCCATGCCCATGGCCTTGAGCATGGCATCTGGGTCGAGTTCGGTCGTGGCGATGGGTAGCCCGGCTTGGGCCAGTAGGGTGCGGACACGCTCCGTTTCGCTGGCTGGAGCTCTGCGGGTTCGTTCCGAGAGGTTCATGGCCATTACCATGCCGATTGCCACGGCTTCGCCGTGCAGGTAGGTGTCGTAGTTCGTCAGGGCTTCGAGCGCGTGGCCGTAGGTGTGGCCGAAGTTGAGAATGGCGCGGCTGGCCTGTTCGCGCTCGTCGTCGGCCACGACCTGCGCCTTGATCTCGCAGGAACGGCGAACGGCGTGGATGAGGGCGTCTGGCTGGCGGGCGACCAGATCGTCCATCCGCCGCTCCAGCCAAGCGAAGAAGCCAGAGTCGGCGATCACGCCGTACTTGATCACCTCGGCAAGGCCGGCGCGGAACTCCCGCTCGGGCAGCGTGCGCAGCACTCCCATGTCCGCCACCACTGCGCGGGGCTGGTAGAACGCGCCGATGAGGTTCTTGCCGGCAGCGTGATTCACGGCGGTCTTGCCGCCCACGGAAGAGTCCACCTGGGCAAGCAGCGTCGTCGGCACCTGAATCAGGCCCACGCCGCGCTGATAGCTCGCGGCAGCGAAGCCGGCCACGTCACCTACCACGCCGCCGCCCAAGGCGATCAACGTCGTGGTGCGGTTGTGACGACCCTCCACTAGGCGGTCGAGCACGGCGGACCACGTCGCCACCGTCTTGAAGCGCTCGCCGTCGCCGATCTCGAAGATGTCGAGCTCCGTCACGTTGGCGAGGCCTTGGCGCAGACGGTCCAGACAGTGACCGCTGACCGCGGCGTTGGTCACGACCATTGCCTGCGAGCCGATGAAGGGATCGAAGTGCGCCGGGTCCTCGAGGCATCCTTCCCCAAGGATCACCGGATAGTCCCGGCCATCGCCGAGCGGCACGTTCAGGCGTTCGGTCATCTAACTCCTCAGTCGCGACATCGCTCGTCGCCTCGAGATGGTCTTGGTCCGCCTTCGCGGTGCGCCGCAATCGCTTGGCGCACGCGCTCGGCAACGCGCAGGGCGCTGCCCTCGTCGGTGTCCACCACCACGTGCGCCACCTCCTCATACAACGGTGTTCGCTGCTCTAGCAAGTCGGCGAGCCGCTCGCGAACATCCACGCCTTGCCCCAGCCCTTGTAGTAGCGGGCGTCGCCGGTCGTGTCGGGTGCGCGCGACGATGATGTCCACCGAGCCGCGCAAGTACACCACCACCCCGCGATCGCGCAGGCGTCGCCGGTTCGCGTTGCGCAGCACCGCGCCGCCGCCGGTGGCAAGCACGATGGCTGGACGTTGACTGAGCGTATCAAGCACCTGCTCTTCGCGCTTGCGGAACCCGTCCTCTCCCTCGACGTCGAAGATCCAGCTTATGTCGGCGCCGGCCCGTTCTTCGATCACGCCGTCGGCATCGACGAAGTCGAGCCCCATGAGGTCCGCGAGCCGTCGCCCTACCGTGGACTTCCCAGAACCCATCATGCCGACGATGAATATGCTTTGCTCGGACATGACGGCTCAGCGGTTTGGCCTTCGGGTTCGCATCCGCCGTACCACTCCGGCTAGGAGCCCGCGCCGTTCTCTACGGCGTCTCCTAGGTCACTCGAGGGCGGCACAGCCGGCGGTTCGTCGACGACGCTCGGCGTGATGAAGATCAAGAGTTCATGCTCGTCGTCGCGTTCGATGGAGCGGCGAAACAGGCGCCCCAAGAACGGCAGGTCGCCGAAGAACGGCGTCTTCGCGATCGAGGCGTTGCGGTCGGTGCGGGTGATGCCGCCGAGCACGACCGTCTGGCCGTTGTCGATGAATACCTGCGTGATGATCTTCGTGGTGTTGATGCTCGGCACGCCGTTGTAGAGCGTGCCCACGGTGTCTTGCTTGACAACCAAGTCCATGATGATGCGCTCGTTCGGCGTGACATGGGGAACCACCTCCAACTGCAACACCGCCTGCTTGAAGGAAGTGGAGGTCGCGCCCGAACTCGAAGCCTCCTGATACGGTATCTCCACTCCCGACTCGATGGTCGCTTGCTGTTTGTCCGTCGTCACCACCTGCGGTCGGGCGATGATTTCAGCGTGCCCTTCCGAAGCCAAGGCGGACAGTTCCAGATCCAGATGGTAGTCCACCGCCGCGAGCCCCATCTGCACGCGGGTGGCCGCCGAGGACGCCTCGGCGAAGTTCACGACCCAGTTGCCTCGCTTGCCACCCTCCGCGGTGGCGTCTGCGGTCGCGCCCATGCCACCGTATTGCAGTTCGCGTCCATCTTCCAGCACTTCGCGACCGAGACCACCCCAGCGAATGCCCAGGCGCTCCGAATAGTCCCGGTTCACGTTGACGATGCGCCCCTTGATCAGCACCTGCCGCACAGGGATGTCGAGCTTTGCCAGGGCCGCGCGGAATCCCGACAGACGTTCAGCGGTATCCGTCAGCACCACCGTGTTAGTGCGTTCGTCCACCATAGCCGCACCCCGTTCCGACAGCACCGAGCCGGCGCCGCTGCCGAGTAGCGCGACCATCTGCGCCGCGTTGGCGTAGCGCACCCGCACGTACTCGGTCGTGAGGGGCGCGAGTTCGGACAGCTCCCGAAGATTCTCGAGCTCGGTTCGCTCCTGCGAGGCCAGTTCGTCTGCGGGACCGATCAGGAGCACGTTGCCATACTCCCGCTTGGCAAGCCCTTCCGTGCGAAGGATGAGGTCCAGCGCTTGATCCCAAGGCACATCCTCGAGGCGCAGCGTCATGGTTCCGGTCACCGAGTCGCTGGTGATGAGATTCGCGCCGATGAAGTCGGCGATGAGTTGCAGGACGCCGCGCACCTCCACTTCCTGAAAGTTGAGCGAAAGACGTTCGCCTCGGTAGGAGCCCTCGGCCGAGGAAGCATCCGGGGCTGGGGATACGGAAGGCCCTGTCGGTGTTTCCCCGGCGGTCGGGAGCGTCCTTTGCACACCCGCCGGCGCTGCCCGGTCCGGTGCGGCGGCGCTTGCGTCCACCGCGATGGCCATGCAGACGAGGGCCAGCAGTTCGCGTAGCGAACCGCCGACGCGCGCTCCCGTTCCGCTGGGGTTTTGGGCCCTTCTCCGGCGTTTCGTCATTGACGAGTCCTTGTGTTCGTTCAACCGTCACCCGCCGGCTTCATGTGTCGGCGACGTTCCATCCACGCCCCGGCTCCATCCGGCACGATCTCCACGATGTCGAGGCCGGCTTCGCTGAGCCGCGCCACCCGACCGTGGTTCTTGCCGAGATAGCTGCCCACGATGACCCGCGCGATACCGCCTTCCGGCGGCCGCACCAGAGCGAAGAGTGTGCCGCCCTGCTCTACGAAGCCCACCAAGCGAAGCGCTCCGAGGGCGAACCTCTCGAGCGGTTCGCGCGCGCGGACCGGGTCTGGACGCACATTCGAGGGCGGGCCCACGCGCGCCCTCGGCTTTGGCGCTGGCAGCGAAAAGGGGCTGCGAAACTCCTTTCCGGAATAGGTGGCAGGAGCCGGCGTTGGCGGCTGAGGACGCGTCGGGATGGCCTTGCGTGGCGCAGCGTTGATCTCCTCCAGCAGGGCTTGAGGCTGCGAGCGCTCGTCGCTGCAGCCCGTAAGCAACAGGAGGGCCAGGCCACCGAAGGCCTTCCGTAGCGAGGCATTCACGTGGGGTCTCCTGCCACTTCGCGCCGCCGCCAAGTTTGGGCGCGAATGGTCAGTTCCAGATGCTCTGCGCCTTCACGCGAACGCAATCGGAAGTCCTGGGGGGCGAGAATGCGTTGCAGTCCAGCAAGTGCCTCCAGAAATGCGCCAATTTGGTGGTAGTCACCCACCACGGCGATGTCGATGGGCAACTCCACGTAGCTAGTGGTGGCCAGTTCCTCGCCCAGCGTGATGCGCTCGATGGAGAGCTCTTGTGCGAGCGCGGCTCGGCTGATTTCGTCTATCAAGGCGGGAACTTCGGCGTCCCCCGGCAACTGCGCGAGCAGCGTTTCGAAGCGCAGAGCAGCGCGGTTTCGCTCACGCTGCGCCAGCGTCACATCCACCGTGGCGACGTGCAGGCGGCGGTAGTCGGCGAGCAATCTGGTCTCGGCGCGGGTGGCTTGGGAGAGGTCGCCCACGCGCTGCCCGACGTGCAGGACGCCGCCCACCGTCAGCAGCAGGGCGGCCAGCATCCCCAACAGCGCCAGCCGGAGCCCGCGCGGCCACGCACCAACGTTGCGTACGTCGAGATCGACCTCTTGCAGGCGCGTAAGCAAGTCCTGTGGCTGCACGGCTCTACCCTGCTGCCTTGACACTGCCGCTGCGTTCGGCGCCCGGCAGTGGCGGCGTGCCGTCCCTCGCTTGACCGAAGCCCAGCGAGAACGTCACCGCCCCGTTGTCGCCGTCCTCCTCGATCCCCTTCAGCGTCAGGCGCTCGAACCAGGCCGAGCGGTTGAGATTGCGCATTAAGGCCGACACACCCTGGTTGGATTCCGCCGCTCCCGTTGCCTCGAACAGACCATCCGCCAGCGTGACCGACGTGTAGCGCACC
The DNA here is from genome assembly GCA_009837725.1 of Gammaproteobacteria bacterium. Lineage (GTDB taxonomy): Bacteria > Pseudomonadota > Gammaproteobacteria > Pseudomonadales > Azotimanducaceae > VXYL01. The sequence goes on along the minus strand of VXSY01000195.1, from coordinate 9,561 downwards.
CGAGCCGGCATCGTCGCCGCAAGCTCGGAGAAGGTATGCACGCCAGAGAAACGCGAGCCGTGCATTCGCTCGATGGCATCGCCCTCGGCATGCAGCACGTCGCGCTCGCCAAGCAGCGCCGCGGCTCTAGCCGCCTCTCCTTCGAGCGTGGTCAACGCCTGCTCGATCACGGCGTTGCGGGCCAGTTGGCGCTTGGTGGCCGCGCTCACCTGCGAGCCGCTCACCAGCACCGTGGCGATGGCGGCGGCAGCGGTCGCCGCCAACTGCACTAGAAAGCTGCGGCTCAAGCGCTTGCGCTCCCACTCCCGCCAGGGAAGCAGGTTGATCCTCATGGGTCGAATCTCCGCAGGGCCAGCCCACAAGCCGCGAGCAGTTCTGGGGCCGCAGCTTTGAGAGCTGCCGCGTCGAGGCGCTTCGCCACCGACATGTCGGCGAAGGGCCGCACGACCTCCACGTCCGCATCCGTCTGTTGCCGCACCATGTCCAGTGTGTCGTCGTTCGACGCGGACTCTCCCGCCAGCAGAAATCGCGCTGGCGACTCGCCACCGGCGGCCATCTGCAAATGCAGGAGCCGGGATATCCGCTGCCGGGCACTCTCGACGCCGGTGTCCTCGGTAGCTCCCGGGCCGGTGTCCGTTGCATCTTCCCTGCACTGCAGCGGCACGCTCGCCGCACCGGCGAACATTGCCATTGCCACGGCATCGCGGCGCAACTCCAGCAAGGCCGTGCATTCAGCGCCGGCCGGCCAACTGCTCGCCAAGGCACGGCGCATGGCGAGCATTCGCACATCGACGATCGAGGGTCGGAATCCGCCCAGGGCGAGCGCGTTGCTGCAGCGCTGCACCTGTGCCTGTGGGCACGCTGCGAGCAGCACCTGTGCCATTGCCGGGTCGTTTGGCGACAGGTCGCCCACTTCGAAGTCGATGGCGGCGTCGGCAAAGGGGAACGGCAGCAGGCGGTCTGCATCCACTTCGATCTGGCTCGCGATTTCCTCGTCGGTGAAGGACGAGTCGAGCTCGATCACCTGAGACACGACGGAAGCGCCGTTCACGGCAGCCGCTGCGCGTCGTGACCGGGGACGCGTCCGCTTGGCGAGCCTGGCGATGGCGCTGCCAACCGCGGTGGCATCTACAGTCGACGCTTCGTTGCTATTCTTTGCCGGCTGCGTCTCGGCATAGGGTTCGATGCCGAACGCACATACGCGGCGGCCCTCGCCGTCGGCCTCAAGTTCGACGAGGGCAACGCGGCTGGCTCCGATGTCGATGCCGACGAGGCCTGGCCGGCGCCGTTTGCCGTCGCGTTGGTTGCCGGTGAGTCGGTTGCTCGTAGGTCGGTTGCTCGTAAAGAGCCGGCGTGGCGAGAGATTGGCGGAGCGCCACATGCGTAGCCTCATTCGTTCCATTGCAAAGCGCATTCTCTGGCTCGCGGGGGTCGGGGCCTGTGCGACATCTCTGACCGTTGCGTCAGTTTTCCTCTATCTGGATCCGCAGATTCCGACCACTGAGACCTACAGCAAATACCGATTCGAAACGCCGCTTCGGATTTTCACCAGAGATAACAAGCTGATAGGCGAGTTCGGAGAGCGGCGCACGATCCCTATTGCGTACGAGGACACGCCAAAGGCTTACATCGACGCCCTCCTCAACACCGAGGACAAGCGCTTCTTCGAGCACCGAGGCGTGGACGTGATCTCCCTCGCCAACGACGTGGTCGGGCTCTTCCTATCCGACGTGCGCACCGGTGCGAGCACCATCACGATGCAGCTTGCGAAGATCATCTCCTTTTCGCCGGAGCAAACCTTCATCCGTAAATTCAAGGAGATGCTGCTGGCGGTGAAGATCGAGCACGCGCTCACCAAGGAGCAGATCCTCGAGCTCTACATCAACATCGCGCCGCTTGGGAAGCACGCCTATGGCGTCCAGGCTGGTGCGCACACCTACTACGGCAAGCCCGTCTCTGAGCTCAACCTCGCCCAGATCGCCATGCTGGCGGCGGTTTCCAAGCGGCCGGAGGCAGGCAATCCCATCAACGGGCCGGAATACGCGGTCCGCCGGCGCAACCTCGTGCTGCGGCGGATGCTCGACCAGGCATCCATCAGCCGCGCCGACTACGAAGAGGCTGTCGCGGCACCCATCAGCGCGGTGGTGCACCGGCGCGAGTTGGACCTCGTGGCGCCGTTTCCTTCGGAATGGGTGCGCCAGCAGTTGGTGGAACGCTACGGCACCGACATCTATGCCGGCTATGAAGCCGTGACCACCCTCGACGCAGGGCTCCAATTGGCGGCGCAGCGGGCGCTCAGGACCGGGCTCGAAGCCTATGACCGGCGGCACGGCTATCGCGGCGCAGATGGTCGCGTTGAAGTGCCGCCGGAGTTCACGCTGCCCGATTGGGGAGTTCCGCCGCTGCCGTCAGCCCAGGTGGTTTCCGCCGACGGTAGGGCGCAAGCCGAGGCGCTGGGCCAGCAAAACGAAGAGGGTGTCGAGGAGGTGCCGGCCGCACTGCAGAACGTACCGCCGGATTTCGAGAACTCCCCTGCCTTCCGGGCCTTCGTCGCATCGGCCTTGGGCGACCGCCCGATCGTTCAAGGCAAGGAGCCGGCAGTGGTTGTGGCGCAGGCGACCCGCCGCATGATGGTGGCGCGGGCAGATGCGACCACGCTGGTGCTGCCGTGGGAGGGATTGCGCTGGGCGCGGCGCTATCTCGGCGTCGATGCCATGACTGCCCGCCCGCAGACTGCTGCGGAGGTTGCCGAAATCGGCGATGTCGTATACGTCGAACAGGACGAAGGCGGGTGGCGACTGGCGCAGGTGCCCGACATCGCCGGTGCGCTGGTGGCGCTCGACACGCACGATGGTGCGGTGCGAGCAATCGTCGGCGGCTACGACTTCGTCGGCAACCAGTTCGATCACGCCTTGCAGGCGCGGCGCCAGCCCGGATCAGGCTTCAAGCCCTTTGTCTATTCGGCGGCGCTCGAGAATGGGGTCACCCCGGCAAGCGTCTTCCTCGATGCGCCCTTGGTGTTCCGGGACAGTAGCACCGGCCGCACCTATCGCCCGCGCAACGACAGCGGCCGCTACAACGGTCCTACGCGCCTGCGCGAGGCGCTCTACCGCTCCATCAACTTGGTGTCGATTCGGGTGATGCTGCGGATCGGCGCGGACAACATCCTGCGCCATGCCGGCCGATTCGGCTTCGCCACCGGCACATTCCCGGACAACACCCAACTCGCCATCGGCGGCGGCACGATGGGAGTGACGCCGCTCGAAATGGCGACGGCCTATGCCGCCATCGCCAACGGCGGCTATGCGGTGCAGCCGCACATCATCGAGCGGGTGCGCACCATCGACGGCGAGACCGTGTTCGAGCCCGCTCGCGCTGCCGCCTGCGATCCATGCTCCGCAAGCGGGGAGGGCCAGCCGGCTCCATCCCCGGCACCGCGCGCGATTTCGGCGCAGAACGCCTTCATCATGGATTCCATGCTGCGCGACGTGGTGCGGCGGGGCACCGGTCGCCGGGCGCTCGTGCTGGAACGCTCGGACATCGCCGGCAAGACCGGCACCACGGACGAGGCGGTGGATACCTGGTTCAACGGCTACCACCCGAAGCTCGCCGCCACCGCTTGGGTCGGCTTTTCCCAGGCGCGACCCTTGGGTGCCCGCGAGTACGGATCTACCACCCCGCTCGCCATATGGGTGGACTTCATGCGCGAAGCTCTGGCAGAAGAACCCGACGTGCAGCGCATCGCCCCCGACGGCGTCGTCCGGGCCCGCGTCGATGCCGCCACCGGCCAGGCCGCGAGCCCAGACAACCGCAGATCCATGTTCGAGTACTTTCTCGCAGACAACGCCCCGCAAACCAAAACCACCACCCGCCGCAGCAACGCAGACACCGCAACGGTGCGACCGGAGGACATCTTCTAGCGTGTCTTGCACCACGTCGTGCATGAGCGCGTGCCGAAGTGCTGGAGGCCGGGCCGCCCTCCTTGCATGGAACAAACGCGTAGCATGTTGATGCTTGCACGATTTGACTCGAAGGCGAGGGCCTCGGAGGGAAGGCATCCTGCCTTCCCTGCGCGCAGCGCACCTGTTAATGGTGGCAGGTCGAAAAGCGCCTAACGGCGCTTAGGGAAGGCAGGATGCCGTCCCTCCGAGGCCCTTCACCCTGCTGCATGCGCGTCAGCGGCTCAGCGTCCTCGGCGAGCCGGAAAACTCGATGAGATCGATACCGCAACCCCTTGATCTTGGTCGCCTATGCCAAGACCGTGCGGAACTCGTCGAGTTCGTTGATCGGCGCCGAACACACGAGGCCCTGGCAAACAAAGGCTGTCACTCGTGCCCGGGTCTCTGCGGTGACGAGCCGGGGTAGGTATGAGGGCGCTTTGCAGTCGTAGGGGATGGCGTAAACCGCTCTCGTAGGTTCATAGCCATCTCGGGCGGCGTCGAGCCAAGGCGCTATCGAATCTGGCGGGCCGCGCAGGATCACCGTTGCGCCGGGTTCGGTGGCTTCTTCGATGGCGGTTAGGAGGGCCGAATGGGCCGCTGGCTGGCGTTCCGCGAAGCCTCGGGCCCAGTCGAGGGTTGCATGGGCCGCGTCGAGGTAGCGTGACTCTGCGGTGAGATGCCCGAAGGCCACGAGCGCGCGCACGGCGATGGCATTGCCTGGCGGCAGGGCGTCGTCCAGCACCGGTTTCGGGCGGTGGATGAGTTCCTCGTGGTCGTGCGCGGTGAACCAGAAGCCGCCCGCCTCCTCGTCCAGGAAGAGCGTCAGCAAGCCGTCCGCCAAGAGCTGAGCCAGTGCGAAGTCGGCATCGTCCCAGCGCGCTTCCAAGAGCGCCAGCACGCCGTGCAGCATGTTGGCGTAGTCGTCGAGGTACGCGGGGTGCCGTGCCGTGCCGCCGGTCCAGCTCGCCAGCAGGCGTTCGTCTTGGACCATGCGTTCGCGCACGAAGGCCGCGGCCCTAGCGGCCGAGTCGATCCACGCCGGTTCTGAGAGCCGCAAAGCCGCCTGCACCATGCCGTGAATCGCGAGGCCATTCCACGCCGCAAGGACTTTCTCGTCGCGGGCGGGTCGGGGCCGCTCGCTGCGGCGGTCGAACAGTTTGGCGCGGGCGCTCGCCAAGAGTTCGACTGCGGCTTCGGCATCGAGATACAGCCGCTCGGCCACCGAACGCCACGAGTCGCGCCGGTGCAGGTGCCACTTGCCCTCGAAGTTGGCCGGGTGGTCGAGGCCGTAGAGGGTTTCCACCACCAGGTATTCGTCCTCGGTGAGGAGCCGTTTCACTTCGTGCCGGCGCCAAACATAATGTCGACCCTCGCCGCCGTCGCTGTCGGCATCGAGGGCGGCGTAGTAGCCACCGCTCGGGTGTTGCATCTCGCGCATCATCCAGGCGGCCGTGTCTCGGAGCGCTCCTTCGAACAGCGCGTCGGGCGCCACCGCCATGGCATCGGCATAGAGCGCGAGCAGCGAGCCGTTGTCGCAGAGCATCTTTTCGAAGTGCGGGATCATCCACCCGCGGTCGGTGGAGTAGCGACAAAAGCCACCGCCGAGGTGGTCGAAGATGCCGCCTCGGGCCATCTTCGTCAGAGTCGTCATCACCATGTCGAGGGCTTCGCGATCCGGCTGGCCGCCGCTTGCGCGGCGGCGCTGCCAGTGTCGCAGCAGCCGTTCCACTGCCCCCGGCATGGGGAACTTGGGCGCGTTGCCGAAGCCGCCGCCTTCGGGGTCATACAGCTTGCCGAGCTGCTCCCGCCCTGCGGCAAGCAGAGCGTCGTCGGCCAGTTGCGACTCGGCCTTGGCGTCATCGAGTTGCTGCACCACGTTGCGCAGCTTGTCGCCTTGTTCGCGGATGTCCTCGGTGCGCTCGCCCCAGGCATCGGAGATGCGGATCAGCACATCGACGAATCCGGGTAGGCCGTGGCGCGGCGTGCGGGGGAAGTAGGTGCCGGTGAAGAACGGCAGCAACGTCTCGGGATCAAGGAAGGCGGTGAGGGGCCAGCCGCCACTCTGGCGCGTCAGCAGGTGATGCGCGAGTTGATAGGCGCGGTCGAGGTCGGGCCGCTCCTCCCGATCCACCTTGATGTTGACGAAGCGCTCGTTCATCACGTTCGCGGTCGCCTCGTGCTCGAAGGACTCGTGCGCCATCACATGGCACCAGTGGCATGCGGAGTAGCCGATGGAGAGGAGGATGGGACGCCCCTCGGTGCGGGCGAGAGCGAGCGCCGGTTCGCCCCAAGGGTGCCAGTCGACCGGATTGTCGGCGTGTTGCGCAAGATAGGGGCTGGTTTCGCCGGCAAGGTGGTTCATGGCATCCGTTCGTTCGTCTTCGCGCGCATCATAGCCAAGCCGCGGCTCGGTCCACGCCGCAGCAACGTGTTGTTGGCAAGCGTCGGGGCCTTGGGGGCGAAGGCAGAACGACTGCCCCAGTGCGGCCCCAAGCCGCCAGCCAAGGGACGATTGTGCGGAGCGGCTAGGTGCGTGGTGGCCTGCTTAGTCAGAGGTTCGCCCGCGCAAGCATCGTCTCGGCGTTGCTGCGCACCCAGGCCATGAGTTCCGTGGCCATGCTTGGGCGGGCGAGGTCGGGGCGGGCGGTGATCCAGCCGATGGAGGCCAGCGAGCGGATGAGGAGAAACAGCGGAATCAGCGCCACCATGCGTTGGTCGGGCTCGCGGACGCGACGGTAGCCATTCAGGAACGCGGACTGCCTGCGCGCGAAGTCGTCCCTGACGTGGGCGCCGAGGCAGACGGCGAAGTCATATGCGTGCCAGCCGAAGCCGGCGTCGTCGAAGTCAATCACGTGCAGGCGCTTGCCGCTGACGACGACGTTTTGGGGGTGCAGGTCGGCGTGGATCATGCCGTAGTGGCTTGGCTCGCGGCCCAAGCTTGCCAGCACCGGACCGATGCGGTTACGAAGGTCGGCAAGCATGGCCCGGTCTTCGGCCGTGAGGAGATGCGATTCCCAGAACCGCCCCCAGAACGGCCTCTTGCCGCCCACGCCCATCAGCCCGCCGGCGTCGAAGGCATGGCGGGCGAAGCCATCCGGAAGGCGCCACTCGGAAGCTTGGGTGTGCAGCGCGGCCATCACCTCGCCGATGCGGGCATAGCAGTCGTCGATGAACTTGGGCTCTGCACCGTCCATTAGGGCGCCGAGGGTGTCGCCCGGGACCCATTCCAGCATCCCGGCGTAGCGTTGCTCGTCGCCGACGAAAGCCGTCACATAGCCTTCTCCAGTGCGCGCGAGGACGGGGACCGGCACGTCGACGCCAGCCTCCCGCAACGCTGCCGTCCAGGTCTGTTCCGACACCAGTTCTTCGAACGTGTGGTAGCCAGGGCGATGCAGGCGCAACACGAACAGGCGCCCGCGTTCGTCTTCGACCCGAAAGGCGTAGTTCTCCGAACGCGACACGAGCTTGAGATCGCGCACCGCAAGCGGCCAGTGCGCCACCGCCTCGTGGGCGGCGGTCAGCAGCACCGGGTCCGGCACGGGTTCAGCAGCTACCACGGGGAGAGTTCAGGCGGCTGCCGCCGAACCCACGACCTCCTCGAAGGCACCAAGGAATGCGTCGGCGTCGGCCCCCCCAAAACCCAGCGGCGGGCCGAAGTTGAGCAACGATCCAAAACCCCCCGCGGCCCC
>VXSY01000195.1:0-1921 GCA_009837725.1 Gammaproteobacteria bacterium | reverse complement strand
GCCGAATCTTGAGCACGTTGCCAAAGGCGCCGGCGGCACCAATCAGGAACCCCCGATCCTTGAGCGCATTGACGACCGCACCGGCCCCGGCGCGATCTGGTTCCATGCTCGCAGCATCCTTCACCCACTCGATTGCCACGAAAAGGCCGTGGCCGCGAACGTCCGCCATCCGCTCGTCGCCATCGGCCATCGCCGTCAGTCGCGTTCGCATGGACGCGCCCACCGCCGCCGCGCGATCGCGCAAGCCCTCGGCCTCGATCACGTCGAGCACCGCGTTGCCGGCGGCCGCCTGCAAGGGACTCGATGCGAAGGTGTTGAAGTAGCGAGTCGCCTTGCGGAACGCCTCGATGTGGCCCCGCGACGCTGCCGTTGCGGCAAGCGGCACCCCGGCGCCCAGGGGCTTGCCCATGCTGACGATGTCCGGCGTGAAGCCGCTCACCTCGTAGCCCCACCAACGGCCGGCACGGCAAAGCCCCGATTGCACTTCATCCGCCACCACCACGCCGCCGGCCTCGCGCACCAACTTGGCGGCATCCGCCATGAAGCCTTGCGGGATGTTTGGCAGCCCTTCGTTGGCGAGCAGCGGGCACAGCAGCATTCCGGCGAAGGGGATGCCGTCGCGCTCGAAGCCGGCGATGGTCTCGCGCAGGCGGTCGAGGTAATAGCTCAGCGGATCGTTCGCCGGGCAGCGGAGCAGCTCGGGGAACGGGATCGAGCGGACCTCCCCGTGCGGGTCCTGCGGCCTCGCAAGCTGCCGCACCGCGACACTGTTGCCATGATACGCGGCATCGGTGCAAACAATGCCACGACCCTCGGTGACCAGCCGCGCCGTCATCAGCGCGATCTCGTTCGCCTCCGTGCCGGTGCAACTGAACACCACCGAGTCGATGCCATCGGCATGCAGCCCGGTGAGCCGCTCGCCATATTCCAGAATGGATTCATGCAAATACCGGCTGTGGACATTGAGTGTGGCCACCTGCCGCGACACCGCCTCCACCACGTGCGGATGGCAATGCCCCACACACGGCACGTTGTTGTACATGTCCACATAACGCCGCCCATCGGCATCGAACAGCGCCACCCCCTCGCCCCGAACAATGGTGAGCGGCGAGGTGTAGAACAGCGCCGAGCCCGCCCCGAACACTCGATCCCGACGTTCCAGCAACTCCTGCGACAAGGCGCCTACCCCAGCAAACAGACAGCCCCGATTTTACGCATTGGTCTCGGGGGGGGGCGCCGAAGGTCCTCCCGCCGGAAGAAGGCAAGTGCCCGCAAGGGGCGAGGCCCCTCCCGGCTTGTATCGAATAGTTGGCGTGAAGGCGATTGACCCGGCCGCGGAATCCCGGCGTGCCCGGCCGTCGGGGGGCTTCCCCGCCGGCCGGGCGTCCGCTCACCAGCGGGCTTCGATCCGCAGGCCGAGGGCGTCCTCGGGGGGCAGGATTCCGAAGCGCCGCTGGCCGATCTCCAGCGCCGCTTCGGCGCGGGTTCCGGCCGCGAACTTCAGGCCGAGCCGCAGCGAACGCGCGCCGCCGCCGGCCTCCCCGGCCACGAGCGGCGTCCACAACGCCCGGCCGCCGCGGGTCTCCAGCCCGTAGCCGAACTCCGCCTCGAAGCGGTGTCCGGCGTCCATGCCCGCGCCCCGCGTCAGGCCCGCCGCGTCCGGACGGCCCCAGAGCGCGTCCACGCCGCCCGCGGCCCGGCCCCGGGTCGAACCCAGCCGCGCGGACAGCCCCCGCCCGTCCGCTTCGGGTTGCCACAGCACCGAGCCCCTGAAGCCCCACTCTTCGTAGTTCTCGTCCTCGTGGGCGGCCAGCGCCCGGGCCCGGACCTCCACCGCCAGGCGCCCGAACGCGTACGCCAGCCCGCCGCCCAACTCCACGCCCGCGCCCGTCTCGGCGTCGCCGCCGTCGCGCCGCAGGCC
>VXSY01000179.1 GCA_009837725.1 Gammaproteobacteria bacterium | reverse complement strand
ACGTGCCGAGGATCGTGGACTGGTACATGGACGGCAAGATCAACATCGACGACCTCATCACCCACACCATGCCCTTAGGCGAGATCAACACCGCCTTCGACCTGATGCACGCGGGGGAGTCGATCCGCTCGGTGGTGGTGTATTGAGGGTCTAGCCGGTTGGACTGGGCAATCGCCGTGCCCTCGGAGGGAAGGCATTCTGCCTTCCCTTGGCGCCGAGGGACGCACTGCCAAGGAGTTGGCCCCAAAGAAGGACGAAGCACCCTGTGGGTCTTAGGGAAGGCACGATGCCTTCCCTCCGAGGGCGATGCCTGCCGTTACGCGCCAAGTCGTCGATGACTGCGGCGTCAGGGCTCTATGCGCATGTTCGCCGCCTGCTCTTTCTGCTGCCGCCCGAGGCTGCCCACCACATCGCGTTGCTGGGGCTGCGGGCGTGGGGGCAGTTCCCAGGCAGCGGCCTGCAGAAGCCGAACGGTGACGACGACGATCTAGGAAGTCCTGTGCGGAAGATGGGCCTTGCCTTCCCCAATCGAGTGGGCCTCGCCGCGGGTCTCGACAAGGACGCAGTCGCCGTGCGCGGTCTCGCGCGGCTCGGCTTCGGGTTCGTCGAAGTGGGAACCGTCACCCCCCTGCCACAGTCCGGCAACCCGAAGCCGCGCCTCTTTCGCTCGGTGCCGGACGCCGCCCTCATCAACCGCATGGGTTTCAACAGCGCCGGCCTCGACGCCATGACCCGACGGCTCGCCCGCCTGCGCAAGCGCCCGCTGCGACCGATGCTCGGCGTCAACATCGGCAAGAACCGCGACACGCCACTCGACCGCGCAGTTGACGACTACCACGCCTGCCTCACCGCCGTGGCCCCGTTCGCGGACTACGTGACGGTCAACCTCTCCTCCCCCAACACCCCGGGCCTGCGGCGCCTGCAAGCCGCGAGTTCCGCCGCCGAACTCCTCGGCAGGCTGGACGACGCACGCAGCGCCACCGAAGAACACCGAGACCAGCGCCTGCCGCTGGCGGTGAAGGTGGCGCCTGACCTCGGCGAGCAAGAACTGCGCGAGGTCGCGGACGTTCTCCGGCAAACGAACATGGATGCGGTCATAGCTGGCAACACAACGCTCTCCCGACCAATGTCCCTCGCCAGCGGATTCGCCCGCGAGGAGGGCGGCCTCAGCGGCGCCCCGCTAGCCCCCTTGGCGCGACAGACAGTGACAACGCTGCGCGCTTCCGTGCCCGCCAACTTCCCCGTCATCGGCGTAGGCGGCATTGCCTCCCCTGAGGATGCCGAAGCCATGCTCGACGCCGGTGCGGATCTCGTGCAGATCTATACGGGTCTAGTGTTTGGCGGGCCGTCGCTGGTTCGCCAGATCATGCGCTTGTAGTGCAGGGGCGAACCGAGACGTTCGAGGCTATGATCCGCGCTACCCAACGATGCGGCGATTTACCGTGGCGGTAGACTCCCTCCTTGCACGGCGCGTGCAACTCGGCGAAGACACGTCGTTGGAGTTGAAGATGCCGAGAATTGCAGGCAACCGCGTGCGCGGGCCGGATCGCGCCGACTTGGCGGATGAACTCGCGGCTATGGCCAACGGTCGTGGTGGCACTTTGGTGCTGGGTGTCATCGACCGCGGCCCGGAGGTCGTTGGGCTTGAGTTGGACCACTTGGACCTTGTGGAAGGTTGGATCCGCGAAATCTGCAATGACCTCGTGAGGCCTGCTCTCGACGCCGACATCCTGAAGCGGGAACTTACGAACCGGCACGGTGACTGTGCATTGGTTATCCGAGTGGATGTCCCACCGAGCCTCGCCGTGCACGAAAGTCCCGGGGGCTACTACCGCCGGGTGGGCAGTTCCAAGCGCAAGCTGTCGCCCGACATGCTGGCGCGGCTGTTTCAGGAGCGGGCCAACACGCGGCTCATTCGATTTGACGAGACCGTGGTGCCACGCACGTCTCCCGATGATGTGGTGTACACGCTGGCGAGCAAGTTCCTGATCGACGAACCCACAACGGACAACCTCCACAAACTCCGTGTGCTCGGTGAGGATTCCGACGACAACTTGCAGCTAACGGTTGGCGGCGTGCTGCTCTGCACCCGGGCCCCTGAACAGTGGTTGCCTCACGCCTACATCCAGGCGGTCAGCTATGCCGGCGAGCGCGCGGACGTCGACTACCAGACCGACGCTCGGGACATTCGCGGACCCTTGGACGAGCAAGTGGCCGAGGCTCTTCACTTTGTGGCCCGCAACATGCTGGTCCGCGCAACCAAGGCGAGCGCGCGCGTCGAGCATCTGCAATTCAGCGAACGCGCGGTCTTCGAGGCGTTGGTGAACGCGGTCGCACATCGAGACTATTCGATGCTTGGCAGTAGAATACGCCTGCACATGTTCTCCAACCGCATAGAGTTGTTCGTGCCGGGCGAACTCACCAACACGCTGACTCCCGACAGCCTGCACCTTCGCCAATCGAACCGGAACGAACTTGTCGTTTCGCTCCTGGCCCGATGTGCAGCACCGACCGGGATCGGAAGAACGCGCCTCATGGATGTCCGTGGCGACGGCGTGCCGATCATTCGGGAGCAATGCTTGGAACTCTCGGGTCGTTTGCCGGAGTACACGCTCGTTGACGACAGTGAGCTACGGCTAGTCATGTGGGCGGGCGGCCATGGCTAACAGAAAACTCGTCAAGCGGATGGTCTGTCTCGCAAACTCGCGGAAGCTCGCGGGAAGGTGCATTGCCGGTCGCGAATGGCGCGACCAGTGCGCTGGGGATTGGCTACGTCCAATCAGTGACCGAGAGCATGGGGAGGTATCCGAGTACGAGCGACAATATGAGGATGGCAGCGACCCCCGGGTGCTCGACATCGTGGAGGTTCCCCTCCTACGCCATCGGCCTGCAGGATTTCAAGCAGAGAACTGGCTGCTTGATCCCGAATGGTACTGGGTGAAACAGGGGCAGTTCCCGCAGGACGAGTTGGAACGCCTCACGGATCCCGTCGAGCCGCTTTGGTTCGATGGCGACAGCACCTACCACGGACACAACGACCGAGTTCGTGAAGCACAGCTCGAATCCATTGGCGATTCCCTGCGTCTCATCGCTGTGGAGCGGCTTGGCCTCGAGGTTTTTGCCCCCGGGGAGGCATTCGGCAACAGCAAGCGGCGGGTTCAGGGGAGATTTCGACACGCCGGTCGGGATTACCGGCTTTGGGTAACCGATCCGCTGTACGAGCGGCGGTACCTCGGCAAATTGAACGGAAGCTATGAGGTCGGACCCTGCCATCTAACGATAAGCTTGGGCGAGGAGTTCGAGGGGGCAGCCTACAAGCTCATTGCGGCGATCATCGAGACGGAATGCGGCGGATGACCGATCCAGCTAGGCCCTTGTACACGCTGGGGCACTCGAATCACCCCATCGATGCATTTGTTGCGCTGCTTGTGCGCCATAGGATAGCTGCGGTAGCGGATGTACGGTCGGTCCCTTTCAGTCGCCGCTACCCGCACTTCAGTCGAGACTCGCTCCGTGCCTCGCTGGAGGCGCGGCAGATCGGCTACGTTCATCTCGGCAGGGAGCTCGGGGGGCAATCCGATGACCCGCGTTGTTACGAGGATGGGCAGGTCCAGTATGATCGGGTAGCTTGCACCGTGCCGTTCCTGCGTGGGATGGAGCGGCTTGAACAGGGGATTGGGAAGTATCGAGTGGCCGTGATGTGCGCGGAGGCGGAGCCGCTCGACTGTCACCGGACATTGCTTGTGGCACCTGCAATGCGGCAGCGCGGCCATCAGGTGGCGCACATTCTGCGGGACGGCGGGTTGGAGGAGCATGAAGCCACGATGGATAGGTTACTGCTCGAACTCGGCATGGAGTCTACGGGGACGCTTGCGCTACGGTCGAGAACCGAGTTGGTCACCGAAGCTGTGGCGCTTCGGGCGAGGCGCGTAGCCTACCGGGCCAAGGACGTTGCGGCTGAAGGAGGTAGCTGATGGACGTATGGACGATCGGCTTCACAAAAAAGACTGCCGCACGATTCTTCGACCTCATCAGTGGTTCCGGCACCAAGCGGATTGTTGACGTGCGCCTCAACAACACATCGCAGCTTTCGGGCTTTGCCAAGCGCGACGATCTCGCCTTCTTCCTTTCCGCCATCTGCGGCATGGACTATGTGCATGCACCGGAACTCGCACCCACGCCTGAGATCCTTGCCGACTATCGCAAAGGTCGCATCGATTGGCCGACCTACGAGCGTCGGTTCCTGGCGCTGATGGCGGAGCGGAGGGTCGAGCAAACGACAGCGCGGGATGTCATCGCCGATGGCTGCCTTCTTTGCAGCGAGGACAAACCGCATCACTGCCACCGGCGCTTGGTCGCGGACTACCTGAGCGACCGCTGGGGCGGTGTGCAAGTTCACCACCTAGGTGGGGACTGAACGCGTCAATCCGGATCAGCCCCGCAGAGCGGCGTGCACGGGCCTCCCTGGTGGAGGTGTCCTGTTTGTTGGCCGGTAAGCGCTCGGTGGGGTCCAAAAGCACTTGCCGCTATTCCCCCGCGCCGCTTGCCGCCACCTCACGTCCACGGCCGATGTGGTCGTCGAAGAAGGCGAGCATGCGTTCGTACATCTGCTTGCGGTTGTCGGGATTGCCGAAGCCGTGGCCCTCCTTGCGTTCGACATGCCAGACCTCCACCGGGTTGCCGGCCGCCTTCAGTGCCCGGCGCAGGCTAGTGGCGTGGGCGATGGGGACGCGCTGGTCCAGGGCGCCGTGTACCAGCATCACCGCGGCGCGGATGCGATCGGCGTTGTGCACCGGGGAGCGGGCGCGCAGTTCCTCCCGGTCCTCGCCGATGGCCTCCTTCAGGTAGTTGACGCCGGCGCGGCGGTCCGGGATGTCGCCCTTGCGGTACATCATCTCGAGGTCATAGACACCAACGTAGCCCACCGCGCAGCGGTACAGGTCTGGCTCGCGGAAGGCGCCGGTGAGCGCCGCATAGCCGCCGTAGCTGCCGCCATATATGCATAGGCGCTCCGGGTCGGCAAAGCCGGCCGCCACAGCCCAGCGGGTGGCATCGGTGACGTCGTCCTGCATCTCGCGGCCCCAGCGGCCGAAGCCGGCGTAGAGAAAGTCCTTGCCATAGCCTCCCGAGCCGCGGAAGTTCACTTGCAGCACGGCGAAGCCTCGGGACGCGAAGAGCTGCGCTTCCGAGTCGAAGCCCCAATGGTCGCGAATGCCGTGCGGTCCGCCATGCACAAGGACGATGAGGGGCAGGCGGTCGCCTTCGCTCCAGCCCTTGGGCGTGGTCAGGTAGCCATGCACGATGGTGCCGTCGCGGGCCTTGAGTTGCACCGACTCCATCGGGCTTAAGTCCTCCCGCTTGAGCCAGGGCCGCGACTGGAACAGTTCCTCGATTTCGTCGGTGCGGAAATCCACCAAATAGAAGGTACTCGGGAACCGGTCGCCGTACACCACCGCAACACCCTTGGCGCCGTCGGTCGTGATGCTGGTGAAGGCGACATCTTCGGTGGGGAAGGCGGCGCGGATGCGACGGTGGGTCTTGGCGAAGGGGGCGTCTGGCTGCACGTAGTGGTAGTCGGGGTAGTGCTCGGTAACGCGCGTGGCGATGAGCTGGCCGTCGGGGTCGAAGAGTCCCTCGCCGACGTCGACGGCGTCGTTGTGGAACAGCACCTGCTTGACGTCCCGCGTCGGCTGCCAGTGGATGAGCTCGGTGGTGGATGTTTCGGTGTTGTCGACGGCATACCAGCCGTCGCCGGCGTCGGCGAGGGGCATCGTCACGCCCTCGTTGACGCGGCCACGGGAAACCAGAGTCGGCTCGCCCGTATCCGGCTGGTAGTACACCTCGGTGACGTTCTCCACATTGGAGCCGTACTCGAAGCGCACCATGCCGTCGCGGTCCGTGAGGAAGCGGGAAGTGGAATAGCGGCCGACGACCACCGGTTCGGTTTGCCCGGTGTGGACATTGATGCGCCGGGCGCGGCCCACCTTGTTGACACCGAACGGGAGGGTGCCAATGAGCACATGCTCCGGTTCGTCCGGCAGAAGGTGCAGGATTTCCGCCGCCTCCAGCCGCGCCTCGGTGCGCCCGGCACGGGCCGACAGCTTGCCGAATCCGGCGTTCATGCCGAACAGCACGCTCGCGTCGGTGCCGTCGGCGTTGAGGGCATAGAGTTCGCCGGTGGGGAAGCTGAAATCCGTGCGCCCGACGATCCGCCGCGCCGGCTGTACGAGAATGCGCTCGGCGGTGGCCCAGTGGAAGTTCTGCACATTCCAGCCCTTGCCGAAGTGAGTGCGATACACCACCTCTCGGTCCGCGAGCGCAATCACCACGAGATACTCGTAATCGTCTTGCCGCGTGGTGACGGCGAGGTACTTGGCCGTGGGCGAAATGCGCGCCTGCTCGTACCTCGCGTGTCCGGTGAAGTGCTCGATGGGTGGCGTTGCGCCGACGGTGCCGGCAACCACCATCAGGCTCAGGGCGAGCAATCGCATGATCGTCTCTCCGAAGTGCCTCAAGGCATCCATCCTAGGGGCAACGACTTCCTTAGGGAACCACTGCACTAAGCGAGGTGCCGGGTCGGCACTTGGGCGCTCCCTCCGGGGAGGTCAAACGTCGCAACTGCACCGTCACCGGTGGCAGTGCCGCACGCAATGCGGTAGTGTCCCGCGCTTCGCTAGGGCACGCAGGCGACGGCGCTCGCACGGGGGGACCATGGAAGGGAATCGAGGCGGTTTTTTGGGCGGGGAACGCCCCCGAACGGGACTGGCGCTGGCAATGGGGGTGTTGGCGCTGCTGGTGGGCGCCCCCGCCGTGGCGGAGGGGCTGGATACGGGCGACACGGCCTGGATCTTAAGTTCCACCGCCCTCGTGCTGTTCATGACGATTCCGGGTCTGTCGCTCTTCTATGCCGGCCTCGTTCGCTCCCGCAACGTGCTGAGTGTGTTGATGCAGTGCTTCAGCATCACTTGCCTGGTCACCATTCTCTGGCTGATCGTCGGCTACAGCTTGGCCTTCGCCGACGGCAATTTCTTCATCGGGGGCCTGTCGAAGGCGTTCTTCGGCGGCGTTGGCGAAAATGCCATGAGTGGCACGATCCCCGAGTCGGCCTTCGCCACCTTCCAGCTCACCTTCGCCATCATCACCCCGGCGCTGGTGGTGGGCGGCTTCGCCGAACGGATGCGTTTCTCGTCGGTGCTGATCTTCACGACGCTCTGGCTGCTGCTCGTGTATGCGCCGGTTTGCCACTGGGTTTGGGGCGGTGGCTGGCTGGGCGAGCGGGGCCTCTTGGACTTCGCCGGCGGTACGGTGGTGCACATCACCGCCGGGACCGCAGCGGTGGTGGCGGCATTGGTGCTCGGCACGCGGCGCGGCTTTCCCGACCAGATGATGCCGCCCCACAACATGACGCTCACCGTGGCCGGTGCCGGCATGCTTTGGGTCGGCTGGTTCGGCTTCAACGGCGGCAGCGCCCTCGCCGCCAACGGCGATGCCGCCATGGCCATCACGGTGACGCACATTTCGGCGGCGGCCGGCGCCTTCACTTGGATGGTTGCGGAGTGGATTCGCTACGGTAAGCCGAGTGCGCTCGGCGCCGTCACCGGTATGGTGGCGGGGCTTGGCACCATCACGCCAGCATCTGGCTTTGTCGGCCCGGCCGGCGCGCTCGTCATCGGCATCGCCGCTGGCGTGGTTTGCTTCCTCGCGACCAACTTCATGAAGCGCACGTTGCGCATCGACGACTCGCTGGACGTGTTCCCGGTGCACGGCGTGGGCGGGCTGCTCGGCACGATCCTGACGGGCGTCTTCGCCTCGCAGGCGCTCGGCATTTTCAGCGGTCAGGAGGACATCAGCATCGGCAGCCAGCTCGGCGTGCAGGCCATCGGCGGCTTCGCGGTTCTGGGCTACACGGCGCTCGTCACGTTCATCATCCTCAAGGTGGTTGATGTCGTCGTCGGCAACCGGGTCACGGAGGAACAGGAGACGGAAGGTCTCGACCTCGTGATGCACAACGAGCGGGGCTACGACCTGTAGGGACGGAGTTGGCGCAGGGGCGAGATTGAGCCGGCCGTGGCTGACGGGCTTGCCGTCATCGGCGCCGGCTTCGGTCGCACCGGCACGCTGTCGCTCAAGCAGGGGCTCGAACGGCTTGGCTTCGATGCGTGCTACCACATGGCGGAAGTGGCGACGCATCCGGAGCATGCAGACCTTTGGCTGCGCGCCTGGCACGGCGAGGATGTTTGGGACACGCTCTTCGCCGGCTACCGGGCCGCTGTGGACTGGCCCGCAGCCGCATTCTGGCCCCGCTTGATGGAACGTTATCCCGACGCCAAGGTGTTGCTGTCGCTCCGAGACTCAGAAAGCTGGTTCAAAAGCTCGAGCAGCACCATCTTCCAAAGCATGGAGCACGCCCGTCGATCACCGGACGAGCGCTTGCGCACGCGGCTCAAGATGGCGAACGAAATCATCCGCGAGGGCACCTTTGGCAGCCGCCTGATGGATCGCGACCACGCCATCGCCATATACGAGGCGAACGTGGTGAAGGTGCGCGCCGAAGTCCCAGCGGACCGCCTGATCGAGTTCCAAGCCAGCGACGGCTGGAAAGGCCTATGCGAGCCCTTGGGCCTCCCCGAACCCAACGAGCCCTACCCATGGGTAAACACCAGCGAAGAGTTCTTGGACCGCTGGCGCAACCGCCCCGACCCGAGCAAGTAAACCAGCGCTCGCCCTACAAGTCTCTACCCGCAAAGAAGGCCGCGCTGCTTGGCTACACGTTGAAGCGGAAGTGCGCCACGTCGCCATCCTGCATCGCGTAGTCCTTGCCTTCGAGGCGCCAGCGCCCGGCGTCGCGGGCGCCGGCCTCGCCGCCGAAAGCGATGTAGTCGTCGTAGGCGACGATCTCGGCACGGATGAAGCCGCGTTCGAAGTCGGTGTGGATGACGCCGGCCGCGCCGGGCGCGGTCGTGCCTCTGGCGATGGTCCAGGCGCGGGCCTCCTTGGGGCCGGCGGTGAAGAAGCTCATGAGGCCAAGCAGGTTGTAGCCGGTGCGAATGACGCGGTTGAGGCCCGGCTCGTTGAGGCCCAGGTCTTCGAGGAATTCCTGAATGTCGTCGGCATCGAGCTCGGCAATCTCGGCCTCGATCTTGTTGCAGACCGGCGCCACGGCGGCGCCTTCCGCTGCGGCGATGGCGCGCACTTCGTCGAGCATGGGATTGCCCTCGAAGCCATCCTCCGCCACGTTGGCGATGTACATCACGGGCTTAGCGGTGAGGAAGTGGCATTCGGCGATGGCTGCCTGCTCGTGCGGCGCGAGGCCGAGGGCGCGCACGGGCCGGCCGGCGTCCAGCCCGGCGCGAACTTGGTCGAGGATCGCCACCGTGGCGCGCGCCTCCTTGTCGCCGATGTTGGCGATGCGGCGGATCCGGTCGTGCACGCGATCGGCGGTAGCGAGGTCGGCGAGGGCAAGTTCGGTGTCGATGATCTCGATGTCGTCCCGTGGCGAGATGCGGCCCGAGACATGCACGACGTTGTCGTCTTCGAAGCAACGCACCACATGGGCGATGGCGTGGCATTCGCGCACATGGGCGAGGAACTGATTGCCGAGACCCTCCCCCTTCGAGGCGCCGGCAACGAGGCCGGCGATGTCGACGAATTCCATCAGGCTCGGCACGACCCGGGCTGGTTTCGCGATCTCGGCGATGCGGTGCAGGCGGGGATCGGGCACCGGCACTACGCCGGTGTTGGGTTCGATGGTGCAGAAGGGGAAGTTCTCGGCGTCGATGCCGGCCTGCGTGAGCGCGTTGAAGAGCGTCGACTTGCCGACATTCGGCAGCCCGACGATGCCGCAGTGAAATCCCATCAGCGCTGGCGCCGATCTACGGGCGTCGGGCACTCGGACGCGTCGGTCACCCGTCTGCGGGCGTTGATGGCATTCATGGCGGCATCGAAGTCGCCGTCGAGAAGGCGACCCAATGTGTCGTCGTCGATGTCGGTGGCTTGTTCGATGCGGTCTTGTTCCTCGCCCGTCATACGGGTGCCCGTGAGGTAGGCGATCATCTCGGCGGAGTTGCCCGGATGGCCAACGCCGATGCGTAGGCGAGCGAAGCCGGCTTGGTTGCCGAGTGCGGCGATCACGCTGCGGATGCCGTTGTGGCCGTTGTGGCCGCCGCCCACGCGCAGCCGACAGGCACCGGGCTCGAACGCCACTTCGTCGTAGGCGATGAGGATTTCCTCCGGCGCAAGCTTGTAGAAATGCGCCAACGGCCCGACGGCGTCGCCGGAGAGGTTCATGTAGGTGTCTGGCGCGAGCAGCCAGACATCGCGACCGAGTATGTCGCCTCGGGCCACGCTGCCGCGGAACTTGCGTTCCGGAGACAGCGGCAGACGAAAGCGGTGGGCGAGTCGGCGCAGCCAGGCCATGCCGACGTTGTGGCGCGTGCGTTCATAGCGTGTGCCTGGGTTGCCGAGGCCGGCGATGAGGCGGATGGTCACGTTGGCGATCCGTCGGTTGATGGGCGGCTTGGTCGAGCGATCTCTCGCACGAAGGGCCGTCGCGTCCGTCAGTGGGTCTGTCTCCTGGGAGTTTGCATCCCGCCCTCCGTTGCGCCGCTAGGGCGCCCTACGAGCGCGTCGACATTTGCGATGCGACTGCCGGCTTGCTCGCGCTCGACCGCGGCGCGGAGCCGGCGCCGTTGCTACGGCGCGGCCTCGTAGCAGGGCAATCGGGCATGCGCCCGGCGTCAATCCTCCTCGGAATCCTCTTCGTCTGAAGGTTCCTCTGCCACCTCCTCCATCTCTTCCTCGTCGTCGCCGCTGCCACCGCGAGGCGGAATGACGCTGACGACCGGCAAGTCGTGGTCTTGCCCCTGCGTGAGCGCCACCAGGGTCACTCCGGGCGGCAGAGTGATGTCGGAGAGGTGAACGGAGCCGCCAACGTCGAGGTCCGTGACGTCCACGTCGATGTACTCGGGCAGATCGGCCGGAAGGCTGGAGATCTCCACCTCAATGAGATTGTGCGACAGGCTGCCGCCACCTTGGCGCACGCCGACGCAGTGGTCCTCGCCGAGAAAGTGCAGCGGCACACGCATGCTGAGGGGCGCGTCGTCGCGCACGCGCATGAAGTCCACGTGGATGACCTTGTCGTTTGCCGGGTGCCGTTGCAGGTCGCGCAGCACCGCTTGCTGGCCGACATCATCCACCTTGAGTTCGAGCACTTGGGAGAAGAACGCCTCGTCCTGCATGACGCGCGCGAGGTCCCGCTGTTCGAGGGACAGGGGCTGGGGACCGCGGTCGCCGCCGTAGAGGATGCCCGGCACCTTGCCGGTGAAGCGACGCAGGCGGCGCGTTGCGGCCTTGCCGAGATCAGCCCGGAACTCGGCGCGAACAGTGATGGTGTTGGCCATGTGCAGTGGCTCCGTCGTTGGCTGAGATGAGAGTTCGCGTGGCTTGGCGGCGCTTGCCGCAAGCGGCACGGCGGTGAACGCAAACGCCGGTTTGCGACGGACTGCGTCGTAAACGGCGGCGTGGGCCGCGCCCCTAAAAGCGCATTTGCGCCTGTCCATTGTGGCGGAACATGGCGCTGATCGACTCCTCGTTGCTCACGCGACGGATGGCTTCTGCAAGCACGCCGGCGAGGCTCAATTGCCGGATCTTGCCACAGCTGCGGGCATCATCCAACAGCGGCACGGTGTCGGTGACCACGACCTCGTCGAGTGCGGAGCCGTCGATGCGCCTTGGCGCGTCGTCGGAAAGCACCGGGTGGGTGATGTAGGCGCTGACGCCGGTGGCACCGCGCTCGCGCAGGGCGGCGGCGGCATTGCACAGGGTGCCGGCGGTGTCGACGATGTCGTCCACCAGGATGGCGGTGCGACCTTCCACCTCGCCGATGACGTTCATGACCTCGGATGCATTGGGCCGCGGCCGGCGCTTGTCGATGATGGCGAGATCGAGATCGTCCACTTGCTTGGCGATGGCGCGCGCCCGGGCCACGCCGCCGACGTCCGGGGAGACGAAGACCGGCTCGCCGGGGTGCCGGTCGAGGATGTCGTCCACGAGCACGGGCGACGCATAGACGTTGTCCACCGGAACGTTGAAAAAGCCCTGAATCTGGTCGGCATGGAGATCGACGGTGAGGATGCGGTCGATGCCGACGCCGGCGATCATGTCGGCGACTACCTTGGCGCTGATGGGCACTCGCGCCGAGCGGGGGCGCCGATCTTGACGCGCGTAGCCGAAGTAGGGCACGACCGCGGTGATGCGCTGCGCGGAGGCGCGCTTGACCGCATCGGCCATCATCATCAGCTCCATGATGTTGTCGTTCGTGGGCGCGCACGTGGACTGGACCAGAAAGACGTCCTTGCCGCGGACGTTTTCGTCGATCTCGACCCGCACCTCGCCGTCGCGGAAGCGGCCGATGTCGGATTTGCCGAGGGAAATGTCGAGCTCTCCTGCAATCCGTCCGGACAGACCACCCACGGAACCGCCCGCGAACACCATGAGATCTTTCAACGATCCGCCCCCTTAAGGCCCCGCAACGCCACGGGAAACGCGACCCTCGGTGCGCCCGGCGCCGTGGCTGGGGTGGCAGGACTCGAACCTGCGCATGCTGGGATCAAAACCCAGTGCCTTACCGACTTGGCGACACCCCAATTCAGCTCCGGCGCCGGCCAAACTCTCCAACAGGGCCAGCAAGCCCATTTTGGGGCAGCCATGCCCCCGTTGCAAACGCCACCATCGGCACAAGCCGGGCTACCCCCAGCGCCCAAGACAGGCAAAGTGGCCCTCTCGGCGAAAGCGCCCCCTCCTCCCCATCATCCAGACAGGCAAAGTAGGCCCGCCCCTCCAAAGCACGCTGTCGGACAGGCAAAGCACGCTGTCGGACAGGCAAAGCACGCCGTCGGACAGGCAAAATCCGTGGGGACAGCAAAGCAAGCACGCTGTCGGACAGCACGCTGTCGGACAGGCAAGTTGCGCCGTGGGGGAAAGTGCTCCGTCGCGCAGACCAAACGCCTTCTCAGGCCGGCAAGCGCGCCTCAGGCC
Organism: Gammaproteobacteria bacterium; assembly: GCA_009837725.1. GTDB lineage: Bacteria > Pseudomonadota > Gammaproteobacteria > Pseudomonadales > Azotimanducaceae > VXYL01. The sequence continues at coordinate 1,784 of VXSY01000179.1, read as the reverse complement.
AGTTGCCTCTAAGAACCCGACGGACGGGCAAAGCTGTCCGGATAACGGTGGACCTCAGCGCAAGCCTGAGTGGAGCTCAATGGGGATGACGCCGAGAAACTCGGCCTCCTGCTGGATGTCAAGCGCGGTAAGCGGGTGCTTGGTCATCCAACGCTTGGGGAGCGTGAGCTTGATGGAGTTCTGCCGCACAGTTAGGGAAATCGAAGGCAGCGGGAGGGTGGCGCGACTCCTGTGGAACAGGACCGCCAAACGCATCAGCACACAAAGACGCATCAGTTCGGGCGTGTCGCGGAGCAACTCGATCGGAAACTTGCGCCGGTGAGCGCGGACGATCATCGCGAGATGATGCTGGTCTTGGCGCGAGAAGCCAGGCATGTCCAAGTGTTCGAGCAGATAGCCTCCATGCTTGTGGTATTGGCTGTGCGCGATATCCATCCCGATCTCGTGCAGCATTGCGCCCCAACCGAGAATTCGGGGTGCATCCACCTGTGGAAACTGCCAGCCTGTGCTTGCCTGTTCCAGCAGCCGGGTTGCGGTGCGGGCAACCCGGTCGGCTTGAGCGGTGTCGACATGGTAGCGAGACGCTAGGTTGGCCACGGTACTCTCTCGGATGTCTTCGGCGTGCACACGGCCTAGCAGGTCGTGCAGCAGGCCTTCGCGCAACGCTCCGTCCGAGACGGTCATGCGCTCGATCCCCAACGCGGCGAATGTTGCGGCCAGAATCGCGACGCCACCGGGGAATACCGGTCGTCGCTCGACGTTCAGCGACTCTAGGTCCACGGCATCCACGTGCCCGGCGTCCAGAAGTCGTCGTTGCACGGAGGCGATGCCCTTTGCGGTGATGCCACGTTCGCCGGACAATTCCTGAACCGCTTCCTGAATCGCCATGATGGTGCCCGAAGCGCCGATCACAGTGTCCCAGCCGTGTGCGCGGTACACATGCTCGATCACCTCGAGTTCTTGCCGGGCGGCGTTCTCCGCATCCACCATGCCGCCATTCCTGATGCGGCCGTTCGGGAAGTGCTCGGCCGACATTGCAACGCAGCCCATGTGCAAGCTCTCCAGCAGCCGGGGCTGGAATTGGCGACCGAGGATCACTTCGGTGCTGCCACCACCGATGTCCACTACTAGGCGAGTGTCGTAGTTGTCCTCGTGGGAATGAGACACGCCCAGATAGATGAGCCTTGCTTCCTCGCGTCCGCTGATGACCTCGATGCGATGCCCTAGCGCCTCTTCAGCTCGTTCGATGAAGTCCTGACTGTCTCGCGCCTTGCGCAAGGTGTTGGTGCCAACGATTCGGATGTTCTCGCGCGGCAGGTGGCGGATCCGCTGCGCAAGGCGTTCCAGGCAGGCAATGGCCCGTGTGGCGGCGCCTGTGGAAAGCGTGCCGGAGGGTGAGAGGCCCTCGGCTAAACGCACCATCTCCTTGTGTCGATCGACAACCTGGAGCCGACCGTCTTGGTCGTATGCGACGATGAGATGGAAGCTGTTGGAGCCTAAGTCGACCGCCGCTAGGGGCGCGGCGCTGTCGCTCTGGAGGATTTGGAACGACCTGACCACGATCAAGCATTTTAGCCGACTGGGAGGACAGAATCGCGGACGGACCCCAGAGAGAGGTCGAAGACACAAGGAGAATCTAAGACAGGCAAAACGCAGAGAGTCGGCTAGCTCCGAAGACAGGCAAAGCGGCTAGCTCGGGCAAAGCGGCTGGCTCGGGCAAACCGGCAGGCTCGGGAAAAGCGGCTGGCGCAGTGAAAAGGGCTGGCGAAGTGATACCGGCAGGC
>VXSY01000284.1 GCA_009837725.1 Gammaproteobacteria bacterium | reverse complement strand
GGCCTCCGGGTCCCCTACCGCCCCCCCTCCGGCTCGGCGCCTGCGCTTTTCCTCCGGCGCGGCCCCAATGCGCGTGAGGATGGCCAACCGAGAAGGGCGACGCATGCGTCGCCCTGTCCGGCTTAAGAAGCTGCCGCCATCGGCTACACTCAGTCGGTCGTACAGGCAAGGGGAGCAGCGATGTCCGAATCAGGCCACGTGGGACAGGCGCCGGTTCCACCACCCCGCGACCCTGAAGCAGCCTTCGGCACCAAGACGCCGCCGGGTCTGCTGCCGCGTCCGACGCTGCGCGAAGATGATCCGCCCGGTGCGGACCGCCTTGGGCTGACGCCTGAAGAAATCGAGCAGTTCCGCGAGTCCGGCTTCCTCGTCAAACGCGGCATGATCGCGCCGCAACTGTTCGAGCCGTTCATTGCTCTGTGGTGGCAACAGCCCCCAGCGCAGGCGGCGGGGCTTAAGCCCGACGATCCGTCCACTTGGGTGGCGCCCGGCCAGCACTGGCCGGTGGAGAATCGTTGGGGGCTCGCCCGCAACTGGATGGGGCAGGGCGATTGGCCTTCCCCGGAGCAGGAGCGTCCCGGCGCTACACCGGGCGAGCGGGTTGGGCGCTTGCCCTACAAGCTCACCAAGGACATAAGCAACGACGTCTGGCGCTGGCACGGCATTGGCCACGATCCAGCCTTCGTCAATGCCACCTCGGCGCACCCGAACGTGCTCTACATGGCGGAAGCGCTGCTGGGCGGTCCGGTGAAGCGCCCGCGCCGCAATCGCGGCATCTACTCGATCTTTCCTCGGGACCCGGACGGCCCGGAGTCGAAGCTTGGCCCCCACATGGACCAGAGCATGACCGAACTCATCGTCATCACCTACGTCAAGGACGTGGAACCCGGTGGCGGCGGCTATACCTTCTACCCCACCTCTCCGCAGCGGCTCTATCTGACCTCTGAACAGGCCTACAACTGGGTGGCGACCGATGCTTCCAAGGAGGCCATGGACCAGATCAAGGCCGAAGTGCAGCCGCTCGAGTTCGCCGGCAAGGCGGGTGACGTGTTGTTCTGCCACGGCTGGATGGTGCATTCCGCCGGCATCCACGAGTCCGGCTGCGTGCGCATGGCCGCAGTGCAGGACTTCAACCGCATCCGCCGCCGCAGCCACATGCGCTGGACCGCTGCCGGCAAGAACGGCGGCCCCCGCATCAACTGCACCATGGACGGCACCTTCACCATCCCGGATGACACGGACGACGACCCCGCCGACGGCAACCGCGAAGTCACCAACCAGTGGATAATGGACTCCAACGAGTTCGTGCTGGAACGGCGGGCACCCTTCGCCGACATCTTCCACGAATGGAATCTGGGCCAGCAGCCCGTGGAAGGCAACGTGGTCTCCGAACCGCCGTGGTGGGAGAAGTACGGCCTGCCGTTGCTGCCCACGGCTCCGGTTCCCCGAGGTGGCGGCGGCATGCCAGCCGTTCCGCTGTCGAGCATCGCCCATCACGAGGGCGACGGCACCTGGCGCGTCACCTCCCACGCCAACGACTGGATGGAGCGCTGACCACCCCTGGCCTTGGTCGTGAGTGCAAAGCGAAGCAAGGACTCCAGCGGTTCGCGTGGCGAACTGCCGACGCACCCATAACGGTGCGCATAGCCATGCCACCGACATTCGCCGGGCGATGCGACCGGGCGGGTGAAGGAGCGCGGAAGTGGTGATCGTGGTGATCAAATGGTCGATCCAGCCCGACAGGATTGGGGACTTCCGCGAGTTCTGGGCCCAAGAGGCGCAGGTTCAGGACCGTCTGGGGCTGATCGCGGAGTTCCTGAGCGAGGTGGGGTCCAAGGAGGACTATCCCTACATCACCTGGACCCTCGATGACCAGGCTGCGGAGCCGAGCCAGATGTACGTGAATGTGGGCATCTGGACGGACCCGGACGCCTTCCGGGACCAGATCGCACGGTATTTCAACGACGATGGCCCGATCCGGGATTTCGAGGCAGCACGGCGGGTCAGGACGGTGTTGATGCCCAAGTGGTGGCGAATCGGCGATGCCTCACTGCCGGCGGCTGACAGCACCGGAGTTCTATAGGGCTTGGCCGTCGATGGGGTTTCCGAGCCGGGCTGGGAGAGGTAAGTCAGCAGCCGAGCTTGTCGGCGAAGTCTCCGTAGTCCTCGGCGACGATCTCGAAACTCGAGGTCTCGCCGCGACTGCCCATCTCGAGCAGTTTGGGCTTGACGTAGCCGGCCTTGAGACCCGCCCTTTGTGCGGCGAGAAGGTCCGGCGGATGCACCGCCACCATCATCGACTCGTGCGGTTCGGCGCCCAGGAGGCGCACGCCCTTCTGGTACGCCTCTGCTTCCGGCTTGTACACGCCGAGCAGTTCGCAGGAGAGATAGGCGTCCCAATCGATGCCGGCGTGGCGGGAACTGTCCACCACGATTGACAGCGACAGCACGGTGAGGATGGAGACGATGTAGCGTTCGCGCAGTCGCTTGAGTGATTCCGGGAAGTCCTCCCACACGCCCATGCGGTGCCAGGCGCGGTTGAGGGAGTCGCGGTCTTGTGCCGAGAGTTCGAGCGCCGGATACTGCTCCGCGAGTTCGTCGAGCACGGCGCGGTGCAGGGAGTCGGCATTCTGCCAGGGACGCGTGCCGGCTCGCACCTCGGCGAGCTGCTCGAACATCCGACGGCGCCAGGTGAAGCAGAACGCCTCGTCGTCCACTTCCACGCCACGCTCCCCGGCCAGCGCACTCACCGCGGCACGGGTGGCCGTCTGCCAGTCGAACACGCTGCCCCCGACGTCGAAGACGAGCACCTTGATCCCATCCATGTCTTCTCTCTACCCCTCTCTCAATTGGCCTGATCGGCCACGCTCTTGGCCCACTTGTAATCCGCCTTGCCGTTCGGGCTGCGGAAGATCTCATCCAGAAACAGAAACGCCTTCGGCAGCTTGTAGCGCGCGATGTGGCGCTCGCACTCTTCGAGCAGCTCCTCCCGCGAAGCGTCCGCGCCGCTTCGGAACTGGACGATGGCCACCACTTCGCTGCCCCAGCGCTCCGAGGGCCGCCCAGCCACCACCGCGTCATATACCGCGGGATGGTGCTTGATGGCCTGCTCCACCTCCTCGGCGAAAATCTTCTCCCCACCGGAGTTGATCGTCACGGATTCGCGCCCGTGCAGTTCCAGGGTCTCGTCCGGCAGCAGGCGAACCTTGTCTCCCGGTACCGAATAGCGCACGCCATCCACGGTGGGAAAGGTCTCGCGGGTCTTGTTCTCGTCGCCGAGATAGCCGAGCGGGATGTTGCCCGTTCGCGCCCACCAGCCGAGCCCTTCGTGACCAGGGTCGAGAATGCGCGACAGGTCGTCGCTCAGCACCGCATTGTGCGCCGAGAGCTTGAAGCGCCCGCTCGCCGCGCCACTTGCGGCATTGCTTACATGCGAGGCTTGACCGCCGGTTTCCGACGAACCGGCCGTGTCGATAATGTTGATGTGAGGCAACAGTTCAAGCAACTCGGCCTTCAGCTTCGCCGTCATGATGGCGCCGCCGGTGAGGAGGTTCTTGAGGCTCGGGCAGGTTGCCCCGCTGGCGCGCAGGGCATCCGCCAAGGGCCGCCCGAAGGCATCGCCGACGATGAGCAGGTTGTTCACCTGTTCCCGTTCGATGATCTCGACTGCGCCGGCGGCATCGAAGCGCTTCACCTCGTCCTGAATCACCACCGTGCCGCCGGTGTTGAAGGCCTGGAAGGCGGTCCAATGCCCGGCACCGTGCATGAAGGGTGGCGCCGGCATGTGGCGGCGGTCGCCGTTCAGTGCCCGGTCGCGGTAGTCGGCGAGCGACTGCATCACCTTGCCGCTCCCCCGGCGTCCCCCCAGCGAGGCGATGAGAATGTCCGACTGCTTCCACAGCACCCCTTTCGGCATGCCCGTGGTGCCGCCCGTGTAGATGATGTAGAGGTCGTCGGGCGGCAGTTCGATGTCCAGCGGCGAGGCATCGGAGGCGGCCAGCGCCTGCTCGAAATCGAGCGCGCCATCCACCAGTGGGCGGTCGTCGTCGCGCACTTGCAGCAGAAGCTCAAGGGACGGCACTTCGCCCTGGATGCTCTCCACGTGCTGCGCCAGCGAGCTGTGGAAGATCAACGCCTTGGTAGAGGCGTTGTTCAACAGATACAGCAGCTCCTCGTCCACGTAGCGGTAGTTGACGTTGAACGGCGCAAGCCGCGCCTTGAACGCGCCAAGCATGCCTTCCAAGTATTCGTTGCCGTTGTAGAGATATAGGCCCAGGTGGTCCTGTCCCGATTCGAAGTCCTTGAGCGAGCCGCGCCCCGTGTGGCAGCCATAACCCCGGCGCGCAAGAAGATACGCCAGGCGATTCGCGCGCTCTTGTAGTTGCCGATAGGTCAGGCGCCGGTCGCGAAAGACGATGGCGTCGCGGTCGGCAACCGCGTCGGCAATGGTGTCGAATACGGTAGCTAGGTTGAAATGCACGCAAGCTCCTCTCGTGAAACCCTTTCCTGCGCCCCAGACCCGTCGGTTGGCCGCAGCCGCCATGCCTGCGCCGCGGCTGCAGGCCGGCCTGCGAACCGGGACCCCACGGTTCTTCATGCGAACCCGAGTGCAGCGAAACCTACCACGATTCCCCGTGCCGCCATGCCCCACACTGGCGCGGCGGGCTATCATTGTGCCGGATCGCGATCCCGGAACGCCGTCAAGATGACCGCCGCTGACCTCTCGTTCGGGGCCCTGAAGGCCAAACAACGTCAACTTCGCGAGGGCTTCCCACCCGGCTTGGGCTTGCGCGTCCATCGCGCGATCAGTTGGATTCAAGGTGCAGAACAGGCTGCCGGCCGGGAAGATGCCGACACCGCTTTCATCTGCTACTGGATCGCCTTCAACGCCGCCTATGCCCAAGGCCAAGACCTGCACGGGCTGTTCCGCGAGACCGAGTTCCGGCAGTGGTACTTCGACATGATCTTTAGCGTGGACGTCAGGCGCATCATCTACGAAGCCATCTGGCAGCGCTTCTCCGGCGCCTTGCATCCGTTCCTCAGCAACCACTTCGTGTTTGAGCCGTTCTGGCGGCATCATCACGGGGAGGAGGGGTTCGATGACTGGCGAGAGCGGTTCCGCGCCGACCAACGCTACGTCAACGAGGCGCTAAGCCGGCAGGACACGCCGCGAATCCTCACGGTCTTGTTCCGACGCCTCTACATCCTCCGCAATCAGCTCGTCCACGGCGGCGCGACTTGGAGCGGCGGCGTCAACCGGCAGCAGGTGGAAGGCGGCAAGGAGATCATGGCCTGCCTCGTGCCCCACTTCGTCAACCTGATGATGGATCACCCGAACGAGCCTTGGGGCGTGCCTCCCTATCCGCCGGTTGACGGCTGAGCGTGACGCGGAGTTCGTCGATGCTGCGCTGCCCCTTGAGGGGGTGCTCACCTCACTCGCAGGGGCCCCAACGGCGAAGCCGGTTGGTGCCAACGCCAGCGGTTCGCGCCAGCGCACTGCCGACGCGGCCTTTAGAGCACGGCAGTGCTTCCATTAGGATGGAATCTGACACACGGAGTGAGGCATGGGTAGAAGAACACCGTTTCGGGCGAGGCGTGCTGGCAACGGCCGGCGGTCGCGGACGCAAAAGCGCGGTTTTGGGTCGCAGCCGCAAGCCCTTTCCCGCTACGACGGCACGGATCTACGCGCGTCGGTGCTTTACCGTAATTCCCCCCGGATGCAGCTTGGCGGCCTCGTGGAGCGCATCGCCGCGACGCGGGGTGTCGGCATTGCGGTGCTTCGAGCAAACGAACTCGTGATCCGTGAACCGGATGGCAACACCCGTCGCATCGCCCGGAATAGCCAGCTCGTCTATGCCCACGACACCGTCATGCGTTCGGGCGAGACCGTCGCAATCGACGATGGCAGCCTTCCAGATGTGGTGCTCGACGCAGATGACACTGCGGTTGCGCTACACCGCAAGCTCTCGCGCTACGAGAAGTGGGGATTCCCCGAAGTGTGGATGGCGGTGCCGGACCGGCTTGCACCCAGCCAGCGCAAAGGTGCGCCGCGCGTGGCCATCCATTTGCGCACGCGTCTGGGCTATGTACGGGCGCCCAGGAGTGCTGCGTTGCCAAGCTGGAGTGCGGAAGAAATCCATGCGGCGCTCAACGAGCCGGAAGGGTTCATGTCTGAAGAGACGATCGCGGCCTTGCGCCGCGTCGGACGGCTGATGCGCGCGGACGCCGACACGGGCCCGGACGACGACCCTGTCCTGCCGGCAGAGCGGGGCGAGCTTCGTGCCGAGCCGACGATGGAAGACCGCATCGACGCACTCGACGAGATGTTTCGCCTGCGTGGCCTCGCGGTGTCACCATCGTTCACCGTCCGAGTGGCCGCGTTGCAGCGGCCCTTGCCATATCTCCTCCGCGCGGCATACGAGTGCCGCGACGAGGACGACTTCCTCGAACGCATCGGCGTGGTGCGGGAAATCCCGTTGGTACTCTGACGCCGAGGTGCCGGAAGAGTATTGTAAGAAAATGATTCCTATATAAAATTCGACATTACGCCGTGCCAGACTAGGCCCGCCCCCTGCTATGTGCGTGTGGGCGGTTGACCCGACGTTATGTCCGAGGCACGGGCGCATGTCTCACAGGCGCCTGAGCGCTTGTCTGCATCATGCGATGGCTCCGAATCCGTCATGCTTTGCGGCGCTTAGCGGCGAAAAAAAGATGACGGCCAACCACGACCAGAACTTCAAGAACCTGATCCTGGACTACCCGCGCGAGGCGCTGGCGTTGTTTGCGCCCGAGGAGGCCCCGGCACCCGAGGAGCGCGCCCAGTTCGTGCCTGTGCGACAGGAGCAGTTGCAGGACAGGCTGGGAACGAAGTGGCGCGAACTGGATGTGCCCCTGTTGGTGGAGTGGCCGGACGGCCAGCGCAGGTCCGTAGCGTTCGTGGTGGAGGAGGAGACGGACGCCGGCCGATTCTCTCCCCGCCGGCTGGCGCGCTACTGCCTCGACCTTGCCGATCTCAACGAGACGGATCGCGTCGTACCTGTGGTGGTGTTCCTGCGTTCCTCGCAACCGCCGCCCGCGTCGCTGACGCTGGGGACGGAACACCGGCGGTACCTCAGGTTCCAATGGGTGGCGTGTCGGCTGGACCAACTCCCCGCGGATGATTGGCGGGACACTGACAACGTCGTGGCGCGGGTGAACCTGCCGAACATGCGCGTGCCACCCGGCGGGCGGGTCGCTGTGTACGCAGATGCGATGCGAGGGCTGCTGGAACTCGAGCCGGATCGGGACCGGCGGCTGAAATACCTGGAATTCATCGACATGTACGCTGAACTGACGGACAATGAACGACAGGAGTTCGAGCGAAAGTACCCGGAGGAGAGCAAGGCTATGGCCGGAGGTTTCCAGCGAGCCCGGGACGAGGGCATGCAGCAGGGCATCGAACGGGGCATCGAGCAAGGTATCGAGCGAGGCCGCGTCGAGGGGGAGCGGGCCGTTGTCGAACGGCAGTTGCTGCGTCGCTTTGGCGCTTCCGAGGTCAGCGTCGGAGCGCTTGGTTCGGGCGTCGATGGCTGACTTGGAGAGATGGGCCGATAGAGTGCTGGAGGCCAACTCGCTCGAGGACGTTTTCAGCCCGCGTCGCTAACGCTGCAAGGCCCCCCTCCGCCACGGGCGACGCATGCTATGCCCGTGGCCGGTTCGCGACGGTGGATTCAACCCTTGATGACTCGCGGAGCGCGTGGGCAATGCCCCTCTCGTTCGGTCTGCCGAGCTTCGTTCAGCTACTCCCGTAACGCCAGACCGTCTCCGGCTGCTCCGCCTCCTCGTCCACCGTCCACAGCGGCAAAGCGATTCCGCCGCCCATGTCCTTGAAGACGATTCGGACTCGGGTGCCGATGCCTACCGTGTTGACGAGGTCCTCGCCGGCCATCTCGCCGTCAGCGTCCACCAGGTTGCCGTTGATGCGCAGGGCCTCGTGTTCCGTTGGCTGGCCGAGTTGCTCGTCCAGGTCCACCAGCAGGATGTGGTATGGCACGTGCTCGCGGAAAACCGGGTCGATGGCGTGATGGACTTCGGTGTAGGAATGCACGGTGCCTCTGCCGGAGACGGGCTTCCAGTCGTACTCGGCCTTGGCGCACCAGGGGCAGGCGGTGGTGGTGGGGTAGCGCATGAGGTCGCAGGAAGCGCAGTTCTGCAGGTGCAGAGTTCCGGTGGCGCAGTGGCTGTAGAACTCTTGGTTGGCCGTGTCAAGGTCGTTGATGACTACGTCGCGGCCCATGTATTCGCCTTCGAGTGGCATGGCTTCTAGTCTCCCCTTTGCATCACGAGCGCGCTGCCGGTGTTTGGCGTCGCCCAGCCCAGATTCGCGGACAGTTCGACGTCCTTCACCTGGCGGCAGCCGCCCTCGGAGTAGTCGTGGGTATGCTGGCGCTTGCCGTCCTCGCCGATGGGGCAACTGTCATCGATGTCGTGGCGCAGTTGGCGCACGTTTTCGATCACCATGGCGATGCCGTGGGTGTAGCCCTCGCAGAGGTGGCCACCGCTCGTGTTGTTCGGGCGTTTGTTGCCGAGGCGCATGACGCCGGAACTGACGTAATCGCCACCTTCGCCCTTCTTGCAGAAGCCGTAGTCTTCGAGTTGCAGCATGGTGGTGAAGGTGAAGGCGTCGTAGGAGCCGGTTACCTGGATGTCCTCCGGGCCGACGCCAGCGTTGCTCCACAGGATGTTGCGGGCGTAATGGCCGGCGACGGTTGAGATCGGGCCGTGCTGGTAGTGGTTGTCCATGCGCGGCTTCGAGCAGCGCCCGACCACGGCAAGGATCTTGGCTGGCGTGTGGCGCAGGTCCTTGGCGCGCTCCATCGACGTGACGATGATGCAGTTGGCGTTGTCTGTCTCGACGCAGCAGTCGAGCAGATGCAGGGGCTTGCAGATCATGCGGCTGGAAAGCACGTCGTCCACGGTGACGCGATTCTTGTAGTACGCCTTGGGGTTGTTGGATGCGTGTTCGGAGTGGATCACCTTCACGTGCGCCACTTGCTCTGGGGTGGTGCCGTAGTCGTACATGTGGCGCATGAAGCTGTGGGCAAAGTTCTGGCCGGCGCTGGCCTGGCCATAGACGCGCCCGAACAGGGCATCGCCCGAAAGTGCGGAACGACCGCTCGAGCGCCCCGTGCCGCCGATGCGGAACTCGGAATAGCCGTTCATGGCGCGGAAGATGGCGACGGTGTTGCACAGCCCCGCCTCGATGACACCCATGGCGATGCCCACCAGGGCTTCGGTGGAGGAACCGCCGCCCTGGCAATCCATGTAGAAATTGAGCCTCATGCCGAGGTCGCCGGCCACGACGGTGGAGGGAATGGAGTCGTTGCCGCTGTACGACAGCATGCCGTCGACGTCGTCGAAGGTGAGCCCGGCATCTTCGACCGCCGCGCGGACGGCTCTGGTGCCGAGGGCACGGGTGGTCATGCCGGAACCGCGGGTGTATTCCGTCTCACCGATGCCGACGATGGCGTACTTGCCGCGCAGATTCCGGTCGGTGGTGGCGTCGATGTCGCGCAATTGCGGCCCTCCCAAAAAAACGCGGCGACCATACCACGGCGGTTTGATTACAGTGGTGCCACCAAGGCAGGGGGAACAGGGAATGGTGGATGGGACGAAGGCCGAGCAGGTCGGCGAGTTCGGGTCGCTTGCGTGGTGCGTTGCGTGTGCCGAAGCCGGGGTGCGAATGTTGCGCGAGGCGGAGTTGCCGGCGGACATGGCGTGGGGGTTCAGCGAAATCTACACGTCGCCGCCGGCGCGGCTCTTGCCTGCGGGGCGCGAGTTGTCCGCATACCACTTCATGGTGAAGGACGGCGAAGTGCGTGGCGGCGACGGCGCTCCGGAGTCGTGTCGCGCACTGCCGGGATTTCATGTGCGGCTGCCGTGGGCAGCCATCTGCAACCAATCGGCTTCGCAGTACGGACGTGCCGGCCAGCGCCAGCGTTCGGCAGAGGAGCAGGTCATGTACCGCGAGATCGAGGAACATGTCGGGCGAGCCAATCCCTTGGGCCTCGGCGGCGGCCCCGAGCGCGTTTGGCCGCCGGCGATTGCGGCGGCCTTGAGCCGGGGTTCCGAGGAAGGCGGCGGACTGCACAACATCGCAGCGCGGATGCAAGCGCCGTCGCCGGAGTTCTCAGACCTTCCAACCACGGAGCTTGGCGTACCGATCTTCTCGGCCATGACGGAGGAGCAGAAGGAGCGATTTCTCGCGCTTTGTGGAGTGCACTAAATGGTGTAATTCTGCACAGTATTCGGATATGCTCCACGCATGAAGACGCCGACGTGGCCGCGGGTGGTTGCGCACGCCGACATGGATGCGTTCTACGCCGCGGTGGAGCAACTCGACGACCCTTCCTTGCGGGGGCGCCCGGTGCTCGTGGGGCCTCGGAGTTGGCGGGGCGTGGTGCTCACGGCGAGTTACGAGGCGCGGCCCTATGGAGTGGGCAGCGCCATGCCGGTGGCCCAGGCGCGGCGGCGTTGCCCTCACGCCGTGATGGTGGCGCCTCGGTTCGAGCGCTACGAGGAGATTTCGCGGCAGGTCATGGACGTGTTCGCCGACTTCTCGCCCGTCGTGGAGCCGATTTCGCTTGACGAGGCGTTTCTCGACATGTCCGGTGCCGAGCGGCTGTTTGGCCCCGCGCCGGCGATGGCCAGGCGCATCAAGGAAGCCGTCCGGGAGGCAACGGGCCTTGCCGTGTCGGTGGGCGTGTCCGCGACCAAGTACGTCGCCAAGGTTGCGAGCGCATGCGGCAAGCCGGATGGCCTGCTGGTGGTGCCGCCACAGACGGCGCGGCGCTGGCTCGCACCGCTGCCCGTGTCGCGACTGTGGGGCGCAGGAAGCAAGACGGTGCCGCGGCTTGAGGCCTTGGGCTACCGCACCATTGGCGACATTGCCGCAGCTGATCCGGCATTGCTTGCGCATCAGCTTGGTTCCGCTGGGGCGCATTTCCATGAGCTTGCACATGCCCGTGATCCACGTCGCGTCGACCACCGTCGCCGTGCCGCCAGCGTCGGTTCCGACCGCACTCTCAGCCACGACGTGTCCGCGCGGCACGACATCGAGCTGCACCTTCGTCGCGCCGCGGATCGGGTTGCACGTCGGGTTCGGGCGAAGAACCACGTCTCGCGAGGGATTCGCGTGCGTCTGAAGACCCATCGGTTTGAGCTCCTCACCCGACAATGTCGCCTGCCCCGACCGGGCGACACGTCCGCTGAGTACTTCGCTGCCGCGAGAAACCTGCTCGACGAGTTCGACCACCCGGGGCCGTTCCGCCTGGTGGGCCTTGCGGCCTATGACCTCGAGTGGAGGCGCTATCCTCGGCAACTGGACCTCTTCGAGGACGGTGCCGCGCGGCGGCTGGAGACGACTATCGACGGGCTGATCGATCGCTTTGGCGCTGGCGTCGTGCAGCGCGCCTGCGACATTGGCAATGCGCCGGGCAGAGCCGCCGAGGTATCGAGCGGCGGCGTCAACCTCGACCGCCTGCGCGCGGAACCATTGGTTGCTTCGCCTGCCGACGCACTTGCAGAGCGCGACAGGAGCTTGCGCCGCAGGAGTTTCGCGTCAGCGAAACTCCCAACGCGACCGAAGGTCGCGCCGGTGCCGTGAGCTTGCCCGTGAACGTCCGCTGGGTCGCGTCACGACCTGCGCCTCGGCTCTCTGGCTGACGACCCGCGCCATGAGCCTGCTCAACCGCAACCTCGCCATGCTCATGGGTGCCCAGCTTGTCGGCGTGAGTGGCACCGTCGCGATGGTGACGCTGGGCGGGATCGTCGGCCAGCGGCTCGCGCCGACACCGGCGCTGGCAACCTTGCCATTGTCGGTGCACATCGTCGGCACAGCCGCGACCACCGTCGGCGCCGCTTGGTTGATGTCGCGCATTGGGCGACCGCGAGGGTTCGCCGTAGGTGCGCTGATTGGTTCCCTTGGCTATCTGGTAGCGATGGCGGCGACGGGACTCGCGAGCTTTGGCCTGTTCTGCGTGGCGGTGGCGCTCGTGGGCGCGGCGAATGCATTTGCGCTGCAGTATCGCTTCGCGGCGATGGAAAACGCGCCGGAAGGGCGCGAGAGTCAGGCCATTTCGTTGGTGTTGGTGGGGTCTCTCGGCGGCGCTATCGTTGGGCCGGCACTGGCCGCTCAGGGCGAACACTGGATCGAAGGCATTCCCTTCGGCGGCGCGTTCCTCGTGGTCGCGGCGAGCTATGTCGTGGTGGCTGGGGTGCTCAGTCGCCTCTCCTCGCGTGACTTGGCCGATGACGCAGCGGCAGAGGCTCCGCGCCCGCTTGGGGTGGTGGTGCGCCAGCCACTGTTCCTCGTCGCCGTGCTCGGCGGCGTCGCCGGGTTCGGCGTGATGACGTTCGTGATGACCGCTGCCCCGCTCAGCATGCATGTCGTGGACGGGCATTCGATGACTGCCACGGCCGCGGTGATACAGGCGCATGTCCTGGCCATGTACCTGCCCTCGCTGGTTACCGGCTACCTCATTGGTCGGCTCGGCATAGGGCGGATCATGGCAATCGGCGCCTTGGTGCTCGCGCTCACTTTGCTCGCCGGGTTCCTTGGCCGCGAGGTCATGCACTACGCGGCGGCCATGATCGCCCTCGGCGTCGGCTGGAACTTCCTGTACATCGGCGGCACGGCGCTGCTCGGTCATTCGCACCGCCCGTCGGAACGCTTTCGCGCCCAGGCGGTGAATGAATTCAGCGTGTTCGGAGTCTCCGCCTGCGGGTCGTTGGGCGCCGGGGCGGTGATGCATTTCGCCGGCTGGAACGGCGTGCTGCTGGCCGCTGCCCTGCCCATCGCCATGGCCCTCGCAACCCTCGCGGCCGTTCGCCCCGGGCGACGCTTGGCCTGCGCCTGAGGCCGCCTTCGCGTTCGTGCGCTGAGGCCTCGGCCTCGCGCTCCCGACAAGCCCGTCGCCTTATACTCGCCGTCACACAAGCTTGGAGCCGTGGCCATGCGCCGGCGTTGTCTTGGGTTCGTCTTCGTCCTCGCTTGGAGCGGCTCCGTCTGGGGTGCTTCGGTGGACAATTTCATGCTGCTGGACCACCGTGGCGAGGCGCACGAGTTGCATTACCACTCGGATGCAGCGGCGGTGGTTCTCCTCGTGCAGGGCAATGGCTGTCCGGTGGTGCGGAACGCCTTGCCGGACCTCAGGGAAGTGCGCGAACGCTATGCCGGCGAAGGCGTCGTGTTCCTGATGCTCAACTCCAATCTACAGGACACCCGCGAGTCGGTGCGCGCCGAAGCGGAGGAGTGGGGCATCGACCTGCCCATCCTCATCGACGAAACGCAGCTGGTCGGTGAGGGCTTGGGGCTCACCCGCACTGCCGAGGCGCTTCTGATCGATCCAGATGGCTGGGAACTCGCCTATCGCGGCCCGATCAACGACCGCCTCAGCTACGAGCGCCAGCTTGCCGAGGCGAAAGAGCACTATCTGGCAGATGCCATCGATTCGTTGCTGGCCGGTACGCAGCCGCAAGTGGCACAGCAAGACACCGTCGGCTGCCTCATCAACTTCCCTGAACGCGACAATCCGGCGCACGAGCAGATTTCCTACGCCGAGACCATCGTCCCCATCCTCGAACAGAACTGCGTAGGTTGCCATCGTCCGGAGGGCATCGGGCCATGGGCGATGACCAGCTACGAGATGGTGCGAGGGTTCGCGCCGATGATGCGGGAGGTGCTGCGCACGAAGAGGATGCCGCCCTGGCACGCGGACCCGCATGTTGGCGAATGGCGCGACGATGCCGGCATCTCGAACGGGGAGCGCACCACCCTCGTCCACTGGATCGAAGCCGGTGCTCCTCGGGGCGAGGGCGAAGATCCGCTGCCCGGAATCGCCGTCGCACCGGTTTCGGAGTGGCCGCTCGGCGAGCCAGACCTCGTGATCGAGCTGCCCGCCTACGACGTCCCCGCCAGCGGTGTTGTCGACTACCAGTTCCCGACGGTGGCGAATCCCTTGGACCATGACGTATGGGTACGGGCGATGGACGTACTGCCCGGCAGCACAGAGGTGGTTCACCACGTTCTGGTGGGATTGATCGACGGCGACTCCAACCGACGTGGTGGCGTGTTTGACGACTACCTCGGCGGCTACGCGCCTGGCGTTCGTCCGGTTGAATTGCCGCAAGGCACGGGAATGCTCCTGCCCAAGGACGACCACTTCCTCGCCCAGATGCACTACACGCCGTATGGCAAGGCGGTGACCGATGTGACTCGCATCGGCTTTTACCTGCACGACGAAAAGCCGAACGCGTTCTTCCGCCAAGGCGTGGTGATGAACCCAACCATTGCCATTCCGCCGAACGCCAAGCGGCACGAGCAGCGTGCCTATCTGGAGTTCCCGGCCGACGCGCTGCTCTATGACGTGCTGCCCCACTCGCACTATCGCGGTCACAGTTCGACGTTCTCCCTTGTCTATCCGGACGGCCGCGAGGAATTGCTGCTCAACGTGCCGAACTACGACTTCAACTGGCAGCGTGGCTACGCCTTCGTAGAGCCGAGGCTGGTGCCCGCGGGCTCGCGCCTGGTGCACGCGACGGTGTATGACAACTCGGCGCAGAACCTCGGCAATCCGGACCCATCGAAGCTGGTGCGCTGGGGGCTGCAATCCTGGGACGAAATGCTCTACGGCGCGTTTTCGTTCGTGTGGGTGGGTGAGACCACCGATCGCCCCATCCACGACGGCCGCCTCATCGACGCCTACCAGACGATCGGCTATCTGGACCGAGACATGGATGGCCGCGCCGAATGGGACGAGTTGCCGGCGCCCTTGAAGCGCCGCATGGCGAAGGACTTCGAGCACGGCGACGCCGATGGCGACCGCGCCCTGACGGCGCCGGAACTGCACGCCTCGCGACAGGCCCGCCAGCAAGCTGCGGACGGCAACGACGTGGCTGCCGCCGGCGGCGACTAGCCCGCATTTCCCACCAGCCCTCTACTGCGGACGACGATGCACTCGCTGTGGCTGCGCG
>VXSY01000204.1 GCA_009837725.1 Gammaproteobacteria bacterium | reverse complement strand
TTCGCTACCCTGCAGCAGGCTGCCTGATGTCCGAGATGTCCTGAACCCGTACACGTGTTTGCGCCTAGGCCAACCCGCGCTTAAGATGCGCCGCCCCTTGTCGGGGCCATGTCCAAATCACACCAGATTCCCAACGAGGGGTACGCCAATGCGCCTTGCAGCTTTCTTACGCATTTGTCGCTCTGCCTTTGTCCTGCCCGTGGCAGCGGCTTGCTTGGTTTCGTTGCCGTCGGTCGCACAGGATTTGGCGGCGGAGGGGGCTTCGGAGGTTGAGGAGTTGATCGTCACTGGCACCCGCATCCGCGACCGCAACGTCTTCAGTTCGTCGCAGATCACCACGGTCGACAGCGACGACATCGCCGATCGCGGCATCACCCGCGTTGAGGACTATCTGAACGACCTGCCCCAAGTTTCTCCGGGCCAGGCCATCACCGCCTCGAATGGCGCGAGCGGCACCGCCACGGTGAATCTGCGCAACCTTGGCTGCGCCCGCACCCTCGTCTTGTTGAACGGGCAGCGGTTGGCGCCGGGCACCACCGGGGCGGCAACTGCGCCGACCTCAATTCCATCCCGTCGCTGCTGCTTGAGCGGGTGGAAGTGCTCACCGGCGGCGCATCCTCCGTGTATGGCTCCGATGCCGTGGCCGGGGTCGTCAACTTCATCCTTGACGACGAGTTCGAGGGCTTCCGCGCCAGCGTCACGCACAGCTTCTATCAGCACACCAACGACAACGACGAGTTCCGCGACCTGGTGCGAAGCTTCGGCTATGCCCAGGCGCCGGGGGACGTGACCACCGGCGAGACCAACAAGGTGGCCATCGCCTTCGGTGGCTCCGTGTTCGAGGACCGGGGGCACATCACCGGCTTCATGGAGCGCACGGACACTAGCCCTATCCTGCAAGGGGACTACGACGTCTCCGCCTGCGCCCTCACCCGGGGCAAGAGCGCGTGCGGCGGCTCATCCACCATCCCGCCGGGTCGCTGGGCAGACTTTGGCCGCTACGGCGCCGCCGGCTTCGTCAACAAGGACCCAGACATCACCCGGCTTGATCTCAAGGTTGAGGGCAACGAGTTCGTTCCCCGCGCCGGGCAGACCTTCAACTACAACCCCACCAACTTCTTCCAGCGCCCGGACGAGCGCCTGAACGTCGGCTTCTTCGGCAAGTTCGAGATCAGCGAGTACGCGGAGGCTTACGCCAACATCCGCTCGATGTCGTCGGAATCCAACGCGCAGATCGCCTATTCCGGCACCTTCGGCAACATCACGTCCATCCCCTGCTACAACCCGCTGCTCTCGAAGCAGCAATACGACACGGTGTGCGGCGACTGGGAAGGCATGGGCGGCGACCACGCACCGAACTTCGCTTCTGCCGCCGAGGCGCTCGCGTACATCTCCTCGCTCGACATCGCCGTCGGCGCGGAAGAGATCATCGACTACCGGGCGCCGCTCTACTCCCTCAAGCGCAACGTCGAAGGCGGCCCGCGCCAGAACATCACCGGCTACGACAACGTGGTGCAGGTGTATGGCCTGCGCGGCGATCTCTCGCCGACGTGGAGCTACGACATCTCCTATCAGCTCTCGGAGGTGGAGTATTCGAGCGAATACCGCAACGACCTCTCGGTGGTTGCCATCACCCGCGCCATCGACGTGATCAACGTCGGCGGCGTTCCCACCTGCGTTTCCGTTCTGAACGGCGCCGACGGCTCGTGCATCCCCTACAACCTGTTCCAAGGCGGGATGCCGGGCGACGCCGGCATTCAGGGCGTAATCGACGGCGGCGCCGCGCTGCAGCAATACATCGCCAACTCCACCTTCGTGAACGGCACCGGCGAGCAGGAAATCCTCCAGGCCGTGGTGTCCGGCCAGTCGGGCATCGTCATTCCGGGTGCGCCGAGCGCCATCTCGGCCGCGCTCGGCCTTGAGATGCGCGACGTGAGCACCAGTTTCCGCCCAGACCGACCAAGCCGCACCGGTGACCGTTCGGGCTCCGGCGGCGCAACCCTGCCGCTCTCCGGCGGCTACGACGTGAGCGAATACTTCATCGAGCTTGGCGTGCCGCTCTTGAACACGCTGAGCGCGGATGTGGGCTACCGCTTCGCCGACTACGCCACGGGCGCCGAGACCAACACCTACAAGCTGGGCGCGTTCTGGCAAGCGACGGAAGCTGTCGCGTTGCGGGCGTCGTTCCAGAGCGCTGTGCGGCACGCGAGCCTCTTTGAGCTGTTCCGGGCTACCGGCTTCAACCTTGTGGACCTCGCCGACGACCCCTGCGGCCTTTCCATGAGCGCCACCCAAGCGCAATGCGCCAACACCGGACTTGCGGCGGACCTCTACGGCACCGACCTCAAGTCCCCGGCCGACCAATACAACATCCTCCAAGGCGGCAACCCGGAAGTCGCGCCCGAAGAAGCCGAGTCGACGACCATCGGCGCCGTGTTCACGCCCTCTTTCCTGCCGGAACTCGTTCTCACGGTCGATTACTTCGACATCCAGGTGGAGGAAGGCATTGGCAACATCCCGGCGGCGACGGCGCTGGCGAAGTGCTTGGAGACGGGCATCGGCGCCTTCTGCAACCTCATCAACCGCCATCCGGTGAACGGCTCGCTGTGGCTGACCGGCGGCTACATCTCGGCGCAGACGACGAACCTCAGTCAAGAGGACGTGCAGGGCGTGGACATCATCTTCGATTACGGCTTCGACACGCCGTTTGGGCCCTTGTCGCTCGAAGGCGTTACGACGTTCCTGATGACCTCCGACTTGATCGAACTTCCCGGGGAAGCGGCGCTGGAGTGCGCCGGCATGTGGGGCGCGGCCTGTGGCAAGAACCCGCAGCCGGAGTGGAGTGGCAACTACAAGGCGACCCTGCTCACGGAGTACGACCTGCGCGTCGCATTGGGCTTGCGCTACCTGGGCGCCACCGAAGACCTCAACTCCAACAACATTGACTTCGATGCCGAGACGTACTGGGACTTGACGCTGGAATGGACACCCGTCGGCAACTATTCGGCCACACTCGGCATCACCAACCTCTTCGACGCGGACCCGCAGGTGAGCTCGGATGCGGGCACGGCACCCGGCAACGGGAACACCTTCCCGGCGTTCTTCGATGCACTGGGGCGGTATGTGTTCCTGAACGTGGGCGTGGATTTCTAGGGTCGAAGCCCTTGGCCGGGGTCGCCGTATCCAAAAATGGGAGGCGACCATGTGCGCCTGTAGGGCGCGACACCTCTGAAGGGAGGGCGTCGCGCCCGATAGGCGGGCAATTGGCTCCTGCAAGGGCCGCCCGGGGGGTGCCCGCACAGGGGGCGGCTACGCAGGGCTTCCCAATCAGCAACGAGCACTCCGATTTCTCTTGCCACCGGCGCAAAGGCTCGTTACATTTTGTAATGGGCGTGGGAGTGCGTCTTGGACAGTGCTGCGCGCCATAAGCGAATCTGAATTCGTGAGGGGAGAGACACCCATGTTCAGGAAGACGCCTTTGGCCAGCGCCGTCGGTGCGATCACCGCAGCGGCGCTTGCTACGGTTCCGGTACAGGCACAGGAGGATGCCCCGGCCGCCTCCGGTGAAATCGAGGAAATGGTCGTTACCGGATCGCGGATCCGGAGGGCGGTGGACGATTCCCCCAGCCCCATCACGGTCATCGAGCGGCAGGAAATCGAGATGACGGGGCTTGAGTCCGTTGCCGACATCCTGCGCAGCACAACCTACAATAGTTTCGGGTCCTTCCGAGAGCGCTCCGGTAGTTCCTTTGGGCAAATCGCGCTGGTCAATCTGCGGGGGCTCGGAACAGACCGTACGGCAGTTCTCGTGAATGGTCGACGAGTCCCCGGCAATCCATTCACGGGCGAGGCTTCCGTTGACCTCAACTCCATTCCACTTTCCGCCATCGAACGGGTGGAAATCCTCACCGACAGTGCTTCGGCCATCTACGGTACCGACGCCCTAGGTGGCGTGATCAACGTCATCCTGCGCGATGACTTCGAGGGTGTGGAGATGGAACTCGGGGCCGCTAACCCGCAGAGGGCCGGCGCCGAAGAGGACCACATCAGCTTCCTGTGGGGCAGCGCGGGCCAGAAGGGCAATCTGCTGTTCACCGCTGAGTGGTTCACCCGAAACCCGATCTTCGATGTGGATCGGGAGTACAGCAAGGTGGATGTGCGCGACCCGGGAGATGGCACCAAACCGGATCTCGGCGTCGACACCACCGGCGTGTCCGGCGGAGGCAACACGGCGTTCCATCCGTTTTTCCTTTCCGCAGAGGCCCTTGGCGACTGCCCCATGGATGTGTACGCCGGCGTTGTAGAGAACCCATTTGGCGTTCCGGGCACGGCGTGCGGGTTCGGCTATGCCGACATTTCGGCGCAGACGGGCGGCTTGGATCGGATCAGCACCTTCCTGACCGGCGAGTACGAATGGTCTCCAGGTCACAACCTCTTCATGGAGAACCGGTTCTCCCGCATCAAGAGCTTCGGTCGCTACGCACCAGCCGTTGGCTTCTTCAACGTCCCGGCCGATAGTCCCCACAACCCATTCGACACCACCCTCGACTCCTACCCCAAGGATGCCGATGGCGTTCCGTTGGATTTCTCGGTGTTCCATCGATTCGTGGCCCACGGTCCTCGTGATGACGACACCGTCCGCTTCGAGTTCGATAACGTCGTGGGTGCTCGTGGCTCGTTCGACTTTGACAAACCCATCAACTACGAGACCTACGCCCGCTTTTATCGCTATGAAGGGGCGGAAGAAGGCGAGACGTACATCCTGCAGAGCCAGGTGGAGCTTGAGGTCGCCAACGGCACCTACAACCTCACCAACCCCTTTTCGCGGGATCCAATCAATCAAGCTGCTGTGGGTCGCATGGCGGCTACCTTGTACCGCGACATCATCACGGACTACACCGCTGCTGGCATCACGCTGGACGGTTTCGCGTGGGACCTCCCGGCCGGGCCGATCGGCTGGGCCGCTGGTGCCGAGATCGCGTCCGAAGACTATATGGACGACTATGACAGCTTCCGCGAGGCCGGCAATGTGCTCGGTTCCGCCGGCAACAGCTCCAGCGGCGACCGCAGCCGCTATGCTGCGTTCGCAGAAGTGTCGATTCCGATTTTGGACAACCTCGAGGCCAACGTAGCAGGCCGCTTCGACTCCTACGACGACTTCGGGGAGGCGTTCTCCCCGCAGGTAGCGGTGCGATACAACCCGTTCGAAATGCTGGTGCTGCGTGCGTCATACGGCGAAGGCTTCAAGGCCCCCAACCTGACGGAGTTGTATTCATCGTTGTCACAGTCGTTCAACGACACCATTGATACGTACCGTTGCGATGCCATCGGTATCGACCCGTGCCCGCGCAATCAGGTGGAGAACTTCAGTGGCGGAAATCCGGAACTCGAAGCCGAGACCGCCGAGTCGTTCAATGTCGGCGCGGTGGTTGAGCCACTCCCAGACCTCTCGTTCTCAGTCGATTACTACAACATCAAGATCGAGGATGTGGTTGCTGAACTCGGCATCCAGACCGTGCTGCGCTTGGAGGCAGAAAGGGCCTTGCCTTCGGGTGTGGTAGTGCGGCGTGGCGCGCCGACGCAAGCGGGCGACCCGGGGCGACTCGTATCCATCGACCTCATCTCCGCAAACCTCGCGGTGCGCGAGGTATCGGGTTACGACCTGCGTGCCAACTACCAACTTGAGATGGACTGGGGCGACCTGCGGTTCGATTTGGAGCTTTCACGGATTGATACGTGGGAGCTGACTCCAGCACCTGGGGAAGCAACCGTGGACATCGTAGGCACGGAAGGCTACCCGCAGCATAGGGCGACGTTCAGCGTCGGTTGGAGCCGGGGCGCATATTCTGCAGCGTACTTCCTGCGGGTAATGGACGAGTTCGATGGGCCATCGGGCGGAGTGTACGACCGGTACTACGGGCAAGACGTCACCGCGGTGGCAATGTTGCCGTGGGGCGGTGAAGTAAGCGCTGGTGTACGCAACATCATGGACGAGGACCCGATCATCGACCCCGTTGGCGGCTATCAGGACAACGTGGTGCTCTTTCTCTACGATGTCGCCGGCCGCACCCCGTTCATCAGCTACCGGCACACGTTCTAGCGCAAGCTGACGCAAGCCGAAAGAAGGCACGTGACACTTTCGAGGGCAATCGCTCTCGAAAGCGTCCTGCCTGACTACCCCACCTGATGGACGATCTGCTCCACTTCTGGGCGACGCCGTTCTATCGCAACCGTACCGACTCGGCACGCGCTGCACGCGTGACCGAATACGTCCTTGCGAACGAAACCGAAGATCGGCGCAAGCCCGATTCCCCCCAGCGCGCCCATCCGGGCGTGTTCGAGAGTTCCTTCGACTTCCTCGATTGGGGCAGCGACGTTACCGGCGATCTCAAGCAGCTCTTCCACAACCACCTCGCTGGCGTGGTGAAGACTGCCAACGGGATCGACGACGCGGCACTCAAGAATCTGCGCTTCCATAGCCATTGCTGGTTTCATGTGACGCGGCAGGGCGGGTACTTTCCGAACCACAACCATCCGCTGGCATCTTGGAGCCTGGTGTATTGCGCGGACCCGGGGGATGAGGACGCGGCGGATTTCGAGGCGGGGCATCTGGTGTTCAACGACCCGCGGGCGACGGCGAGCATGTTTCTCGATACGGCCAACCGGCAGATGCGGCGGGAGTTTTCGTTCGATGCGGTGCGGATGCGGCCGGTCGCGGGGGATTTGCTGATCTTTCCTTCCTACATCCTGCACGCCGTGGAGCCGTATTCGGGGCGAAGGCCCCGAGTGAGTGTGGCGGCGAATTTCTGGTTTGCTACTTTCGGTCGAGCATAGGCACGAGTGATGCCAGTGCTTTCAACGAACCCTCGGAGGGAGGGCGTCTCGCCCTCCATCGCGCCCTGTAGGGCGCGCGTTGGTCTGCGCCAGAAGTGCCCTAGATCAAGGGTTCATCCTTCGCTTCGGCTCCTCTTTCGGATGCGCGATGGAGGGCGAGACGCCCTCCCTCCAGAAGTTGGGCAAGGGAAATGAGCGAGCGGCTTGGCGCAAAGGAATGGGCGACGTACTGGCGGAAGGGCACCATCACGACGTTCCATGGGCGCTTCGCCGGCAACTACGATGGGGCGGTTCGGGAGTATTGGCATGGGCTGTTTTCGCTCTTGCCGACGGGTGCCGCGATCGTGGACCTCGCCACCGGCAACGGTGCGTTAGCCCTCTTGGCTCAGCAGCATTCGGCGCGTGAGGGGCTGGCGCACAAGGTCACCGGCATCGACTACGCCGACATCGACCCGGCCAGACAGTTCACCGGCAAGGCCTTCGCCCGCCACCTGCGTGCCATCGACTTCCGAGGCGGCGCGAGGCTCGAGGACACGGGGCTCGACACGGGCACCTTCGACCTCGCCATCAGCCAGTTCGGCTTCGAGTATGGAGAACCCGAGCCGTCAGCGCGGGAAGTGGCGCGGGTGCTGAAGCCCACATCTGCCACCTTCGCCGCCATGCTTCACCACGCCGAATCCGCCATCATCCGCCAGGCAAAGGACGGCCTCGCGCAGATTGCAGCGTGCGTGAAGTCCGGTCTCTCTGGCGCCGTGCGCGACCTGCACAAGCACTTGGATCGCTTGGCCACCAGGGGCGACGACCCGGCTCAAGACTCTCGCGCCATTGACCTGCGTGCCAGCATCAACCGCATCCTCGCAGAGCTTCAGCAAGAGGGCGGCCGCTACCCGGACCCAAACCAGCTCGTCTTCTACGTCGAAAACTCCATGTCCACCTTCAACCCCCAAGTCACGGCCGGCAAACCCCTGCCGGACAAGCTCGCCATGCTCCAACACGTAACCACCGAAACCGACGCCTACCGCCAACGAATGCGCGACTTGATCTCTTCCGCCCTAACCGACGCCGACATCGAAGCCATGAAGCGCCGCATCCAATCCCACGGCTTTACCACCGAAGAAGATCGCCCGTTCGTCTTCGAAGGCACCCACTTCTGCCACCTCCTCCGCTTCTCAAGGTAGCTGCGCTCACTGGAGCGGACGCTCCGTGAGGAGGACGGCTCGGGGAGGAGACGCCACCTGTTGCGTAACGTAAGGACGAACCCTTGGGGGGAGGGCGTCTCGCCCTCCCGACGCGCCGCAAGGCGCGTCCTCCGAGGGGTGCCCATTCGCGCCGTTCGGCGCGTGTGAGGGCAAGATGCCCTCACCCCCAGTACCCGCGCCCAAGAGTCCTTGCCTAGAGGACGTTGCCCTAACGCCCCTGCCCGCGCCTTTCAAGTTCGCGGCGGATGGTAAGAACGTCGACCTTGTCTTGAGGTCGGCCGACCGCCTCTTTGTTCCGCAGCAGGTCAGTGAGCGAAATCACCGGTACGCGGCAACCGGCAACGGTCATGTCGGCTCTGGAGTTCCACGCTTCATCGAACTCCACGCCCTCGATCGATGTGATGACATCCACGCGACGCGGGGGCACGCCGAACTGCACGACCCTGCCTGGGGTGGCGAAATCCCTGGGTGTCACGTCGAATGCCGCAAGGGGCATCCCGAACTCTCGGAGCGCATCGTGTATGCGCTGGGCATTGGTTGCATCGGGCTTCGACCAAATGTCGATGTCGCCGGTAGCGCGTTGCAGGCCGTGGATGCCGAGTGCGACGCCACCGACCAAGAGGAACTGGACGTCATGTTGCGTGAGGGTCGTCAGCAGTTGCTCGAAGTCCTCGTTCATCGGTCCTACTTAAGGGAGTTGCAGCACCCGGATCGGCCATTGATCGCGCGGCAACCGCTTGCGGCCGGCGGGCGTGAGCGAGAAGGTCGCTTCGCTGAGCTCCATGGTGAGGCGAAAGTTCTCCTCCATTGTCAGACCCTGCGTGAATCCGTCCTCGGGCTCCTCGCCAAGACGGTACTTTCGAATGGGCCAATGGCTGCGGTCCACCTTTAACCCCTCACCTTCGCTTGACACGCCTCGCACTCCCGACTTGCCGACGGAAATTCACGCACCTTCGCCCCACCGCGTCAAGACGTGACTGCTCGCTCCGTGAATCGTCCTGGGCTCCCGTTGCGAGCCCCTGCTCTGCATCGCGCCGGCAAAAGCGCCTTGCTGGCGGCATTCCTCACCGCATCGCCGCCAAACGCTGCAGCAGCGCCCAGTCGTCATATGTGGGCACAAACCTCCCGTCGGTGCCCGGGCAGGTGTTGCGGGCGGCGCAGGTGCTTGGGAAGTTGGTGAGGCTTAGGACATAGCCCCGGTTGGGGTCGTGTTCGAACTTGGTCAGGACGACCAGCACCACGTCGGCGTCTGGCCAGACATAGATGTGCTGACCTTCCAGGCCGTGCGCCGCCACGAGGTCGATGGGCGGCTGGCGGCCGAGGTACGCGGCGTTCATCACCCACCATTGGAAGCCATAGAACGGGCTTTGCGCCGTCAGGCTCTCGCGGACGTAGCTGGCGGAGATCAGGCGTTCACCACGCCACACGCCGCCGGCAGCGAAGAGGACGCCAAAGCGGGCGAAGTCGTCCGGGCGCATGTCGAGGCAGCAATATGTCATGGGGTTGACGCCGGTGGGGTCGAGCCACATGCCGATGGCGCTGCGGTCCACGCCGATGGGTTCGAGGATGGTCTGCCAAAGCCAGTCGTGGGCGTTCATGCCGGTGGCGCGACGGAGAAGGGGCTCGAAGAGCTGCGAGGTGGCGTTTGAGTATTCGAACCGCGTTCCTGGTAGCCGCACGCGAGGGACGTTGAGCGCGGCACGGGTCTGGTCGGCCTGCTTGAAGAAGCCCTCCGGGTCCGAGAGTCCCGCCCGCATCTCCAGGATGTTGCGGATGGTGATTCGCTCGCGGGCGGAGCCGTTCCATTCGTTCAGGAAGTCGCTGGCCTCCTGTTCCAGGGAGGCGATGTGGCCGCGGTCGATGGCGGTGCCGATGGCGGCGCTGTAGAGGCTCTTGGCAACGGACCAGCTCGTGCCGAGGCTGGCGATGTCATAGCCGTCGGCGTAGCGCTCGCCAATGACTTCGCCGCCGCGGAGGAGGAGCGCGGACTGCACGGCGGCGTCGGTGTAAATGAGGTCGAGAACGCCAGCCACGGCGCAGGGCGTGACGTCTTGGTTGTCCGGCACTCCTCGTGGCAACGCCCAGTCCGGCACGCTCGGCGGCTGCACGTCGAGTTGGAACGTGGCGGCCTCGGTGCTCGAGTCGGTCGTGACCGACACGGTAGTGGTGCCGGCAAGGTGGCCCGTCAGCAGAAGGTCGTCGCCTTCGATCGTTGCCGTCGCAACGCAGGTGTCGCTCAAGAGCACATCCAGCGGCACGCCGACGGCGATGGCGACGCGAAGCTCCTTGCCTGCCTCCACGGTCTGATCGGCGACGGCCTTGCCCGCCCCCAGCTCGCTGCCCTCCGCCTCGATGCGGGCGAGGAGGGCTTCCATGTTGAGGTAGTCCTCCGAGCCAACCTCCACCTGCATGCCGCCGCCGTGGCTGACTGTCGCGGACATCTTGTCGAGCACGAGCATGGCGTTGGCGGCGCCGTCACCGTCGCCAGCCTCGAGGACGAATGCCCGCAACACGCCGAGATTGGCCGCCTCGTGGTCTTGCTCGATGGAGGAGACAAACACCAGCCGGGTATTGCCGGACTCGCCGCCAGCAACATGGCAGCGGACGCAACGGGCTTGGACGATCTCAAGCGAGATGGTCTCGCCGAAGAGGGCTGCGGCGGAACCGTGGGAGGCGTCTGGGTCCTCTTGGTCGGTGCCGTCTGGCCCCCCTTCCTCCGAGGCCTGCAGGTTCGCCTCGATGTAATACGCGCTCGCCTCTTCGGCGGTGACATGCAGATAGTGCGGCCCGGCCTGCACATTGCGCTCGATGCGGAAGTTGGCACGGCTGCCGCCCTCGTCCGCGGTGGCGAGCATCCTGTTCGAACCGTCGCGCAGTTCGCCGGTGGTGTCGGCGGGACCGCCGGTGGCAACCGTCAGGTGCGAAGGCGCGTTCACGTCGATGCGGAACACGTCCACATCGTCTAGCGCGCCAATTGTGCCGGCCAAGCTGACGTCCGGCGGTAGCAGCGTGGAGGTCGCCGAGGTGTTGCCGTGGTCGTCCGCCCGATCGATGCGCACGATCACACGATAGTCGCCGGTGTCCACGTTGCTTTGCACCGCTAGGTAATGCACGCCCCCACCCAAGGTCTCGCGCAGGCGGAAGTTCATGCCCGCGCCGCTGTCGTCGTCTGTGGCGATGGTCGCGCCGGAGCCGTCGTAGAGCGTCCCCACCGTGTCGAGCCTGCCGCCGCTGCGCATGTCGAGCGTTGCTTGCGCATGCAGGTCGATGCGGAACACGTCGACATCTGTGGCCGAGTCGATCGTGCCGGCGACCCGCACGCCGTATTCGATGGGCGTGGACGTGAGCAATGTATCGCCGTGGTCGTCGCCGGCCGCCGGCAAGCCGAGCATGGCCGCGGCGACGGGCGCGAACAAACCAGACCTCACCGAGTCATCAATCCCCCAGAGCACCGACGGCATTCTGAACGCCCCAACACCGCGCCACAACGCAAGCCCCGCCCCTTACGGGCTCAACGTTCGGCAGGTGCCGCGACCGATGCCACAACCGCTCCTTCCGGCTCCGTCCTGGAACGACCTGCGGCGAGGATCAACGGCAAGATCAGCGAGAGGAAGATGCCGGCGCTCGCGGCCGCCAGCAACAGCAGCGTCGTGTCGAGCCCCCACAGATTCAGCGCACCGCCTACAAGTGGCGCAGTGATGGCGAAGGCGGTGCGAAAGCCGAAGCTTGCGAGCGAGTTCGCCGTGGCGCGGATTTCGCTTCCGATCCTTCGGTTCAGGGCATCGCGCAGGATCACCAGGCCAAACCCCCGGCAAAGGAAGAAAAGCGAACTCAAGCCGATGCCAGCCACCATCCCGGTGAGGCCCAAGGCGATGTAGCCCAGCACCGGACCAATGCCGATGAATGCCAGCATGGCGACGGTTCCGAGGCGGTTCTCGAGCGATGCGGCGTAGCGCCCGGCCACTGCCGACAGCAGCGTCAAGGCACCCCAGATGTAGCCGAAGTGGGCGAGCTCCACGCCTTGGCTGCGCCAATGCGCTTGCAACAACCACACCGCATACATGGTGGTGAGCGACCAGATCGACAGCGCCAAGAAGGTCAGCCGCAGGATGCGGTTGTCGAGCACCAGCGCGCGCAGGATCAGTACGGCGTTGCGGCCGTGCGAGCGCGTGTCGAGACGCTTGCGCGGCGGCTCCACGAGGCCGAATGCGAGCAGGAACGGAAGCCAGCCGCAGATGGCTTGGGCAATGGCGATGCCGTCCATGGAAACCACCAACAACAGCACGCTGCACAGCACCGCGGCGAGGGCCTCGGACAGGTTGCGGGCGAAGAACAGCCGTCGCACGGCCTGCGGCGGGCCGCCCGTCGGGGGGAGCGCTTGCGAACGAGGCGAGGGTGCCGTCGAAGCACGACGGGGTTGGGCCGGTTCCGGGCTGGCACCGCGGCGCTTCTGCTCGTGTTCTCCACTTTCCGCGAGGGCGAGTTCGGTGTCGTAGAGCAGCGCAAGGTCGGCGCCCGATATGAGGCTGAACGCCACTGCGAGGCTCGCCTCGAACGCCGCCAGCGGCCAGAACCCGTGCGCGAACACGAGCCACGTGTGGCCGATGCCGAGGAAGAGGCCGCCGACGATCATCGTCCCCCGACGCCCGAGCAGGTCGGCGACGTAGCCGGACGGCACCTCCAGCGCGCCCACGAGCACCGCGAACCATGCCTGCAGCAGCAGCACGTCCGACAGAGCAAGGCCCCGGGACTCGAAGAAGATGACGATGACCGGCATCAGCAGCATGAACACCTGCAGGAACGAAAGGCACAGGGTGCGCGGCACATTGCGCTGCAACTGGCGAGGGGTTGGCGTATTCATGGCGGCTGGTTTCGTTCTCGTGTTGTCGTTTGCAGGTTTTCTGGGTCCCATAACGACGAACCCCGAAGGGCGGCGCGCTTCGGGGTTCTCGTGCGTGACAGCTTGTGGGTGTCTATCCCCCCGAACCGGGATCCATGGCGGCACAGCCCAGCCGCCACGTTTGGCGGACATGGGTGTACTGGCTTGCGGTGGCGGGTGCGGTCATGGCGAGGCCGTTCGGGTTGGCAAGGGCGCGCACCATAACGACAAGAACCGGCAAGTCAAGACGGCGATGGCCGGAGCCGACGGTTTTCCGCACGGGGGTTGACGAAAGGCCGGTTCGCGTCCTTTGATGGTCGCCCCGTTGCAGCCCGGAACTCGACATGCAAGCGCCCAAAGTTGGCTACGTGAACGTCTTCGTCACCCGTTTCGACGAGGCGGTTCGGTTCTATGCCGACGTGCTCGGCCTTCCCTTGCGGATGCGGGAAGATCAGTTCGGCTATGCCTCGTTCGACGCCGGCCCCGTGTCGATGGCGTTGGCCGAAACCGACGATGCATCACAGGTGGGCCGCCACACGGGCATTGGCCTCATGGTGGACGACATCGATGCCGCGTATGAAGAACTCAAGGCGAAGGGCGTTGTGTTCGACATGCCTCCCACCAAGCAGCCGTGGGGTGGCACCTTGGCGCTCCTGCGCGACCCGGAAGGCAACGTGTTCTATTTGGATCCGGGGCATTCGTAGGAGCGACTTCCGGAGGAGGGCGTCCCGCACTTCTCAAACGCCCTTGGCTTTGACCAGCCCCATTAGGTGCGGCGGATGACGTGTGTGTGATAGGGCGTCAGCCGGTCGATCTCCTCCTCCGGCTCGCTCCGCCGCCATTCGAACAGGCGCACCGTGACCTCCTCCGGATCGATGTCGAACAGTGCAAAGCCGTTCTTCTCGCGTACCGGTGCCACTTCTTTCACTTCGAGGCCGCTAGCGATCAAGGGTGCGGTTCCTCTCGCCGCCGAGGGCCAGCCGCGACCGGTGCCGAGCGGGCCGGCGAGGATGGCGTGGACCGGGTTTCGGCCAAGGTCCAAGTCCGCACTCTTGCCGACCTTCACATGGCCGGTTGCGTGCAGGTCGCCGGAAATGACGACGCCGGGGCGATGCTTCTGGGCCGCCATCGCCGCCAAAAGCCGCTGATGCTGCAGGAACCAGCCGCGCTGCCAGAGGAACTTGCGACGCTTCGTGGTGAGGCCGAACGCCTCGCCGCCGGTGTTGATCTGCGCCACCGCCGTGTCGCCTTCGCCAACGTCCGCCACGTCCGGGTACCACTCGCGCCACTTGCCGGCGGACCAGCCAAACGGGTGTGAAGGCACGTGGAACAGGTGGCGCACGCTCTCGTCGGCGGTGCGGGCAGCAAGCCAAGCCTCGGCTTCCGGCGGAACGAGGCCGGCAACGTCGCCCTTGAGGCTCAGGAACCGGGCGCAGTCGTAGATGAGCGCCTCCACCAGATTGCCGTAGCGAAAGGTGCCGAAGCTTTCGGAGATTCCAGGTGCCCGGTCCCCGGCGCCAGCGCCAGACATGAGCAGCGGCCGCGCGGGGTCTGGCAGGAACTCCGGCATGAACAGTTCCCGCGTAAAGCGAGCGAAGGAAAGCTGGTAGGCATGGGGTGGCAAGGTCACGAAGCGGTCGGTGGCCTCGTCGTTCTCGTAGTAGTCGTGATCGTCGGAGACGAAATAGCTCGGCGTCGAGCGCAGCATGACGCCGTAGAGCTCGGCGAACTGCGGCTCCACGGCCTGTTTGATGACCGCTTCGTTGGCGGTTCCCTTGGCTGGCAGGCTTCTGTCCAGGCGGCCACGCTGCGCATACCAAGCCTCTGCCCGTTCGCGCACGGCTTCCCGGTCCGATTCGAGCTGCGTGCGCTGATCCCAGTACACATGGTCGCCAATGGCGATGGCGGCATGAGGGCGGAACGAGAGCGCCCGTGCCAGTAGGCGCTGGCGCAGCGCCAAGGACAGGAACGGCTCCGGGTCGGAACCGTATGTCGGATATCCCCCGGCGCAGGTGTAGGCCAATAGCCGCACAGATTCTGGGCTCGCATCTGGCGCCGGATAGGTGGCGAGTGGCCACGGATCGGTTAGCGCTTCGCCGCCTTCGTCGTGCAGTTGCAGGATGTGCGTGTGATCGGCTGCTAGTGTAGTGTATCGAATAAAATAGACTTTAAGGTGTGCTTGCGCTAGGCTA
>VXSY01000076.1 GCA_009837725.1 Gammaproteobacteria bacterium | reverse complement strand
CGTCGACAACCCAACACCGGCGATTCGCAACGCCAGTTCAGAGCTTCCCTAGCGCACTACCGTAGCCGTCTCCTGCGGGAGCATGGCCACCTGTCGGGTGAGCCCGATGAAGTCGGCCAGAACGTGCGCCGTCTCCTTCAGCAGCGGATCGGGTGGCGATTCGTCAGTTTCGGCGCTGACTTGTCGTTCCCGCAGCTCTTCCAGGCTCGTCGCCGGCTCTTCGCCCCGCGCCAGCAGCAGCGTGTTCTCGAGTTCCAGCGTCCAGGTGTCGTCGGACTCCTTCTGCGCCTCGCGCTCGGTGCGCAGCAGGGAAATGTGGGTGCGGCCCGTGATTTCCCGGCTGCGGTCGGCACGTTCGCGCAGGTAGTTGAACTCCGGATCGTCCGCCACGCGTCTCTCGTGTCGCTGGCGCAGGGTGCCAAGCAGGGGGCCGATCTCGCCGGAACTGCGGTAGTGGGCAGGCTCTACCCGATCCCAGCCGATGGACTCATCCTCGTCGTTGCCGAGGCGATCGGCGCCGGGCGGATCGGGGAAGTGGATGTCGGGCGCCACGCCCTGGCTCTGGGGGCTTAAGCCCGAGATGCGGTAGAACTTCGCCTGGGTCATCTTCAGTTGCCCGCGGTCGAGCTCGATCAGCGTCTGCACGGTGCCCTTGCCGAAGGTGCGGTTGCCGGTGACCACGCCGCGACCGTAGTCCTGAATCGCCCCCGCGAAGATCTCGGAAGCGGATGCGGAGAGGCGATTCACCAACACCGCCATCGGACCTTCCCAGGCGACGAAGCCGTTGTCGTTGTCGGACTGCACGCGGGTGTCGCGACGCGCCATCTTCACCTGCACGGTTGGGCCCGAAGGGATGAAGAGACCCGCGAGGGAACTCGCCTCCTCCAACGATCCACCGCCGTTGTTGCGCAGGTCCACGACGATGCCGTCCACGTTCTCGGCCTTGAGTTCGTCGATTAGCCGGCGCACGTCTCGAGTGGTGCTGCGGTAGTCGGGGCGACCCTCCTGCCGAGCCTTGAAGTCGATGTAGAACGTGGGCACCTCCACTACGCCAATGCGCCGGTCGGCGATGCCGTCGTTCACCGTGAGCACCTGACGCTGGGCAGACTGCTCTTCGAGCCGCACCGTGTTGCGGGTGATGGAGACGATGCTGGTTTCGCCGGAGGTGTCGTCGACTGCGGCGGGGATCACTTGCAGGCGCACCACGGAACCCTTCGGCCCGCGAATGAGCTCCACCACGTCGTCGAGCCTCATGCCGATGACGTCGATGAGCGCGCCGTACTTGCCTTGCCCGACCGCGACGATGCGATCGGCAGGCTTGAGCTGGCCACCTTTGTCCGCGGGGCCGGCGGGGAGGAGCCGCACCACCGAGGTGTAGTCGTCCTCTGGCCCTAGCACCGCACCGATGCCCTCAAGCGACAGCGACATGTTGATGTTGAAGGTCTCGGAATCGCGCGGCGAGAAGTACTGCGTGTGGCGGTCGAAGGTGGCGGCGTAGGCATTGACGTAGAGACCAAACGCGTCCTCGCTCTTCACTTGCCGCGCCTGTCGCAGTTGGTTGCGGTAGCGCTTGCCGAGGCGTTCGGAAATCTCCTCGTTGTCGCGCCCGCGCAGCATCGAGTTGAGGACGGTGCCCTTCACGCGACGCCGCCAAAGGTCGTTCGCCTCCTCCTCGTGCATGGGCCATGACGCCTCGGCGCGGTCGATCTCGACCATCTCGTCGAGGTCGAAGTCGAAGCGGTCGATGCCTTTCTCGATGAGCTCCAGGGAGAAGGAGAGGCGCTCCGTCAAGCGTTGGTGGAAACGGTTGTAGATGTCGAAGGCGGGTTCGAGTTCGCCGGACTTCAGGGCGTCGTCGAGCACGAAGCGGTACTGCTCGAGTTCCCGAATGTCCTCGGCCAGGAAGTGAACTCGGCTTGGATCGAGCAGATCAAGGTAGCGGTCGAACGTGTCGCTCGAGGCGGCATCGTCGAGGGGCTTGCGGATGAAGTGGGCGCGGTTCAGCCACTCGACCACCGCCACGCTGGTCTCGCCATGCCGGGCGTGGGGCGCGAGCGTGATGACATCGTCGGCCCCCGCCAGCGGCGTCGGCAACGCCACCAGAAACGCGAGGGCACCAAGGAACGCGGCGGACCGCCTGCCCGAGGCCGTTGCACTGAGTGAGCAAGCCCCGCGGGTCGCCTGCGTTCGCTGCGGCGCCTGTTCCATGCAAACCATCCCTTGCGTTTCTTCAATCCCGTGGGCGGGCTATGTAACCATTGTCGCGCCGGGTCGGCAACAATTGGCAACAGATCGCTCGTCGCCCTCCGGCGGCGCGGGCGAAAGTGCCGAGAGGTGGTGCCTGCCCTCTGGATGCAACAGAATGCGTCGTTCAGGCCAAGGCCACCACGAGCCCGACGAAGAGGAGTTCGACACGATGAGATTCCTGCCAAGGCGCGCCTTGTGGCGCCTGTGCGCTTGCATCACGCCACTGCTCGCGCTGACGGCGGCAGCGTTCGCGGGCCCCGCCGCCCTCGCCCAGGACAACGCCCCCCAGCTTGAGGAGACCTCCATCGTGCAAACCCCGGAACAGCGAGGGCGCGAATACATGGCCAAGAACGCCGAACGCGAAGGCGTCGTGACCACCGAGTCGGGCCTGCAGTACGAAGTCCTCAAAAGCGGCGACGGCGAAACCCCGGGACGGCGCGACCAAGTGAGCGTCCACTACCGCGGCACCTTCATCGACGGGCGCGTGTTCGACAGTTCTATCGAGCGCCGCCAACCAGCCCAGTTCCGCGTCAACGGCGTAATCCCGGGCTGGACCGAAGCCCTCCTGCAAATGCGAGTTGGCGACCGCTGGCGCCTTGTAATCCCCCCACAACTAGCCTACGGCGAAGCCGGCGCCGCCGACATCATCGGCCCGAACGAAACGCTGGTGTTCGAGGTAGAGCTGCTAGCCATCCTCTGATCCCAAAATGCCCTTCCTCCGAGGGCCCGTCGTGGCGACGGAGGGCGAGGAGGATCCAGCGCCGTTAGCGCCACAAGAACCGTTGCCTTCGGACAACGCTTCTTGCCCCAGCCCAAGCCGACCTGTCGCCGAAGTCGGCATTCGGCCGGCTTGCGCCGTCCGAAATCCGACAGGCCGTTAGGGCAAGTCGGTGAAGAAGCGGTCCAGGCGGGGGGCGTAGTAGCGTTCGTAGTCCACGGAGAAGGCGATGGCGTGGGCGCGGCCGTAGATGGCTTCGCGGTCGATGGCGCCGATGACGCGGGAGTCGCTGGAGTTGTCCCGGTTGTCTCCCATCATCCAGTAGGTGCCGGCGGGGACGCGGGTTGGGGCGAGTTGGCCGTAGCTGCCGCGGGAGTCGCGGCGCACCATCACCACCCGGCTGCTGCCGAGCAGGTGCTCGTGGAAGAAGCGGTAGCGCTCCGGGGACTCCACGGGAAGCTCGCCGATCTCGGCCGCGGTCAGGGGCGTGTACTCGGCGCGCTCGCCGTTGACGACGAGGCGGTTGCGGCGTAGTTCCACCACATCGCCCGGCACGGCAACGACGCGCTTGACGAACAGGCGTCCATCGATGGGGTTGTCGAAGATCACCACGTCGCCGCGCTCCGGTGCCGACCAGCGCAGCACGCGACGGTCCGTGAAAGGCACGCGCAGGTCGTAGGCAAGCTTGTCGACGACAATGCGATCGCCGGCGAGGATGGAAGGCTTCATGCTGCCGGAAGGCACCTGATTCCAGTCCGCGATGGTGGAGCGGAACGGCAGCATCACGGCGATGAACAGGAAGAACCAGCGCCATTCGAGCCAGAATCTGCCGAGCTTCTCTTTCATGGTGTCCTATGGGGCCTCTCGCGCTTGGGCTGCTGATTCTAGCTGTGGCAGATGGCTGGGGTAGGCAGGCACCAAACTCCGGTCAACCGCGCAGCAGCGATGGGAGCTGCTTCAGCGATGGTGGCTTTCCGGTGCGGAGGATGCCGTTTTCGAACACACGACCGCCAATGCGGAGTGAATACCACACGCTCGCCGCCAGCAGCACCGAGGTTCCGGCGAAGGTCAGCACTCCCGGTGGGTCGGCCATGCGGTTGAGCATGACGAACGGGGTCAGTGGCGGGATCCACGAGGCCACCACCGCCAGCGTTCCGTTGGGGTCCCTTGCGACAGGGAAGACCAGCAGGAACGGGATCATCAGCACCAGGATCATCGGCATCATCAATGACTGCGCGTCCTGGATCGTGTTGCAGAGCGAGCCGATGGCACAGAAGATCGCCGCATAGAGCAGGTAGCCGAGCAGGAAATACACCACGAAGCCGATCAGGAACGCGGGATTGAGCAGGGGGCCGATGTCGAAGTCGCCGCCAGCGCGGGCCATGAGGCCAAGGCCGGCGAGCGCGAACGCAACGAACGTCGCGATCCAAACCGCAATGATGGCGAGGCCCGCGCCGCCGATGCCGGCCACTTTCCCGGCCATGAGGTCCGCTGGCGACACCGATGAGAGCAGCACTTCGGCCAGCTTGCCGGACTTCTCGTCGACCGTGCTGGTCAGGAGCATCTGGTTGATGGTGAAGATGGAGATCCAAAGCAGGTACACCAGACCAATCGGCGCCCACTGGGCGAGGAAGTCGGCGTCATCGGCCGTCTCGGCGCCGGCGCCGAGCGGCTTGGCCGCCTCGAAGGAGATTGTCTCGTTCAGCCATTCGGCGGTTTCCGCGTCGATGTTCTCCTCGCGCAAGCGCTGCGCCTGCACGACTTCGGTGAGGCCTCGGCCGTACCAGCGGCTCATGTCTTGGTCCGTCAGATTCTCCGTGACGTAGCGGGCGCCCTCGCCGGAGCGCACCGGGTCTTCCGGGATGACGAAGTAGCCGTCTAGGCGATCCTCGGCAATGAGCGCGTTGAGGTGCGCGGCGTCGAGTCGAGACGGCACGAGTTCGCGGTAGTCGGCAAGCGAAGTGTCGCCGAAGGCATCGGCCACAGCGTCGACGTCGCTCACCCACCAGTCGGCGAACTTCTCCACGGCGAGCGAGGGCGACGGGATGCGGCCGGACTCCGTGGCGAGCGTGAAGATGAGCTCGGCGGCACGGGTCTGGAAGGCCTCCCGGTCCTCATCGCTGTCGATCGCCGTTCGGACTTCCGCCAGGAGCGCCTCGCGCTCGTTGCTTGCGTCGGCTGGGGAGGAAACGGAACGCCTCGCGATCACGTCGAGCGCCTCGGTCAGGTCTTCGGCGATGATGTGGCGACGGGTTGCGTCGTGGACCCAGCCGGACTGGTCGAGCACGGCGTACGTGTCCACGGAGCGAATGCTGGCGAAGAAGCCCCCCGCCGCGGCGGAGACGACCAGCAGCACCGGCACGCTCAAGGCGCCGATCCAGAACGCCTTGGTGCGGGCGTTCTCGAGGAACTCGCGCCTCGCGACGAGGCCCACGCTGCGGGGACTCACGCCGCCTCTCCTTCACCCTCGACCATGGGATCATCGCCCTTCTCTCGAACGGCACGCACGAACACTTCGTGCAGCGAGGTCGTGGTGGTGTCGAAGCGACGCACTGTGACGCGCTGCAATAGTTCCTGCAGGATGGCCTGAGGATCTGCATCCGCCGACAGCGAAAGTTCGGCGACGTTGCCGGCGTCGTTGACGCGCCCGACGCCCGGCAGCCCGCCGAAGTCCGCGCCGGCGCCATCGTATTCCACGGTCAGTGTGTCGCCGCTGCCGGTCAACTCGGCCAACGTGCCGTCGAGTACCACGCGGCCGCGGTTGATGAGAGCCAGCGCGTCGCAGATTTGCTCTGCCTGCTCCATGATGTGGGTGCAGAGGATCACCGTCCTTCCCCGCGCCTTCAGCGCCAGCATCGCGTCCCGCACCATCTCCACGTTGATCGGATCGAGCCCGGAGAACGGCTCGTCGAGCACAACCAGTTCCGGGTCGTGAACCAGCGTGGCCGCGATCTGCACCTTCTGCCCCATGCCCTTGGAGAGCGAGTCGCACTTGTCGCGCCAGCGGGACTCGAGATCGAACTCGGCGAGGAGCTTGCGCGCCGCGTCGGTGGCATCCCGGCGCGACATGCCCTTGAGTTCGCCGAACCAGGCCACGAGCTCGCCCACCTGCATCTTCTTGTAGAGGCCCTTCTCTTCAGGCAGGTAGCCGAGGCGGGACTTGATGCGGCGCGGGTCGCTCTCGCCGAGCACGTTGATGGTGCCCGCGTCCGCCGCGAGGATGCCCATCAGGATGCGGATGGTGGTGGTCTTGCCGGCGCCGTTAGGGCCGATGATGCCGAAGATGGTGCCTTGGGGAACGGCGAGGGAGAGCTCTTCAACGGCCTGCACGTCGCCGAAGCTGCGCGACAAGTCTTGTACGGATGCCGCCGTGGCGATGGCGTTGCCCACGCTCAGGACTCGCCCTCCTGCCTTGCGGCAAAAGCTGCCTGCTGCTCGGCGCTGGCCTGGCCTTGGAACTTCGCCTTCCATTCCGAGTAGGGCATGCCGTACACGCGCTCGCGGGCGGATTCGTAGTCCACGGCCTCGCCGCGTTCCTCCGCCGCTGCCACGTACCACTTCGACAGGCAGTTGCGGCAGAAGCCGGCAAGGTTCATCAGATCAATGTTCTGCACATCCCGGTTTTCGTCGAGATGCTGCACCAGACGGCGGAAAACCGCCGCCTCGATGGCTTCGCTCGATTCGCTCATGGGGTGGCAAGGCTCCGAGAAATCCACATGCGACGCATCGTAATGGAAGCTTGTGCCCTGGCCAACCGGAGCCGATGTTGACAGGGATTTGGGGCGACTCGACAATTGGCGCCCACTGTCCCCAAGGCCGCCGCACTTCCATGACGATTGACACGCCTCCAGCCGAGGGCCTCTGCATCGTCGCAACCGACGGCTGCACCATTGCCGAAGCCGATGCTCTGCAAGGGCTTTGGACGCAGGACCAGTACCTCGCGATCTCAGAGGTGACCAATCACCTGATCGAGTTCACGGATGGCTGCATCGAAGTCCTGCCTATGCCGACCAAGCGTCACCAAGCAATCTCTCTTCACCTCTTGCTCGCCCTCCTTGAGGTCGTGCGCCCCATGGGTGGTGCCGTTTTCTACTCACCATTGCGCCTTCGGGTGCGCGAAGGGAAGTTCCGCGAGCCCGACCTGTTGCTGGTCCGCGACGCGGCCGACCCGCGTGCTCAGGACGCCTATTGGCTAGGCGCCGACCTCGTGATGGAGATCGTCAGCCCCGACAATCCGGGCCGCGACATCCACGTCAAGCGCGCGGACTATGCAGAGGCGCGCATCCCCGAGTACTGGATCGTGAACCCGCTGAACGAGACCATCACCGTGCTTGCCCTGGATGGCGACGCATACGCGGAGCATGGCGTGTTCGAGCGTGGCGATCACGCGCCAAGCGCAACGCTCGAGGGCTTCGGCGTCGACGTAACCGAGGTTTTCGACGCCGGCTAGGAGCCCGCGCCGTTTTCTGCGGCGCATCCTCCTAGCGCGAACGAGTGCCTCTGCACCCCGCGGCCTCGCGTCGCCAACATCGGTCGTGGCGCGTACCTTCCTGTCACTCCCCCCTCGAGGGGGAGTCGAGAAAAGCGTCCCCGCTTTTCTCGGAGGGGGGGCCGCCGACCCAACGCCCCGCACGCCACAGTCCCCGAAAGAAGCCCCTCCTGCCACTCCCCTTGCACGCCAGCACCGTTTCCTACGGCGCCTACCTCCCAGCACGCTCTACGAGCGCGTGGGTTCGCTGCGCGCACTGCTGGCTTTGGCGCAAGCAGGCAATTCCCGCGCGAACCTGCGACCATCCCGCACTCTCAAGCGCGACTGAACCAAGCCATGCTCGAATACCTCGCGAGTCCCGAGATCTGGATGGCGTTCGCTACCTTGGCGACGCTGGAGATCGTCCTTGGGATCGACAACATCATCTTCATCGGCATCATCTGCAGCCACTTGCCGGAGCATCAGCGGGCACGGGCGAGGTTTCTGGGGCTGGGGCTGGCGATGGGCCTGCGCATTCTGCTGTTGCTCTCGCTGTCGTGGATCATGGGGCTCACGGCAGACCTTTTCACGGTGTTCGACAACGGCATTTCCGGGCGCGACCTGATCCTGCTTTTCGGCGGTGCGTTCCTGATCGCCAAGGCGACGCGGGAGGTTCACAACTCGCTGGAGGTGGACGAGAGCGAGCATCATGGTGTCCCGCTTGCCGGGGGCTTCGGCATGGTGCTGGCGCAGATTGGCGTGATTGACCTTGTGTTTTCGCTCGACTCGGTCATCACGGCGGTGGGCCTCGTGGACGAGGTGCCGGTGATGATCGCGGCCATCGTAACCGCCGTGCTGGTGATGATGGTGGCGGTGGGGCCGGTAAGCCGATTCATCGAAGAGAACCCCAGCATCAAGATGCTGGCACTGTCGTTTCTCATCCTAATCGGCCTCGCGCTGGTGGCGGAGGGATGGGACTTGCACGTGCCGAAGGGCTACATCTACGTGGCGATGGCCTTTTCCTTCTCCGTGCAGCTCCTCAATATCGCCGCCAGCCGTCGCCGGTCGCTGAAACTGCGCAAGGCCCAACTCGGCGACTTGGTGCTAGGCGGCGGCGACCGCCGCACGGCCCGCCGAGCCCCCTGATTGCCGGGGGGTGGGACGGGTCAAGGCGCCTCGCCAGCAATGCAAAAAACCAGCGGCGTGTATGCGCCCTATCGGTGTGGCGCGAAGGTGGCCTCGAGTTCGCGCTGCGCAGCGTGGAGATCGGGCAGCACGCGGATGCCCAGGCGTCGCAGCAAGGCTTCTTCTGGGGGGACTAGGTCGGGGATCTGGAACACGTTCATCCCCGCTGCCGCCGCTGACCGCACACCGTTGGTGGAGTCCTCGAATGCCCAGCAGCCCTCGGGTTCTATGCCAAGCCCTGCCGCCGCTCGCTGGAAGGGTTCGGGGTGTGGCTTGGGGTTCGTGACCTTGTCGCCGGTGATGCGCAAGGCGAAGTGATGCAGGAGCCCCACCCGACGGAGCCGTTCGCCCGCGCCTGGATCGCTCGATGACGTGACGAGGGCGCAAGGCAATCCGAGCCGAGCGGCGGCCCCCAGGATGCTTGCGGCTCCTGGCTTCACGGGCAGGGGTTCGCCCTTCGCCTCGCGTTGGCGGAACCGTTCGTTCCACGCCTCAGCCACCGCATCTACCGGGAAGCCATCGCCGTGCCCCTCCACGAGGATGCGGCGGGTGTTGGGGCTGGCGGTGCCGATGGTGCGCAGGTAGCAGTCGAGGTCGGGGGTGACGCCGACGGTTTGGCAGGCCGCTATGAATCCGTCGCGGGCGAGCCGCTCGGTGTCCAGAAGCAGGCCGTCCATGTCGAAGACGAGCGCTTGGGGCTGCGGGAACCCGGTGCTCACTGCCGAACTCGTCCTTTAGTCGCCGACGAGGTTGTTCAGCACGTATTGCAGGATGCCGCCGCTCCTGAAGTACTCGATCTCGCTTTCGGTGTCGATCCGGGAGCGCACGGAGGTGGTCGTAGTGGTGCCGTCCGGACGGTGGATGCTTAAGGCCAGCGTTTGCCCGGCGGCGATCTTTGTCTCGCCGTCTGGGAACGAGATGTCCACCGTCTCGTCGCCAGTGAGGCCTAGGCTCGCCCGCGATTCCCCCGGCGCGAATTCGAGTGGCAGCACGCCCATGCCGATCAGATTGCCGCGGTGGATGCGCTCGAAGCTCTCCGCCACCACCGCCTTCACGCCGAGCAGGCGAGTGCCCTTGGCGGCCCAGTCGCGGCTCGAACCGGTGCCGTATTCCTTGCCGGCAACGACGACCAGAGGCGTGTTTGTGCCTTGATAGCGCATCGCCGCGTCGTAGATCGACAGTTCGTCGCCGGTGGGAATGTGCCGCGTGTACCCGCCCTCGCGATCCGGCGTCATGGCGTTCTGGATGCGGATGTTGGCGAAGGTGCCGCGCATCATCACTTCGTGGTTGCCGCGGCGGGAGCCATACGAGTTGAAGTCCACGACATCGACGCCGTACTGCTGCAGGTACTCGCCGGCGGGGCTGGCAGGCTGGATTGCGCCGGCAGGGGAGATGTGGTCCGTGGTCACGGAGTCGCCGAGCAGCGCGAGGATGCGGGCGCCCGTGATCGCGACACTTTGGTCCAGGCTGCCGCCCACCGAGAAGAACGGCGGCTCCTTGATGTAGGTGGAGTTCTCCCAGGCATAGGCGGCGCCCGGGCTCACCTCGATGGCG
Organism: Gammaproteobacteria bacterium; assembly: GCA_009837725.1. Taxonomy (GTDB): domain Bacteria; phylum Pseudomonadota; class Gammaproteobacteria; order Pseudomonadales; family Azotimanducaceae; genus VXYL01. The sequence continues at coordinate 4,995 of VXSY01000076.1, read as the reverse complement.
CGCCAGGCCTCGGGGCCGGTGAACACGTCGTTGTACTGGCGATCGAACATCTCCGCAGAGACTTGCGCCACGGCCTCCTGGACTTGCTCGTTGCTCGGCCAGATGTCACGCAAGTACACATCGTTGCCCTCACGATCCTGGCCGAGAGGGTCGCTTTCGAGATCGATGCGCGTGGTGCCGGCGAGGGCATAGGCCACCACCAGGGGTGGCGATGCCAGCCAGTTGGTGCGCACTTCCTGATGCACGCGCCCCTCGAAGTTGCGGTTGCCGGAGAGCACCGAGGAAACCACCAGATCGCCCTCGCCGATGGCCTCGGAGATGGCTTCCGGCAGGGGCCCGGAATTGCCGATGCAGGTGGTGCAGCCGTAGCCCACGAGGTCGAAGCCGATGGCGTCTAGGTACTCCTGCAAGCCGGTTGCGGCCAGATACTCGGTGACCACCTTGGAGCCCGGCGCGAGGGAGGTCTTCACCCAGGGCTTGGCGGCGATGCCGCGTTCCACGGCTTTCTTGGCAACCAGGCCAGCGCCCAGCATGACGGCGGGATTGGAGGTGTTGGTACAGGAAGTGATTGCGGCGATGACCACGTCGCCGTGGCCAAGGTCGTAGTCTGTGCCGGGCACGGGAACGCGGTCTCGTTCGGGGTGCCCCGAAAGCGCCAAGGCGTCGTCGAATGCCCGGCGCATGTCGCTGATGTCCACGCGGTCCTGCGGTCGCTTCGGCCCCGCCAAGGATGGGCGCACGCTTGACAGATCAAGATGCAGCTTGGACGAGTAGGTGGTTTCGGCGGACGGATCCCGCCACATCCCCTGCGCCTTGGCGTACGCTTCCGCCAGCGCCACGGTTTGTGCCGGGCGCCCGGAGAGTTCGAGATAGCGAATCGTCTCCGCGTCCACCGGGAAGAAGCCGCAAGTGGCGCCGTACTCCGGCGCCATGTTGGCGATGGTGGCGCGGTCCGCGAGCGGGAGGTGATCGAGGCCGTCGCCGGTGAATTCGACGAACTTCGATACCACGCCGTGTTCGCGCAGCATCTGCACTACGCGCAGGACGAGGTCCGTGGCGGTAATGCCCTCGTTCAGGCTGCCGGTGAGTTCGAAGCCCACCACTTCCGGGATCAGCATGGAGTAGGGCTGGCCGAGCATCGCCGCTTCTGCCTCAATGCCGCCGACACCCCAGCCGAGGACGCCCAGGCCATTGACCATGGTGGTGTGGCTGTCGGTGCCCACCAACGTGTCCGGATAGGCGACGGTGCGTCCGTCTTCGCCGGTTTTCGTCCAAACCGTGCGCGAGAGGTACTCGAGGTTTACTTGGTGGCAGATCCCCGTTCCCGGTGGCACGACGCGAAAGTTGTCGAACGCCTGCTGGCCCCACCGCAGGAAGCGGTAGCGCTCTTGGTTGCGCTCCATCTCCATGGCGACGTTCTGCTCGAACGCTGCGCTGTTGCCGAAGCGGTCCACCATCACCGAATGGTCGATGACGAGGTCCACTGGGGACAATGGATTGATGACCGATGGATCCTTGCCCGCCCCCACAACCGCCCCCCGCATGGCCGCAAGGTCGGCAACGCCGGGGACGCCCGTGAAGTCTTGCATCAGCACACGTGCGGGGCGGAAGGCAATCTCCTTGGCTTGCGGGTCCACTACCCAATTGGCAAGCGTGCGGATGTCCTCTTCGGTGACTGTGCTGCCGTCCTCAGCACGGAGCAGATTCTCAAGCAGTACCTTGAGCGAGACGGGGAGGCGGGAAACATCGCCGGCGCCGGCGGCAGCTGCGTTGGGGAGGCTGAAGTAGTCGTACTCCGCGCCATCGACAACCAACGTCGCGTGGGAGGAAAAACTGTCCTGACTCATGGATAAACCCTGGGGAAGGTGGATCGGGCCGAGCGATGGCTGGCGAGGGGCGCGCATTCTACATCGGCAGGACGTGCGGTTCTGTGAGGCAGGCCCCCCCAAGCTAGCTGTGCTTCCAAAATGAGCAGAGCCTGCGCCGCGATTGCGGCGCAGGCTCATTTGGGGGCCGTCGAGAGGGTGGCTTATGCCGCGCGCACCTCGATGGCGCGGGGCTTGGCCTTGCTGCGCTTGCCCACGGCTACGGTGATCACGCCATCCTTGGCGGATGCGCTGATCGCCTCGTCGTCGGCGTCCGTCGGCAGGCGAAAGCTGCGCGTGAACTTGCCGTGCAGCCGCTCCTGGCGATGCATCTGCCCGTCACCCGCTTCGACGCTGCGTTCACCCGCGACGCTCAGGACTCCGGCACGCAGAGTCACGTCCACGTCCTTGGGGTCCATCGCCGGCAACTCCACCTCGAAGAGGTAGCTCTCGTCGGTCTCGCGGATGTCCACGGCCGGGCGCCAGCCCTGACCATCGACCCACCCGTTGCCGCCGTGGTGGCGGCCGAAGAACTCGTCGAGTTCGACGAAGGGGTTCCATCGTACGACGTTCATTGGCTTCTCCTTTGGCAACTTGAAACGCTGTGACAGGAAGGGATATGGAGTCGCCGAACGAACTTCCAAGACCTTGAAAAACGGCTGTAAAGCCCCATGCACGGTTCGAACTCACCCGCGCCGAGCCGAGTTTTTTCTGGACTTGGGGTGGTGCAGATGGTGAGGGGATGCGCCCCCGGAAGGCGCGCCCGCAAAGGCGTGCTAGAGCCCCGCGGCGCCGCCCGCGTTGCGGGGGTCGGCGACGGCGGTGAGGCCAGCGGGTGCGCGCATGGCGGAGTTGGCGTCGCCGATGCCGCGGCCCCAGCGGATTTCGACGAGTTGCTCATGGCCCATGGCTTCTAGCAGGGCGCGGGTGTCTGGGGAGATGCCGTGGCGTTCGACTATCACGCGGTTTGGCTGCCACTGGTGGTGGAAGCGGGGGGCGGCAACGGCGTCGCCGAGGTCCATGCCGTGGTCGATGGCGTTGACGATTACTTGCAGCACGGTGGTGATGATGGTGCTGCCGCCGGGAGAGCCGGTCACGAGCCAGGGCTTGCCTTCCTTCAGCACGATGGTCGGGGTCATGGAACTCAGCATTCGCTTGCCCGGCGCGATGGCGTTGGCCTCGCCGCCGATCAGGCCGTAGGCATTCGGCGTGAACGGGCGGGCGGAGAAGTCGTCCATCTCGTTGTTGAGCAAGAAGCCGGCGCCGGTGACGACCATCTTGGCGCCGAAGGAGAAGTTGAGCGTGGTGGTGTAGGCGACAGCGTTGCCGGCGGCGTCCATCACCGAGACATGGGTGGTCTCGGGGCCTTCGGGCGGCAACTGCCCCGCCGCAACGTCGTCTGAGCTCGAAGCGGCCTTGGGGTTGAAGTCTGCCAAGCGCTCCAAGGCATAGTCCTTGCTGGTCAGCAGCCCAATCGGCACGTCGTAGAAGTCCGGGTCGCCGAGATGCACGGCGCGATCGGCATAGGCACGACGCTCGGCTTCGATCATCCGGTGGATGGTTGCGGCGCTGCCGAAACCCGACCCTCTGACATCGAAAGGCTCGAGCATGTTGAGCATCTGCACGAGCAGCACGCCGCCCGAAGACGGCGGCGGCATGGCGACGATCTCGTGTTCGCGATACGTGCCTCGAACCGGTTCGCGCCAAGCGGAACGATAGGCGGCGAGGTCCTCTCGGGTCACCAGCCCGCCAATTTGCTCCATTTCCCGCACGATCAGGTCGGCCGTCTCGCCTTGATAGAACCCGTCGCGTCCTTGCTCGGCAATGCGCTCCAAGGTGGCGGCTAGATCGGGTTGGCGGAACAGATCGCCGGCGGCGAATGGCTCGCCATCCGGCTTGGAAAACACCGCAAGGGTGGCCGGATGCTCGGCGAATGCCTCCCGCCGACTCGCCAGTTGCTGTGCGATGTCGTGCGGCAGCGGGAACCCGTCCCGCGCAAGACGCACCGCCGGCGCGATCGCCTCTCGTCGCGAGATGGTGCCGTGACGCTCGAGCGCCGCGAGCAGCCCGTCCACCGTGCCCGGCACGCCCACGGCAAGAGGCGAAGCGGTAGACAGGCCCTCCACCACCTCGCCCTCCTCGTCGAGGTACATGTCGTGCGTGGCGGCAAGGGGTGCCTTCTCGCGATGGTCGTTCGCCACCACTTCACCTTCGGCGGTGTGGATCAGGAGGAACCCCCAAACAAAAAAAAAAACTACCGACGCATAGGTCACGGCCAACGCAAAACCCGTCGCCACCGCAGCATCGACGGCATTTCCGCCAGTTCGCATGATCTCGACGCCCACTTCCGAGGCGATGGGCGAGCGCGACGCGACGACGCCGTTCTGGGCAAAAAGAGGCGTGGGCCCTGCAGCGTGCAGTGTGCCGGCAGCCACGCAAAGGAGCATAAAACCAGACCCGCGCCGCATCCGCGTTGGCATAGACACCCCACATCAGGTAGGAAAAAGAGCGGCAAGCCTAGGAGTTTGCGCGGCAGAAAGCCACGAAGTGGCATCCTGCGCCGCAAGGCCATATGTAGGTTGGGGCTCGGGGCTAGACGCGTTGTCCGAAGGCAGCGGTTCTTGTAGCGCTAAGTCCGACGGCTGCTGGCGCGTGACAAGGCGGGCCATCGCAAGTCCGACAGGCTAGCGCGTGAACAAGCCGTTCCCCGGAGGGAAGGCATCCTGCCTTCCCTGGCGCCGATAGGCGCCTTTCTCATTACAGGTCGCGGTCAGCGCGCCCGATGGCGCGCAGGGAAGGCAGGATGCCTTCCCTCCAAAGGCCCGCCTTTTCACGCGCTATCAGCCTGTCGGACTTTGCGCGGGCCCTCGGAGGGAGGACGTCCCGCCCTCCAAGCGTGCCGAAGGCGCGCACGCAGGGAGCCGGCCGAGGCCACCGCAACCTGGGTCCCGGACAATGCCCACAAAACGCCAGCCTCAAACAACGCCAACAATGCGAGCAAGCCTGTCCGACACGGCCCGGGCCTCTGGAGGGCGGGACGCCCTCCCTCCGGGTCCCCGGTTCCCTTGGTGTTCTGGCGCTAGGGAAGCTCTGAACTGGCGTTGCGAATCGCCGGTGTTGGGTTGTCGAC
>VXSY01000254.1 GCA_009837725.1 Gammaproteobacteria bacterium | reverse complement strand
CTTTCTGCACGACTCGCTGCTCACGGAAGCTGCCGACGAACCTTCCACCTGGTATGGCCGCCTTGCCGACGGCATCGCCATCGCTCCGGACGGCGCATGGATCGCCTTCCGCATCCGCGACCACGCCCACTGGCACGACGGCCGCCCCCTCACGGTGGAAGATGTCGCCTATACCTTCAAGGTCTATCGAGAGGATGCAACCTCCACCATCAGCACGCCGCTCGAACCCATCGAGGCCGTGGAGGTCATCGGCGAGTGGGAGATTCGCTTCCGCATCCGCGAGGATGCGCGGGGCGACCCGCTGCTGCCCATCCAGATTGGCCAAGTGCCCATCATTCCCAAGCACTACTGGGAAAGCCGCGACATCAGCCGCACCACGGTGGAGCCACCGCTCGGCTCGGGGCCCTACCGCGTCGGCGAGTTTCAGGTGGGGCGTTGGATTCGCTGGGAGCGTGTGCCGGATTACTGGGGACGCGACCTGCCGGTGATGCGCGGGCGCTTCAACTTCGACGTGCTGAAGTACGACTACTTCGCCGACGACCGGCTGAAGACCGAAGCCGTCAAGGGCGACGTGATCGACTTCCACGTCGAGAACGTGCCGGGCTATTGGGAGCGGGACTACGACACGCCAGCGTTCAAGGCCGGCGTCTTCCGCCGCGAGTGGCTGCCGGTGAAGCAACCTTGGGGGCTTTGGTGGCCCGTGTTCTGGAACCTGGACCAGCCCCGCTTCCAAGACGTGCGCGTGCGCGAGGCGCTGTGGCTGGTGTCGGATTTCGTCTGGCTGAATCGCACCAACTACGATTTCTTCGGCCTTGCCACGAGCTACTTCCACGGCAGCGAACTGGCGGCGCGGGAGCTTCCGGACGAGCGCGAGCTCGCGCTACTGGAGCCGGTGCGCGAGTTTGTTCCGCCTCGGGCCTTCACCGAGCCCTACCAAGCACCGCCAAACGGCGGGGGCGGCTGGCACCGGGAGAATCTCATCCGCGCCGCACAACTGCTGCGCGAGGCTGGGTGGGAAGTGCGCGACGATCGTCTCGTCCATGGCGAAACCGGCGAACCGTTTCATGTCCGCTTTGTCGCCGTCTCGCCGGCCCTCGGCCGCTCCTTCATTCCCTACACCAGGAACCTCAAGCGCCTCGGCATCACGGCCAGCATCAAGTCGCCGGAAATCTCCAATTGGCTCTACCGATTGCGCTCCGGCGACTACGACGCCGGTGCCCATTGGTTTCGCCCGAGCTACACGCCGACGCTGCTCATCTTCCAGAGCTTCCACAGCGTGATGGCGGATCAGGACTACAGCCTGAACTGGCCCAACATGCGCGATCCAGCGGTAGATCACCTGATTTCGCAGCTCACCGCCGCAACCAGCTACGAGGACTACACCGCCGCTATCCGCGCCCTCGACCGGGTGCTGCTGTGGAACTTCTACTACGTTCCCGGCATGACCAAGACCCGTATTGGCGCCGTGTTCTGGGATCGCTTCGGCCGCCCGGAACTCGACGGCCCGCTGAAGCGCGAGGTGTTCTGGGACACTTGGTGGTACGACGAAGATCGCGCCGCCAAGGTGGCGAGCTTTCGGGGGATGGACTAGATGGGGCGCTATCTCCTCCGCCGCCTGTTTCTCATCGTCCCGACCCTGTTCGGGATCATGGTGATCAACTTCGTCATCGTGCAGTTTGCGCCGGGCGGGCCGGTGGAGCAGGCCATCATCGCGGCATCAGGACTCGGTGGCATGTCGTCCACCGCCAGCGTCTCGTCGGCGAGCATGGGACCCGCCACACAGACGGGGTATTCGGGCAGCGAGGGGCTGGACCCGGAGTTCGTCGCCCGGCTCGAGGCCGAGTTCGGCTTCGACAAGCCAGCGCACGAGCGCTTCGGTGTGATGATGTGGAACTACCTGCAGCTCGACTTCGGCCACAGCTATTTTCAGGACCGGCCGGTGATGCAGCTTGTGGCGGAACGACTGCCGGTTTCGCTGTCGCTGGGGCTGTGGTCGCTGCTGCTCATCTATACGATCTCCATCCCGCTCGGCATGGCCAAGGCGGTGCGGGACGGCACACGGTTCGATGTTTGGTCCAGCGCCGTCGTGTTCACCGCCTACGCCGTGCCCGGCTTCCTGTTCGCGGTGCTGCTGATCGTGTTCTTTGCCGGCGGCTCGTACTTCGACTGGTTCCCCATGCGTGGTCTCGTCTCCGAAGGCTGGGAAGACCTGCCCTGGCACGCACAGGTCACCGACTGGCTCTGGCACCTCGCCCTGCCCCTGACCGCGCTCACCATCGGCGGCTTCGCCACTCTGACGATGCTCACCAAGAACAGCTTCCTCGAAGAGGTGAACAAGCAGTTCGTGCTCACGGCCCGCGCCAAGGGGCTCACGGAGCGCCGCGTGCTGTTCGGGCACGTGTTTCGCAACGCCATGCTGATCGTCATCGCCGGCTTTCCGGCAGCGTTCGTGGGGCTACTGTTCACGGCGGCGCTCTTGATCGAGGTGATCTTCTCGCTCGACGGCATTGGCCTGTTGGGCTACGAGGCGGTGGTGAAGCGCGACTATCCGATCTTCTTCGGGACGCTCTTCTGCTTCACGCTGATTGGCCTCACCATGCAGCTCATTGGCGATGTGGTGTACACCTTCGTGGACCCGCGCATCGACTTCGAGAAGCGCGACTGACCGAGGCGTAGCGATGGCACTCACACCCCTCAATCGCCGCCGGCTCGAACTCTTCCGCGCCAATCGCCGCGGCTATTGGTCGCTGCGCATATTCCTCGTGCTCTTCGCCGCCTCGCTGGCGGCGGAGTTCATCGCCAATGACAAGCCCATCCTGTTCTCGCAGGGCGGCAAGCTCCACTTCCCGATCCTGTTCAACTATTCAGAGGTGGAACTCGGCGGCGTGCTGGAGACGGAGGCGGAGTACCGCGACCCGTTCGTGATGGCGCTGATCGAGGAGGACGGCTGGGCCATCTGGCCACCACTTCGCTTCTCGCACGACACCATCGACTACTCCTACGAGATCACGCCGTCGCCACCGGACGGTACGCACATCCTCGGCACCGACGGCGGCGCCACGGACGTGTTCGCCAAGCTCCTGTACTCGTTCCGGCTATCGGTGCTGTTCGGGCTCGGGCTCACCGCCATCAGTTCCGCCATCGGCGTAACCGTCGGCGCGCTGCAAGGCTACTTCGGCGGCCTCGTCGACTTGCTGGGCCAACGACTCGTGGAGATTCAGACGGGTCTGCCCATCCTCTTCGTGCTCATCATCCTCGCCAGCATCGTCGAGCCGAACGTCTATTGGCTCCTCGTCATACTGTCGCTCTTCAGTTGGATGGCGCTCGTGGGTGTGGTGCGCGCCGAGTTCCTGCGCGCGCGCAACTTCGAGTTCGTGCGTGCCGCCAAGGCGCTCGGCGTCTCGGACATGACGATCCTCCGCCGCCACGTGCTGCCGAACGCTATGGTGGCCACCCTCACCTACCTGCCCTTCATCCTAAACGGCTCCATCACTTCGCTCACGGCGCTCGACTTCCTCGGCTTCGGCCTGCCGCTTGACTCGCCGTCGTTCGGCCGCCTGCTGTCGGCCGCCAAGGCCAACCTGCACGCCCCGTGGCTCGGTATCTCTGTCTTCATCACGCTGGCACTGCTCTTGACCCTGCTAATCTTCGTCGGCGAAGGCGTCCGCGACGCCTTGGACCCCCGCCGAGCCATGACCCAACGCGGCGACGACGAATCGACCGGCGACCTCGTCAACCTGCAAACCGCCTGAAGGATGGACGGAGCGCGATGACCCACCCTGACGAACACCCTCGGTCGCGCCCGGTTCAGTACTTCACAGACGAGTACCTGGAGCGTTGCCGGGAACTTTCGCCAACCGACATCCTTCGCTTCCTGGACGAGTTCCGCCTCAACGGCGCGCGCCGGGTTCCTCGAGCACATCAAGCGTCGCCAGGCGAGGAAAGCCAGTTTGGCCGATGAGCTCTACCTGATGATCGTCTTGGCCGAGCCGCCGGAGGGGTTTGCCTTCTGTCTGCAACGCGGCAAGGGCGCCAAGGCCGAACGCCTCGACTACATCGACGCGGCCGGCAACGACATTTCGTTCGACCTGACCGTGACCGTGCGCCAAGGCAAGATCAAGGGCATGCCGGACTTCGCTGGCCCGTTCGTGCAGGGCCGCCCCGGCGAGCGGTTCTTCTATCTCTGCGTCGGTCAGTGTTCGGAGCTGGTGGAGCCGCAATGGTCCGGCCGCGTCAAGGTGCCACTGTCGTCGATCACCTGGAGGGACATCGAGGAGTCCAAGGCCGATGGCCGGCCCCTCCGCGCACGCTACGCCGCCAGCAAACCGGGCGGTGGGCCTGCCCTTGCGAGCGTCCAACTCCAGGGCGGCTGGACCACCGCCGAATAGTTCAGCGCGTTCCTTTCGCTCAAGTCAGCGCCACTACACTTCGCACCCCGTCAAGTTGCAGGAAGCCCATGCCGTCCGCCGAGCACGAAGTCCGTTACGAAGCCGATGAGCGACCGCCGCTGCCGCTGACTGTCGGGTTGGGGATCCAGTATGCAATGGTCGCGCTCGGCGGCGTGGTGCTGACGCCGGCGATCCTGATCAGCGTCGCCGGACAGAGCGAGGCATACCTCAATTGGGCCGTGTTTGCGGCGCTGGTTGTGAGCGGCCTGGTAACGGTCGTGCAGTCGGTTCGGCTGGGTCGAATTGGGGCTGGCTACATCCTCATCATGGGCAGCACGACCGCCTTCCTGCCGATGAGCGTGACCGCACTCGCCGAAGGAGTGCCGGGGCTGCTGGCGACGTTGATCGTCATGTCCTCCCTGGTGCAGTTCGTGCTTGGCGCGAAGATGGCATTGCTGCGGCGCGTGTTCACGCCCACCGTTGCAGGTACCGTGCTGATGCTGATTCCCGTCAGCCTTGCCCCCATCGTCTTCAAGAAGATGGAGGATGTTCCCGCCGATGCGCCAGAGTTGGGGGCGCCGGTCACCGCGCTCGTGACCCTGGCGGCGATCGTCCTCGTCGCGCTCCGCCTGTCCGGAGCGTGGCGGGTGTGGGCACCCGCAATCGGTCTCGTCGTCGGCGGCTTCACTGGGCTCGCTTTCGGCATCTACGACATCGAGCGGGTGGCGGCCGCACCATGGCTTGGATTGCCGCAGTTCAGTGCCTATCCCGGCCTCGACCTGACCTTCGGCAGCGCCTTCTGGGCATTGCTGCCGGGCTTCCTGATCGTCACGCTGGTTGGTGCCATGGACACGCTGGGCGATGCCATCGCCATTCAGCGTGCCTCGTGGCGGCAGGCGCGCGCCATCGACTTCCGCTCCATCCAAGGTGCCATCAATGCCGACGGGCTTGGCAATCTGCTGTCCGGCATCGGCGGCACGGTGCCGAACACCACCTATGGCAGCGGTGTCGCCATCGCCGAGCTGACGGGCATCACGGCTCGCTCTGTCGGCGTGTGCGCCGGCATCCTGTTCGTCGCCCTTGCCTTCATGCCGAAACTGGTCGCCTTGATCGTGGCGATGCCGGGGCCGGTGGCTGGCGCCTACCTCGCCGTGATCGTCGCGCTATTGTTCGTGTTCGGCGTGAAGATCCTGACAGCCGACGGGCTCGACTACCGCAAGAGCCTGATCGTGGGGTTCGCCTTCTGGGTGGGCCTCGCGTTCCAGTTCGACTTGGTGTATCCGCAGTTCTTGACCGGTGCCTGGGGGGAACTGCTGGGGCATGGGATGACAGCGGGCGGCATCACCGTGATCCTCCTTTCCGGTTTTCTCGACCTGACCGCGGCGCGGCCAAGGCGCCTGCGCACCGCCCTTTCCGCGTCCTCCCTTGCCGAAATCGACGGCTTCCTGTGCCGCTTCGCGAGCAAGGCGCGGTGCGACGAAACCATGACCTCCCGTTTGCGTGCCGTTGCCGAGGAGACCGTGCACACCCTCCTCGCCAACGGCGCCTCCGGCACGGATCGCGGGCTTTTGCTTGTGGCGAGGCGAGACGGCAAGGCCGCTGACCTCGAGTTCATCGCCAGCGGCACCGACGTCAACCTCGAGGACCAACTGGCAATGCTGAGCGAAGGCGTAACGGAGCTCCCCAACGAGTCGGAAACTCCCCTGCGTCTGCTGCGCCACTACGCAACGTCTGTGCGCCACCAGCAATACCACGACACCGAGATCGTCACGGTTCGGGTTGATTCATAGGGGCGCTCGAGTGTCGAGGGAGGGGATGCCGGCGTCGGCGCGGGAGGTTGCCGGCGTGAGATTCTGCCGTTGCATTCTCGGCGCCTGCTTGCTGCTCGCGAGCGCCGGCAGCTTGGCGCAACAGACGGGCCGCATCGAGGGTACGGTCGAACGCGACGGTGTGGGCGTGGCGAACATCGGGGTGGTGGCGGCGGGCGCATCGATGCCGTCGCCGAGGCGGGCCAGGACGGATGCGACAGGGCGGTTCACGCTTCCGGATCTCGTGCCCGGACGCTACCGGGTCGCCCTTGCGGTACCAGGTCAGAAGCGCCGTGTCTTGGATGCCGACGTGTTGCTGGGCTAAGTGACCTCTCTGGCGGTCGTGGTGGGCACGCCGGTGGGCGGCAAAATCGAGGAACTCGTGGTCGTCGCCCAGCGCGTCACCGTGCGCGAAGGCGCGCTGGTTGCGGATGCCATCGATGGCGACTCCGTGGCGGCCCTGCCGGTGGCTCGCGACTACCGCGACCTAGTCAAGCTCGCACCCGGCGTGCAGTACACGGAGGAGCTGGTGCGCGGGCCCTCCGCCGGCGGCAACGGGCAGGACAACGTCTATCGGTTCGACGGTGTGGATGTCTCGCTGCCGATGTTCGGCACGCTGTCGGCGGAACCCTCGACCCACGACATCGACCAGGTGACCTTCGTGCGCGGCGGCGTCGATGCCATTGGCTTCAACCGCAGCGGCGGATTCACCATGGACTCCATGGCCAGGACCGGCACCGACCAACTCAAGGCCCGGGTCGAGTTCGCCGCCGTGCCGCACGGACTGGTGGCCGAGCAGAGGCCACTTGGCGAGTCGCCACCGGCCGAACGGCCTGATAAGATATGGCTCAGCGCATCCGCCGGCGGCCCGTTGTTGCCGTCTCAGCTGTTCGCCTACGGCTCGTTCTACGGACCGTGGGCCAAGCGCGCCAATAGGGCAACCGCGTACGGACCGACCAAGGACCACTCGAGCCGGCGAGAGGAGTACTACGGGAAACTGACCTATGCGCCGTGGGACAGCGTCCTGCTCCATGCTGCCTGGCGCACGTCCGGGCGCGACGAGCGAGGCGTGTCCATCGGCCCTCACGATGCCGACTCGGTTTCCCTGGGCGGCCGCACCGAACAGGACATCGGCAGCGTCGACGGCTCGTGGGTGCCGACGGTGGGACCGCGGCTGTCGTTCCGCTACAGCGAGTATGTCTTGCGTGGTTTCGAACTGCCGGACGTGCTGCTCACCGTTCGGCCTTCGCTGCAAGGCTCGCTGGACATCAAGCGTCTCGACGAAATGGGGCAGCTCCAGGTGCCGGCGCGGATCGAGGGTGCCGTCGACTACAACGCCGCCGTCGGTGGGCTGATCGACCGCTACGGCTACCTAGACGCGGCTGGCCGCCGGATAGGTGGCGGCGCGGTCGGCGCGCATCCGCAAATCGGGGAACAGGCGTTTTCTCGCCGTGGCTTGGATATCGCCATCGATCACGAACTCGACTGGGGCACCACGAGCCACGCGCTGCATGTCGGGGTGCGTCGCGCCGAGGCACGCGAGCGCCTGCTTCGCACGTCCAACGGCTGGGGAACCATCACGGTGCCTGGCGGCGTCGACCTCGCCTCTGACGGCACGCCCATCTTCTATGTGGCGACCGTGCAGCAGATGAGCCTCAGGCAGTTGGACGGCAGCGTGGTTGACCCGATCGTCTCGTCCACGGAAACCGCTTCGCTGGAGCTGAATGACGCGATCCGCCACGGCAACCTCGCCTTCAACCTAGGGGTCCTCTTCAGCGAGGATGTCCTGTACGGCCAGGGCCTGCGCGCCGCGCCCGGGGCCTATTCGGGGTACGTCGTCGCACCCGGGCGGAGGTATCGCATGTACAGGATCGGCTGGCGCGACATGATCCAGCCCCGCCTTGCGGCGAGGTGGAAGGTCCGTGGCGACGACGAGGTGTTCGTCGGCTTCGCGCGCTATCACCCGGCAGCGAGCTCGCTCGCTCGCGCCGCGTCCTGGGATCGCAACAGCCGCGCGACGCTGCGGGTGCTGTTCGACGAAGGCGGCGGCATCATCGCCCACGACCCGCTGCCCGGTTCGTCGGGCAAGGTGTTCGAGGCCAGTCTCGAGCCGCGACGAATCGACGAGTGGACGGTTGGCGCCACGCACGCGCTGTCGCCCGCCGTAGCGGTGCGGGCACACCTTCGGCGACGCGAGGGCGCGCACTTCTGGGAGGACACCTGGAACGGGTCTCGCGGCTACGACAACGCGCCGCCGCACATCGCCGCCAAGGGTCTGTATGTTCCCGACCTCGACCGGATTCGGGCCGAGATCGGCGGATCCAGCTACGTCATCGCGGAACTCGACGACGCCTACACCGAGTATTGGGAAGCCTCCGTAGAGGTCGAGTGGCGCGGCGCACGGGGCGCGCTCCACGCGTCCTACGTTCGCAGCCGCTACACGGGCAACTTCGACCAGGACAACACCAGCGCGGTCAACGACGCCAACCGCTTTATCGGCTCGTCGAACCTCGCCGACGGCTACGGTCGCCAGCTCTGGGACGCAAAGGACGGTGTACTGCGCGGCGACCGTCCCCATCTGGTGAAGGTGTTCGGCCATCTCGACCTGCCGTGGCGCGTGACGGCGGGCATCTTCGGCGTCTACCAGTCCGGGCAGCCGTGGGAGGCATGGGACGCCTTGGCCTATGGCCTGCCCTCGTACTACTCGTCAACCATCCGCCACGCCGAGCCCGCCGGCAGCCGCCGCAGCCCAGCCCACTGGCAGGTGGACCTGTCGTACCGCCAGCGTATCGACATTCGGGGCGGCCTCGTGGCGACCCTGCGCGCAGACCTCTTCAACGTCTTCGACCGGCAGACCGGCTACAACATGAACCCCTACGCCCGCGACCCCACCTTCGGACTGCCTCGCAACCGCTTCAACCCTCGTCGGCTGCTCCTTTCCGTCGCGGTTGAGATCTGACAACCTCCTAACTCTCCGCAGCGTCATAGCCGGCACCACGCAGGGATTCCAGCACGGCTTCCACCTGCTCTTCGCCCCGCATCTGCAACACGAACTCGATGGCCGTCGTGCGTACCGTGGAGGCAGCGAAAGCGCGTTAGTGCGCGATGTCGACGATGTTGCTGTCGAGATCGCCCAGAATTCGGGTTAGGTCCGCCATCGCGCCCGGCACGTCGGGCGCTTCCACCTTGATGCGGACGAGACGGTGCGTGCGGACGAGGCCGCGTTGCAGGATGGAGGACAGGATCATCATGTCGATGTTGCCGCCGGTCAGCACCAGCGCGGTGACTCCGCCAGCGCCAATGTCCGGGTAGGCCTTCACCGCCGCCAGTGGGCAGGCGCCAGCACCTTCGGTGACAGTCTTCTCCACTTCCAGCAAGGCAAACACGGCATCCTCGATCTCGGGCTCGGTCACCGTCACCACGCGGTCTACGTGTTCGCGGATGAGGGGCAGCGTGATGCTTCCCGGCGTTTCGACGGCGATACCTTCCGCCACCGTCCCCGGTCGGGTCGCACTGGACTCATTGCCATGCAACGCGTCATGCACTGCGGCGAAGCGTTCCGTCTGAACGCCGACGACGCGGATGTCGGGGCGGATGCTGCGCGCCGCTACCGCGACGCCGGCGATGAGGCCCCCGCCGCCGACCGGTACGACGATGGTGTGAAGGTCGGGCGCCTGTTCGAGGAGTTCAAGACCCAGCGTGCCTTGCCCAGCGATCACGGCCTCGTCGTCAAATGGATGGACGAGTGTGGCGCCTCGCTTCGCCGCAAGCTCCTGCGTTACTGCAAGAGTTGCCGCGAAGGTATCGCCGCGCAGCAACACCTCCGCGCCGAAGACACTGGTCTGACGCACTTTGGCGTTCGGCGTGTTCTTCGGCATGACGATGGTGACGGGAACCTTCAGCCGGCCGCCGTGATAGGCCAACGCTTGAGCGTGATTGCCGGCCGACATGGCGACGACGCCCCGTTCTCGCTCATCTTCGGACAAGAGGCAGAGCCGGTTGAGTGCACCGCGTTCCTTGAACGACGCCGTGAACTGCAGATTCTCGAACTTCAGCACCAGGTCGCGCTTCGTCAACGCCGAAAGCGTGCGCGACGGCGCCAAGGGAGTGACCGCTACATGCTCCGCAATGCGATTGCGGGCGGCACGAATGGCAGCGAGATCGACGGTCACGGCAGCGGACGACGAAGCGGGCTATCTTTCATCCTTGGCAGTATAGGACTCGCGCACATCAAGCACCTGCTCATCGTCTATCACACGCAGACAGGCAACACCCGAGCCATGGCCGGCGCCGTGCGCAACGGTGCCACCGACCCGCTGATCGAGGAGGTTGAGACGCGCTTTCTCATGGCCAAGGACGCGGCCCCGGACGACTTGCTGTGGGCGCACGGCGTGCTCCTCGGCACGCCGGAGAACTTCGGCTACATGTCCGGGGCCATGAAGGATTTCCTGGACCGCACCTTCTATCCCGTGGAAGGCAGGATCGCCCCCTTGCCCTGCGGCATCTTCATCAGCGCCGGCAACGACGGTTCCGGCGCGCTGCGGGCCCTGCGCCGCATCATCGGCGGCTACCCGTTCAACGAAGTGCAGGAACCCGTCATCGCCCAAGGTGCGGTGCTGCCGGAACACCTCCAAGCCTGCCGGGACCTAGGCATGGCACTGGCCGCGGGGCTCGAGGCGGGGATTTACTGAGAAACCGCCTCGCAAGGGGACCAGCCCCCAACCGGCGTGCCGGCTCGGCTAGCGCGCTCTGCGAGCGCGTCGGCAGTTGCTTCGCAACGGCTGGCCTACGGGTTCCCTTACGCTCACCCTCCGGCTAGGAGCCAGCGCCGTTTCTATGGCGCTCGCTCCTAGCAATCTGTCGGACTTGGCGACGCCGCACCCGGCTGCCGGACAGGGCGACGCATGCGTCGCCCTCCTTCGGGTGGCCTTCCTCATGCGCTACCGTGGCGGCGCCACCTCTGTCGCCTCGTAGAACGCCACGCCGCCGCCCTTGCCCGGCCGCTCGCGCATGGCCTTCTGGAACTCTGCCATATGCGGGCTGGCGAAGTGGGCGGCGAGCGCCTCCATGTCACGCCACTTCTCCGTGATGCGGATCACGTTCGGATCGTTGAGTTCCACCGAGAAGGTGTAGTCGTCGCAGCCGTCCTCGGCGCGACTCGCCGTCTCCATCGCCGCAATCGCCGCCTTGAGGTGTGCGATGTTGTCCGCGGTGGTCTCGATCCTTCCGTTGACGATGACCATTCCCCTGCCCTCCCATGCCTTGAGCCAAAGGGGCGCACTCTACCGCTAACGCGGTGGCCAGCGCCAAGGGGGCAGTTCCAGCGGGGCAAAGTTGCTCAAGGTCGTCTCGCCCATGTCCTTGTCGAGTTGGATGTGGTTGCAGTCGCCAGACTCCGTGAGCGCCTCCACCAGCGCCGTCGCGTGCGACGTCACCCACACTTGCGTCTCGGTTGCCGAGTGGCGCATGAGGCGTGCCAAGGCCGGCAATAGGTCTGGGTGGATGCTGGTCTCGGGCTCGTTCAGCACCATCAGCGACGGCGGGCGCGGCGTCAGCAAGGCCGCGATCCACAGCAGGTAGCGCAGCGTGCCATCCGACAGCTCCGCCTGGGACAGCGGCCGCAGCAGCCCGTGCTGGCGAAACAGGAGCTGGAAGGTGTCCGCTTGCTCCTCCACCTCCACCTCGGCACCGGGAAAGGCATCCTCGACGGCCGCCGCCAGCGCATCGGCATCGCCGATTTCCATGATCGTTCGCCAGGCCACGGCGAGATCGTGGCCGTCGTTGCTCATCACGGGCGTGCGCACGCCGATGCGCGCGTGTCGCGCCGGAGCGTCCGCATCGGTGCGGAAGTGGTCGTAGAAGCGCCATGAGCGAACTTGCTCGCGCAGCAGCACCGCTTCCGGTGCGCGCTCAGGGTCGGCAATGCGCGACACCATGCTGTCGAAGGTGGGCAGATGCTGCTCCACTACCTGCCATGCGCCATTCTCGTCGCGGCTGCGGACGAGCCCGCCCTTGCGATCCACCAAGGCGCGGCGTTCGTGCCAGGTGTCGCCGTGCCAGATGACCTCGCGCTTGATCTCCGGGTCCTTGCCGAACATCGTTCGCGGCACCGGCACCGGCAGGCCGTACTCGATTGAGTAGCTGAAGTCGTCACCGCCGAAGCCGAGCCGCAGGTTCACCGGGTCCCTTCGCGGGCCGCCTTGCACCGGGTGTTCGCCCCGCCTGACAGACTTCGCGAACTGCTCGGGGCCGGCCCAAAGCACCGAACTCAGGCCACCCTCGCGGCCGATGGCCTGCACGCCGCCGCCGAACGCGGTCTCGGACAACAGGCGCAGCGCCCGGTAGAGGTTGGACTTGCCGCTGCCGTTGGCGCCCGTGACGAGATTCATCCGCTCCAGCGGAAGCACTACATCACGCAGGGAACGGTAGTTGGCGATGGCGAGGGTGTGCAGCATGGCAAGCATGTTGGCGATTGCGGGGGCTCGCGGCAACGGTTTGCGCGGGAACCTTGCTCTACGTTCCTGCGCCGATCAGCTTTCTTGCGTAGTTGAGGGCGTGGCCCAGCGAGTCGGTGAATGCCTTGCCCTGCCAGGCGATGTCGAAGGCGGTGCCGTGGTCCACAGAAGTGCGGACGATGGGCAGGCCGATGGTAACGTTGACGCCGCTCTCGAAGCCGATGAGCTTCATGGGGGCGTGGCCTTGGTCGTGGTACATGCAAACGATGGCGTCGTGGGCGTCGTTGTGGATGGCTTGGTAGAAGACCGTGTCGGCAGGGTGAGGGCCCGTCACTTCGAGGCCCCGGGATCGGGCACGGGCGATGGCGGGGGCAATGACGTCGCGATCTTCCGTGCCCATGAGGCCGTTTTCGCCAGCGTGAGGATTGAGGCCGCACACGGCGATGCGCGGGCGTGGCAGGAACCGCGTGAGCGCTTGGTGCGTCAGGCGGATTACGGTGTCGATCCGGGCCGGGGTCACGCGGGTGATGGCCTCTGCCAAGGAGACGTGCGTGCTCACGTGGGTGACGGCGACATCCTCGGTCGCGAGCATCATCGCGTAGTCGTCCGCGCCACAGAGCGCTGCAATGGCCTCGGTGTGGCCGATGAAGCCCGGACGGGTGCGCCCGGTCGCCTCCTTGTTCATCGGCAGGGTAACCATAGCGGCCACTTCGCCCGCCAAGGCATCTTGGGTGGCACGCTCGACGTAGTGCAAGGCCGCCGCACCGGCCTTCGCATTCAGCTCACCGGGCGTCAGGTCTGCGGCCGAGAGCGCACCCAGGTCAACTACATTGAGGCAGTGAGGCAGAACCTCCCCGGGTGAAGCCACGACATGCAAGGCGATGCGCAGCCGCAGCATCTCGGCCCCCCGCGCAAGAATCGCTGCATCGCCATAGGCAACAATGCCGTCGAGCAGGCCAGCGGCAAAGCGGCGCAGGAGAATCTCCGGCCCTACACCGCTCGCATCGCCCATCGTGACGGCAATAGGTTTCACGCTACGAGGCTGCGCCGTAGAAAACGGCGCCGGCTCCTAGCCGAAGTCGTGAGCGCAAGCGAAGTAAGGAGGCAAGCAGTTGCGAAGCAACCGCCGACGCGCCCGTTAGGGCGCGCTGACTCGGCCCGGACTAGGCGCCCCCCGCGGGCTGCGCGGCTGGCAGCTTGCACCATGCTCGCTGCCAGCCCGTTCCCGCAAGCGGAACTACGCCAGCGCTTCCTTCGTCGTCTTGACGATGGCCGCCGCGACTTTGTACGGGTCGGCATTGGAGGCCGGTCGCCGGTCTTCCAGCCGCCCCTTCCAGCCATCGTCGATGGTGGCGATGGGGATGCGGATGGATGCGCCGCGGTCCGAGACGCCGTAGTTGAACTTGTCGATCGACTGGGTCTCGTGCGCGCCGGTGAGGCGCTTGTTGTTGTCGGCGCCATAGACGACGATGTGGCGGTCGATGTGGTTGCCGAAGTGCTCGCAGATCTTCGTGAACGTGCCCTCCTCGCCGGAATCGCGCATGGGGCCGTTGGAGAAGTTGGCGTGCATCCCGGAACCGTTCCAGTCCGTGTCACCTAGCGGCTTTGGATGCCAGTTGATGGCATAGCCGTGATCCTCGGCGACGCGCTCCAGAATGTAGCGGGCGATCCACGTCTCGTCGCCAGCGCGGGCTGCGCCCTTGGCGAACACCTGGAACTCCCACTGGCCGGCCGCCACTTCGCCGTTGATGCCCTCGACATTGATGCCAGCCTCAAGGCAGGCGTCGAGATGCTCCTCGATGATGTTGCGGCCGAAGGCGTTGGCGCCGCCCACCGAGCAGTAGTACGGCCCCTGCGGGGGTGGATAGCCGCCAGCGGGGAAGCCGGGCGGCAGGTTGGTCTGGGTGTCCCACAGGAAGTACTCCTGCTCGAAGCCGAACCAGAAATCGTCGTCGTCGTCCTCGATGGTGGCACGGCCGTTCGACTCGTGCGGCGTGCCGTCGGCGTTCAGCACCTCGGTCATAACGAGGTATGCGTTCTTGCGGCAGGGGTCAGGAAAGATCGCCACCGGCTTCAGCAGGCAGTCCGACGAGCTGCCGTCCGCCTGCTGCGTCGAACTGCCGTCGAACGACCACACCGGACAGTCCTCCAGCGTGCCGCCGAAGTCCGTCTCCACCCGCGTCTTGCCGCGCAGACTCTGCGTCGGCCTGTTGCCGTCGAGCCAAATGTACTCCAACTTGCTCTTGCTCATGTAAGTGCTCTCGCTCCTTTCCGTTCATCGAACACATGGTGTGGGTTGGTTGCCCCGATGCGGACCGGACGGCCCGCGCCTCAAGCCGCGCATCCATGCAACATGCGCGCCATTTGCCTGCCGACTGCGTTCACGCCGTCGCACCCCGTCTTGGCGCACGCACGCGCCGTCCCGGCGCGTGAGCGCGCGGAACCATGCACCGTTCGGGCGCAGGCGTCAATTGGCTGTACGGGTTCAGGACATCTCGGACATCAGGCAGCCTGCTGCAGGGTAGCGA
>VXSY01000074.1 GCA_009837725.1 Gammaproteobacteria bacterium | reverse complement strand
ACAAGGATGCGCGCCCCCGCGGGCGCGATGGAGGGCGGGACGCCCTCCCTCCAGAAGACGGCGCGCTAGAGGCCAGCGCATCCACTCACTTTTTTTGCGCTAGTTTCTACGGCGTAGGCTCCTAGCCGCCAGAAACCCAACTGCCCAAGTGTCCCCGTAGGGGCGGGGTTGTCCGCGCCGGCGTTGAACGCATGGACAGATTCCGCGCGGGGCGTGGCAAGTTGTCCCATAGGAATCGCGTTCTACGGCCCAAGCTTCCAGGAAGCCTCGGCCTCCGGTCACGGCGTCGAGTCGCGGATGGGGACGTGGATGTGCTGGTTGGCGGCTCTGAGACCGTCGGGGTCTGTCGCGAGCTGGGCGTAGCCGAAGCGGTTGCGCCTTGCTGCGGCGCCGGCGCGGTCCAGCACCGGTTGTTGCAGGGTGTCATGTTCGTCGGGGCAGACGTGGCGGAAGAACGGCTGCGCATCTTCCGGCAACGCCTTGAACTCGGCTTGCGAGAGGGGCCGGCAGACCGTGTTGAAGACGCCGCCCGGCGCGTAGTCGTCCACGGACAGCCACCAAGGGCACCAGCGATTCACCACCGCCACGCGCTTGCGGCCTGACGTGTTGTGCATGGTGGAGGCGTGCCAGGTGCGGGAATCTTGGATGAAGACAGCGCCGGCCTTGGCGCTCACCTGCATGTCGCCCGGTATGGGTGCCGTGACCGTGATGCCGTCTTCTGGGCCACGGGGGTTGCGTCCGTCTCTGTGTGAGCCCGGCACCACCCAAGTTGCGCCGGAGTCCGCGTCGACGTCGGTGAGATACCAGATCATCACCAGACACATGGCCACGTCCGGGAAGGGCTGGCGAATGCAGCCGGCGTTCTGCAGCGGTTGATCCGCGCCGTAAGCCGAAAGGTCGTGCGGCCAGTCGGTGTGCCATTCGCGCGTATCCGCTCGGCCGCGGTAGCGGGCCTGGCCGAAGCCGCCCGGCGCATCGCCGTCCCCAGCGGCGATCGGGCGCAAGTGCAGTTGGGCGATCTTGAGGTGATCGTCGAGCACTCGCTGGGCGATGCCGACGAGGGTCGGGTGGGCAAGATGGCGGGCGTAGCGCGGCAGCCAAACGATATCGTTGGGTGGCTTTGGCGGCAGGCCGACGCGCCGCACCGGGCGAAGCTCGATGTTGCCAGGGGCGGCTTCGAGCGCAGCCTTGGTCGCTGCGATGGACTCGGTGCTGCCTTGGTGTTTGGCGAGCCAGTCTCGAATCGCCCCCATGTTGCCGGCGATGGCGGTTTCGGCGCGATCGACTTCGTCACGGATGGCAGGCACGTCCTGGTGTGGGATCACGTTGTCGATGACGCAAAAGCCATAGCGGGCGAGGGCGTCGGCTGCGCCTTCGACCGCGCCCGATTCAGCGGCGCCAAAGGCATAGCCGCGAGTCTGGCTCAGCTCCTTCGCCTGGCCCGAAAGTTCGTCAACCATCGAGAGCCTGCCGAAGCGGGCCAAGATGCCCCTCGAACTGCCGCCACTGGTCCAGCCCCTCCCGGAAAATCGGCTGCCGCACCTGCTCGGAACTCGGCGTGCGCACGGCGCGCTCGGTGCGGTGGTAATCGAGGCAGGCTTGCTCGAAGGGCAATCCCAGGAAATCCAGCATCCGGCGCACTTGCGTCTCGAGGTCTGCCACCACGTCTTCGTACTGCACGCGCAGCACCTTGTCCGGCAGCACGCGATCCCAATGTTCCATCAACGCCACGTAGTCGCGGTAGTAGGTGCCGAGGGCCTCGAGGTCGTAGCTGAATTCCTGGCCGTTCGCGAATAGTTGCTTGTAGTTGCTGAAACAGCAGGCCATCGGTTGGCGCCGGGCGTCGATCACGCGAGCATTCGGTAGGATCATGTGGATGAGGCCTAGGTGACGGAAATTGTTGGGCATCTTGTCGATGAAGAAGGGGGCGTCGCGGCGCTGTATGCGGGTGTCTCGGAGAAAGCGCTCGCCGAGTTCGCGGGCGTTGTCGGCGGTGAGTTCCGTAAGCCGCATCGGATAGCGGGGCGCCTGCCCGCGCCGCCGCCGGCCATCGAGGCGTTGGGCAATGGCACCGATGTGGTGGAACTCCAACGCGCCGTCGATGGCGGAGTGGGAGGCGAGGATCTGCTCGATGAGGGTGGAGCCGGCGCGGGGCAGGCCCACCACGAAGATAGCGTCCGGGGCAGGGCAGCCCCAGCCTTCGCGTTGCTTGAAGAACTCTGCCGTGCAGACTTCCTGCTGCAGCTTCATGCGCTCGGAAACCTGTGCGGCTTCGTGCGGATGCTGGCCGTGGCGGAGCGAATTGCCCTTCTGGTAGAAGCCGAAGGCACCGTCGGCATCGCCGGCGTCCTCGAACGCCTTGCCGAGGGCGAACAGGACATGGATGCGGTCTTCCTCCGGCGTGTCCGGCGCCTGGGCCACGGCCTGCATCTGTGCGAGTTCGTCGGCGGTGAAGCGATAGGTCTTGAGATTGGCGAGACTCCAGAAGGCATCGCCGAAGTTGCCTCGCAGGTGGTACGCGCCGCGGTAGGCATCCACGGCTTGTGCCACCCGTCCGGTGGCCTTGAGGGCATGGCCTCGGGTGAGCTGCAAGGTTGGTCCGGTGAAGGTGGCGCCCGGATTGCCAGCGTCCACCTCGTCGTAGATACGAATGGCCTCGTCGAACCTGCCGGCAGCAGCGGCCTGATTGGCATAGGAGAGCTGGGCGATGGGGTCGTCGGGGTTGGCGTTCAGCAGCGTCTCTGCCGCGTGCAGCGACTGCTCGTACTTCTGCCGCTTGTGCAGCACGTCGATGTAGTCGATGCGGGCGCGACGGTTGCCGGGCTCGAAGGTGAGCGCGCTCTCGAGCAGAAACTCGGCGTCGTCGTAGATGCCGTGCGATGCGCCGAACGAGGCCAAAAGGCGCATGGCCTCGACATGCTTGGGATTGCGCTTGAGAAAGTCGCGGCACAGGCGCTCGGCGAGCAGGGTTCGGCCTTCGTTCGCGAAGCTCTGCACCGCGATCAGTTCTTCGGGGAGAGACCTCAGGTAGTCGACCCGGGCGAGAGCGCGGCGGCGGAGGTCCGCGTCGCCGGTTTCCTGCGCGAGTTCCGTCAGCGCCTGCCAGCACGCTGGCAGGGCATCGTTGTACCGGACGGCGCGGCGAAAGGCGGACGTTGCCGGCGTCGCCTGACCCATCGCCCGCAGCAGGTGACCACGTTCCTGCCAGCCTCGGGCGTAGTTCGGGGCCCGTTCGGCGAGCTGATCGAGCGCCCGGAGGGCGGCCTCGCCTTGGCCAAGGTAACGCCGGCAAACCGCCAGGCAGTAGAGGGCTTCGTGCGGCGGATGCCCCTCAGCCAGCAGTCGCTCCGCCGCTGCCGCCCCCTCCTGCATCCGCCCAGCCCGCATGTCGGCCTGAATCGCCTTGATTTGGGCAGCAAGGTCGGTCGTACCTTCGTCGGAAGGTGCCTCGGCAGACATCGACGGGTCGGGACTCATGCCGGCGTCAGGCTAGCGGCAAGCATGGCCTCAGCCGTCCGCGGCAGAAACTGACGCGCCGCAAGGCGCACACTTGGCACCGCCAAATGCGCGTGGCCCTCGCCCAAGCAAGCGAGCCCAGTCGTGGCCGCTACAGCATCTCCCACGAAACCCTGAGGCCCACGGTCAACGGGCGGTTGGTCGTGATGCGCTCGCGGAAGTCCTGGCGGTTGATGTGCAACTGCGCGCGTTCGTCGGTGAGGTTGTCGATGAAGAGTTCCGCCGCCCAACCCTCGTTGCTGCGATAGCCGGCGCTTGCGTCGACGATGGCGTAGGAATCCTGCACCTTGCGCGGGTCGGTGCCGGGGATGTCAACCAGGGAGTTGAAGCTCTCGCCGGCATACTTGAGCGAAAGCTGCCAGTGCGCCATGCCGCCGGCCATCTCCCACTCGTAGCGACCCCGCACGTTGAATTGCAGTTCCGGAGTCAGCGGCAGTTGGCTGCCGACGTCTGCCACCACGAAGTCGAAGGTGGGATTCACCGCCACCAACTCGGTGTCGTTGTAGGACAGCGCCCCGTAGATCGAAAGGTTGTCCGAGGCCAGCCACTCCATGTCCACGTCGAGGCCGCGGATTTCCGCGTCGCCGCCGTTGTCGACGATGGTGAAGATGGAGATGTTCTGCGAGTCGAAGTGGGACACCTGAATGTCGTCCCAGTTGATGCTGTAGATGGAGCCGTTGAGCCGCAACATCCGGTCCATCAGCACCGCCTTCCAGCCGAACTCCATGTTCTGGACGCTGTCGCTGCGGTAGGTGACGGGAATGAAGTAGTCCGGGAAGCCGCCGGGGCCGTCGTTGCCCCGCGCCGCCACGCCTTGCGCGGTTGCCACCCCCGCAGCGGCGGCGCGGTTGAAGCCGGGCGGTCGGTAGCCCTCGGACACCGCCCCATACAGCAGCACGTCGTCGCTTGCGTGCCACGACAGGCCGAAGCGAGTGATCACGTCGTCCACTTCGAGCGGTTGGAAGCCGCCGAGGTTCTGGGCGTAGTCACGCCCCCCGGTGACGTTGGGCATCACCGTCACGCCTCGCTCGCCGGCCAGGTTCGGCACCGGGCGATTGCCGTAGCGGAACGCCGAGAAGCCCTCGAAGCCGGTTTCGAGCGTGTACTGCCTCGCCCCGACGGTGGCCGCGAGGTCTTCGGTGATGTTGACCGAGACCTCGCCGAAGAACGCGGTCTCTTCCTCGGGCCGCACGATGTCGTTGGTGAATTGCACCTCGGGGCTGCGAATGACCGTGCTGCGGGCGCGTCCGCGGCTGATCCGCGACGGGTCGATGGGATTGCCGCCATCGATGCCATAGCGGAAGTTGCCGGTGTGCAGCGCCTCCCGCTCCTGGAAGAACACGCCTCCGGTGAGGCCAACGCGCCCGGCAATCTCGGTTTGGATGCGGAATTCGTGGTTCAGGCGGTCGAAGTCGGTGGCACCCAGGAAGGAACCGTCGCCTGGCACGCAGTCGATCACCCCGGGATCGCCCGAGAGGGTGGGGTCGTAGCTGTAGCCAACGCCGCCCCCGCCGTGGTAGCCGGGCGTGTTGTATTCGCAGATGTAGCCAGGGATGTAGCCGCCGACATTGACGTATTCGGAGTAGTCGTAGGAGTGCTCCACCTCGCGTTCGAGATACGCGCCCGTGTAAATCGCATCCAGAATGCCGAGCCGACCTTGCAGGGTCCAAGAGGTTTGGCCGAAGGCATCCTCGAGCGAGTCTTCACTGTAGCGGGCAACCTCTAGGTCGCCGACTTCCTGGTCGTAGTCGAAAACGCCTTCTGCCTTCAGCGTCTGCTGGTGGTGGGAGACGTTCAGGGTCCAGTCGTCGGTGATGTTGAAGGCGCCGCTCAGGCGGAACCCGCTATAGGCCGCGTCGTTGAAGTCGTCCTCGACGAGGTGGTCGTTCTCGGCCGGTCGGTAGTTCACGGGATAGGTGCGTCCGGGCACGGCAAACGTGCCGTCGGCGAACTCGTGGCTTGCGGGATCGCCGCCAGCGGGCACGAACATGATGCCGCTCGCGGAAGGAAGCCGGGGATTCTTCGAAGGATCGGGCCAGAGCTGGCTGTGAACGTTGTCGATGTAGCCGCCCTGGTTGTCGCTGAAGAGCGCGAGCCGCACCGCGGTACGGTCATTGAGCGGCACGTTCAGCACGCCTTCGAGCGCCGTCGAAGGCTCGCCCTCCCAGGTGGCGGAAGTGCTGGCATCGAGCCGCGCCTCGACCTCGTCCATGTTGGGCTTGTTGGTGATGAGCCGGACTGTGCCGGCCTGCGAACTCGCGCCATACAGAGTGCCCTGCGGGCCTGGCAGCACCTCGATGCGGGCGATGTCGGTGGCATAGACATCGAGATTGCGCCCGCCGGCCGTCACCGGTTGCTCGTCGAGATAGAGCGCGACGTTGGGCGCAGATCCCTGCGCTTCCGCCACCGATATGTTGATGGCGTCCACCGCGGCGCCGCGGATGTAGATTTCGTTCTGGCCCGGGCCGCGCCCCCCTGCGGTGGCACTCGGCAGCAGCTTGATGTAGTCGACGAACGTGTCGATGCGCTGCTCGTCGAGCGACCGCTCTTCCATCGCCTGCACCGCAATGGCCGTGTCTTGCATGCTTTCGGTGCGCTTCTGCGCCGTGACGATGACTTCCTCGATCTCGGCGGCTGCTCCCCCAGCCAGCGAAAGCGCAATCACAGAACCCACGGCACGAGAGAGCTTGGTTTCCTTGAACATTGCAGGGCCCCGCCTTTCAAGATGGAACCGACCTTAATGCACTGGTTGGGGGTTGTCACATTGGCCTCTCTGTCACCTCAGCTCCCGTAGGGGCGGGGCTTGTCCCCGCCCGCCTTGAATTCGACGCGAGCGATTCGTTGAAACGCGCCGATGGACGCCCGCTTTCATAAGGATCCCGAACACCTGGCTCGGGCGGCGTGGCATTCTTCACCGCAGCTTGGTCAAACCGCTTCATGGATCGTTAGCTCCGCCCATGCTCTTCGAAACTCGGCTTTGGCAGTTCACTCGCGGCGTTCGGCTACGCATCGGTGCTGCGGTGGCGATGGGTGTTGGCGCGTCGCTGGTGGGGATTGGACGGTTGGCGCTGCTCGGCTGGTTGCTGGCGCTGGTCTTTGCTGGCGCCGCGCTCTCCGAGATGTTGTTGCCGCTTGCGTTGGTCGCGGCGGTGATGTTGCTGCGCGGCTGGGTAGAGCACTCGCGCGCCATGCTGGCGCACCGAACTGCGGCACGGGTGCAGCTCGCGCTGCGCGAACGGTTGTATGCAAGGGTCGTTGCGCTTGGGCCCTCGCACTTTGGCCTTACCCGCACCGGCTCGGTGATGATCTCCATGATCGACGGGGTGGAGCAGCTCGAAACCTACTTCGGCCAGTACCTGCCGCAGCTTCTGGTGGCGGTCGTGACGCCGCTTGTCGTGTTCGCGTTCGTGGCCGCCTTCGACCTGCCGGTGGCCGCGCTGATGTTCGCGTTCGCCATGTTCACGTTGTTCGCGCCGGTGGCGTTTCAGCGTCGCGAGGCAACGAGCAGCATGCGGCGCTCCCTCGCCTACCGCGCCTTTGCAGCGGAGTTCCTGGATGCGATTCAGGGGCTTGCCACATTGAAGGCGTTTGGTCAGAGCTCGGCGCGGGGGCGGCTCTTGGCGGAGCGGGCGCACGAGGTCTTCCGCAGCACCATGTGGGTGCTCGCCAGCAATGCCGCCACGCGGGGGCTCACCGACACCGGCATTGCGGTCGGGAGCGCCGCCGTGCTGGCCTTGGGCGCCTGGCGGGTGACGCAAGGCCAGATGAGCCTCGAGTTGCTGCTCGTCGTGCTGATGATGGGCATCGAGGTGTTCCGGCCGCAGCGCGACCTGCGGGCGCTTCTGCACAACGGCATGATGGGTCGGGCGGCGGCGGACGACATCTTCGCGCTCCTCGACGCTCGCGCCGCTGTCAAGTCGCCGGCAACGCCCGTGGTGCTAGATGCTCCGCTGGTCCCAGTCGTCGAGTTCGAGGATGTCTCGTTTGCCTATCCGGGAGCACGCCGACCGGCGCACCGGGGGCTGTCGTTCCGGGTTGCGCCCGGCCAGCGCGTGGGTTTCGTCGGCGAAAGCGGTGCCGGCAAGTCCACCATCGTGCGATTGCTGCTGCGCTTTCACGATCCGGGCAGCGGCGCGGTACTCCTCGGTGGCCACAACGTGCGCGACCTGAGCGCGGACGACATCTACCGCAACGTGGCGGTGGTGAATCAGGACACCTACCTCTTCCACGGCACGGTTGAGGAAAACCTGCGCTTCGGCAAGCCCGACGCGACGGCAGACGAACTCAAGGCTGCCGCCCGAGCCGCCAACGCCCACGAATTCATCGAGCGCCTGCCGCAAGGCTACGGCACCGTGATCGGTGAGCGCGGCATCCGGCTTTCCGGTGGCCAGCGGCAACGGGTCGCCATAGCCCGTGCCCTGCTTCGGGATGCGCCGATTCTGGTGCTGGACGAGGCGCTGTCGGCGGTGGATGCCGAGAACGAGGCGGTGATTCAGTCGGCGCTCGATCGCCTGATGCAGGGCCGCACCACGCTGATATTCGCGCACCGGCTTTCGAGCGTCATCGACGCCGACCGTATCCTTGTGCTGGACCACGGCGCCATCGTCGAAACCGGCGACCACCCTTCGCTGATGCGTGCCGGCGGCGCCTACCACAGGCTCATGGCGAGTCAGGCGGAGGAGCTTGGCCGTCAGAATGCTCCGCTCGCACCAATCACTGGGGATGCAGCGAATCGCCGAGAGGTGCCGCTCGAGGACCTACATGCCGACGACGCCGGAGCGCAGTTGGAACCCACCGACGCGATCCTCCGCGCCGAAGGTCTAGGCTGGATCGGAGCGTTCCGCGAACTGTTGCGCCACGTCGTTCCCTGGCGGGCGAAGTTCTCCGTGGTGCTGGCGTTCGGCATCGCCCGGGTCGCCGCGCTGATCGGCGTGGGCGTGGCGAGTGCGCTTGCAGTGGCCGCAGTCAAGCGCGGCGAGCCCTTCGCCGAGCATCTGATCGTCCTCGGCATCGTTGCACCTCTCGCTGGCCTCCTGCACTGGCTGGAGTCGTGGTTCGCGCACGACATGGCCTTCCGCATGTTGGCCGAGATGCGCATTGCCCTTTTTCGCAAGCTGGATCGGCTGGCACCGGCGTATCTCGTGCGGCGCCGCACGGGCGACTTGGTGGGGATGGCAACCCACGATGTGGAACTTGTGGAGTATTTCTTCGCCCACACCGTCGCGCCGTTCTTCGTCGCGGTGTTGGTGCCGACGGCGGTGCTTGGCACGCTGGCATGGTTCGGCTGGCCGATGGCGCTTGCCCTCGCGCCGTTCCTCGTGCTGGTGGCGGCGAGCCCGGTGCTGGCGCGACGACGCATCGACAGCTTGGGATCCCGGGCAAGGGAGGCGTTCGGCGACATGAACGCCCACGCGGTGGACACCATCCAGGGGCTTCCCGAGATTCTGGCGTTTCAGCGCACGAAGACACGCGGCGGGGAATTCGTGGCCCGCATCGAACGCCACGTTTCGCTGCGGCTGCCGTTTCACTCGAGTTTGACGAAGCAGACTGCAATGTTGGAAGTTGCGACGGGCCTCGGCGGATTGGTCGTGGTGGCTACCGGCGCGCACCTCGTCGCTTCCGAGGCACTTGCACCTGCCATGCTGCCGATGTTGACGCTGCTGGCGATGTCGGCGTTCCTGCCGGTGTCAGAGATCGCCCACATCGGTCGCCAGCTTGCGGACACGCTCGGTGCCACGCGGCGGCTTCACGCCGTTCACAGCGAAACCGAGGCGGTTGTCGACGGGCCGGGCATCTCCGAGCAGCGAGACGGTGACGGAACGGGCACGGGCGGCATAGAGATCGAGGCTCGTGACGTCCGCTTCTCATACTTCGGCAACCGCCGGCTCGCCCTCGACGGGGCCACGTTCACGGTGCCAGCCGGCAGCACTTTGGCTTTGGTTGGCCCGTCAGGAGCCGGCAAGACCACCATCGCGCACCTCTTGATGCGCTTCTGGGACCCGGGCTCCGGCACCATCCGGTTCGACGGACACGACCTTCGCGACTATCGACTGGACGAGTTGCGCGAGAAGGTCGCCTTGGTGACACAAGACACCTACCTCTTCAACGAGACCCTCCGCGCCAACATCCTCGTCGCCAAGCCAGACGCCACCTCCACCGAACTCGATGAGGCGGTGCGCCGCGCCTCGCTCGGGCCGTTCATCGACGCCCTGCCGGAGGGGCTCTCCACCCCCGTCGGCGAACGCGGCGTGCGCCTGTCGGGCGGCCAGCGCCAACGCGTGGCCATCGCCCGGGCATTCCTGAAGGACGCCGCAGTGCTAATCCTGGACGAAGCCACATCGCATCTCGACGCCGTGAACGAACAGGCCGTGCGCCAGTCCCTCGAAGAGCTGATGAGCCAACGCACCACCATCGTCATCGCCCACCGCCTCTCCACCGTCCGCGACGCCGATCGCATTGTTGTCCTCGACGCCGGCCGTACAGTCGAGACCGGCAGCCACGAGGAACTGCTAGCCCGCGGTGGCCTTTACAACCGCCTCGTGCGCCGACAGATGACGACGACGCAAGAACTCCCCGACCCAGCGACGACCTGGAACGCCGAGGCCGCGGATTGACACGCGAGCGAGGGCATTGGGTTAGCGGCGTCCGTGGAAGCGCTGCGTAACATCGTCGGCACGGCGCGTCGGCGGCCGGCGAAGCTTGCCTATTTCGTCGTTTCGCTGGGCCTGTCCTTTGGCTTCATCGCGGCGGTTGCCGCCCTTGCTCATGCGAGTTGGTTCCGCCTACCGGTCGGGGTTCAAGATCGGGATTACGTCACGGCCATGCGGGCGATTGCCGGCGGGAGCATCAAGTCGATGTCTGTGCGCGACTTCGACGAGATCGTCCAGCGGGTACCGGAGGTCTCCTGGTTCTATGCCATGCCTGCGTATTGGTTGTTTTTCCAACCTGCTTCCCCGTCAGGTGGCCAAGCGTTTCTGTTGACGCATCTGGCGTCGCCTGAGTTCTTCGAGCGTCTTGGCGTGCGCCCCGCGTTCGGAACGCTCTCGCCGACACAAGGCGCCCCGGCGGCGGTGATTGCCGACGAGGTTTGGCGTCGATCGTATGGACGCCAGGACCTCATCGGCGAATACTTGACCACCGAGGACGGCACCCCCATACCCATCATTGGAGTGGCCCCGCCGGGCTTCGAGGGGCCCTTGCAGGACCCCGTCAACGTGTGGGTGATGAACCTGCCTTTGGAGCTCTCCATTCCCCCGATTGCGGATGGAGTCAACGCGGAGGGGAAGCGCTGGATTGCCTACTTGTGGTCGTATGTCACGGTGTTTGGCGTTATCCCTGAAGGCAGGAACAGCGACGCCGAGTTCGCCGCAGCCCGGGACCGTTTGGCCGAACATCGATTCGACAGCAAGCTGATATATGTGGAGACGGAGGCCGACTCCCCGCCAGAGGGTGTTTGGCGAGGCAACCGCCGGCCGTTTGCCTTCGGCTTCAGCGACTCTGATCGAGTCCTGCTCAGCCGGGGATTGGAGACCTCGCCGGACAAACGCACCGGGGTGGTTCAGAGGACCCTCTGGCTCGTCGGGGTGGTTGCGATGCTGCTGCTGATGGCATTCGTGTCCGTGGTGGAGTTCCTGCTCGCCGAACACGTCTCGCGAGAGGACGAGCAGAATGTCCGCATTGCGGTGGGGGCCGCACCGATGGACCTGTTTGGTCGCGCTCTCGCCGAGAATCTGTTTCTGGCCGTGGCGATGGGAGTCGTAGGGTGGCTGGCGGCGGGCTATGTGCTCGATGCGCTGCTGCGGGTCGAGCCGTTTTCTAGCTACCTGGTTGGCATCGCCACCGCATCGTGGATTGCCGGCATGGGCCTCGCAGGCCTCTTGCTCGTGCTCGCGTTCGTCGTTTGTCTGGGCTATGTGAGTTGGTTCGTGTCGCGCAGTGCAGTAGCCCTGGTGCGCTCCGGGCAGTGGCTGCGACGGACGACGCGCAAGCTCCTCTTGCTCGTGTGTGTCGCCAGCTTCGTGCTCGTGTTGTCCTTCGGCGGACGCTATTTGGGCGATGCCCGCCTGTCGCTCCCGTTGGCGAATCCGGATGCCGCCAACGTGCATTTGCGCGATCCCAACTGGGAGCCTGGTTCGGTGACCCGGTTTCAACTGGCGGAGGCGATCGATTCCATCCAGGCCATTGTTGGCGTTAGCGCCGCCGCAGCGGCAACGCTTGCGCCTGTCGCATCGAAGGAGCAACTGTACATATTCTCGTGCAGAATCGCCGGCGCCCCAGAACTTGAGGACGTGACGTTCTTCGAGAACGAGGTGACTCCCAGCTTTTTCCGCACCTTTGGCGTCGAGCTCTTGGCGGGGCGCATGTTCGACGAGAACCCTACCGAGATCATCATATCGCGCTCTGCGGCGGAGGCGCTCGGTGGTGTTGATGTCGTGCTGGGTACCCCGTTGACGGTGGTCCGCGAAGGTGGATGGGAACAGGAGAGAACCGTCGTTGGCGTCGTGGGGGACGTGCCCTATGGCGAGTACACCGACGGCGTGCCGCCGATGATCTACGAGCCGCGATACGGAGATGCCTACCGGCACCGTTGGCTCATCAACGCCGAGCCAGGGCTTGACTTGGCTGAGGCACTTACGCAATTGCCCCAATACGAAGGCTGGGAGGTCGAAATCCAGGACACTCCTGCCCAGCGCTTCCGCAAGCAGTTCCTGGCCAAGCGCAGCGTCGAGGTGGTGCTCGCTATGGCAGCCGGCTTCGCCCTCGTGTTGGCCCTCTCCGGTGTAGGCAACTCCTTGGCCCGGAACATCGCCGAAACGCGATCGCGCATCGGCATCCGCTTTGCCTTGGGGGCGACGCCGGCAGAGCTCGCGCTGGCCCAATCTGCCACGAGCGTGCGCGAGCTTGTGGTGGCGGCGGCCGTGGTTGGTGGGGCAGGCATCGCGGCCAAGTGGTGGGCGCCGGCGTTCACCGAAGCGCTGGAACTCTGGTGGCTGGTGCCGGCGTTGGTCTGCCTCGCACTCGTGTGTATCGTGCTGACTCGCTTTCTCATGGGGCAACTTGCCCGACGCCACACCATCAGCGCTCTGGTGGATGGGTCGGTCGCGGAGGCTCGTGGAGGAGCCCCCGTTTGAATCCGTTGGCGACGAGGGAGCTTCCCGTCACTCCTGCTGTGAGAGAGAGCTGAAGCATCCGGAAGACCGTGTCGGAACCGTGAGCCTCCCGAAAGCTGAAGCTGCCTCTGTAACGAGTCTGTAACCTAGTGCATGCTTACTCAAGCAGCGTTTGGGGTAGGGGTGCCCGTGGAAGCGCTACGAAGCCTCGTCGGCACGGCCCGTCGGCGGCCGGCAAAGCTTGCCTATTTCGTGGCATCGCTTGGTGTGTCGTTTGGGTTCATCGCTGCGGTGGTGACGCTTGCCCATGCGAGTTGGTTCCGCATGCCGGTTGGGGTTGCGGATCAGAGTTACGTCACGGCGTTGCGTCTGGTTGGCGGCAGCTACCAATCGATGTCGATTCGAGACTTCGACGAGATCGTCGCGCGCGTGCCGGAGATCTCATGGTTCTATGCCATGCCGGCGTTCTGGTTGAACTTGGAGGCGGGCTCTCCCGGCGCGTCGGAGCCTCTGCAACCGCAACTGGTGTCGCCAGGATTCTTCGAGCAACTTGGTGTGCGACCGGCGTTCGGGACACTTCTGCCCGAGGAGGGTGCCACGGCCGCGGTGATCACGGACCACGTGTGGCGTCGTGTATACGGTCGGCAGGATGTCGTGGGCGAACAGCTCGGCACGCGAGACGGCACCTCGGTGCCTGTGATTGGGGTTGCTCCGCCAGGCTTTGAGGGGCCGATGCAGCACCAGCCGGACGTCTGGTTGATGAACCTGCCCTTGGTGCAGTCTGCGCCGTCGATTGC
Source organism: Gammaproteobacteria bacterium (assembly GCA_009837725.1). Lineage (GTDB taxonomy): Bacteria > Pseudomonadota > Gammaproteobacteria > Pseudomonadales > Azotimanducaceae > VXYL01. Next base: position 1,928 of record VXSY01000074.1, on the reverse strand, counting down.
GCCGCACCTCGATGTCGAGGTACAGCGGCGAACTGCCAGCCTTTGGCCGAATGTCACGGTTTTCGGGGTGCTCCCGGCAGGCCGGAACCGGGATGCCGAGTTCGCCGCGGCTCGCGAAAGGTTGGCAGAGCATCGTTTCAACACCGCGATGATCATCATCGACGAGGGCGAACCCGATCCGGAAACGGGGGAGGTCACTGGCCGCCAAGCGTTCAGCTTCGGTTTCAGCGACACGGATCGCGTCGCGCTCGGCCAGGGCCTAGAGACCTCTCCCGAGAAGCGCGCAGACGTGGTTCAGAAGACTCTCTGGCTTGCCGGCGTCGTGGCCATGCTGTTGCTAATGGCCTTCGTGGCCGTGGTGGAGTTCCTCCTCGCTGAGCATGTCTCGCGAGAGGACGAGCAGAACGTCCGAATCGCCGTGGGCGCCGCGCCGATGGACCTGTTTGGGCGGGCCCTCGCCGAGAATCTGGTTCTAGCGTTGGCTATGGGAATCGTCGGCTGGCTTGCGGCCGGCTACGTGCTGGACGTGCTCCTGCGCGTCGAACCATTTGCGAGCTATCTGCGAGAGGTGCGGCCCACAGCGCGTGTGGTGGGCCTCGGTATTGCCTGCGTCTTGCTAACGCTGGCGTTCGTGATCTGTCTCGGCTATGTGAGCTGGTTCGTCTCGCGCAGTGCGGCGGTACTGGCGCGGTCGGGCCGATGGCTGCGATGGGCCGCGCGCCAGCTTCTGCTGCTCGTGTGCGTGGCCAGTTTCATGGCCGTGTTGTCGTTGGCCGGGCGCTATCTCGGCGATTCCCGCTTATCACTCGGCTTTGCGAACACCGAAGTTGCCAATGTAGAACTGCTGGATCCGAATAGGGATTTGTGGGCCGTGGGCCGGGTGCAGCAGCTCGAAGGGATGCTCGAAGCCATAGACGCCATACCAGGCGTCCGGTCCACGGCAGCGGCCACACTTGAACCGCTCGCGTACAACGGATTTCTGCGCAATATGTCGATCAGAGTGGTCGGCGTTCCGGAGCAGAGCGACACGACCTTTTTTCAGAACTTTGTAACTCGCAGCTTTTTCCGCACGATCGGTGTCGAACTCTTGGCCGGCCGGCTATTCGAGGGTGACAGCAACAATGAGGTCGTGTTGTCGCGTTCTGCGGCGGAGGCGCTTGGTGGCGTAGAAGCGGTGTTGGGAACGCCCCTGACGACGTTGGGCGACATGGGCGGGGAGTGGGAGCGAACCATCGTCGGCGTGGTGGAAGAAGTGCCGTACGGCGACTACGCCGCTGGCTCCCGCGCGGTGATCTACGGGCCGTCGACCACGACCGGGAGTCCGCACCGCTGGCTCATCGATGCCGAGCCCGGGCTCGACTTGGCGGAAGCCCTCACGCAACTGCCGCAATACGAGGGCTGGGGGTTTGAGCGCCGCGCGACTCCCGCGCAGCGGTTCCGCGAGCAGTTTCTTGCCAAGCGCAGCGTGGAGGTGGTGCTTGCCGTGGCTGCCGGGTTCGCCCTCGTCTTGGCACTCTCCGGCATTGGCAACTCACTGGCGCGGAACATTGCCGAGACCCGATCCCGCATCGGCATCCGCTTTGCCTTGGGCGCGACTCCAGGAGAACTCGCGCTCGCGCAATCCGCCACGAGCGTGCGCGAGCTGATTGTGGCCGCGGCGGTGGTTGGCGGTGCGGGCATAGCGGCCAAGGTGTGGGCACCCGCGTTCACCGAGGCATTGGAGCTTTGGTGGTTGTTGCCCGCGTTCGCCTCCCTCGCCCTCCTGTGCGCCCTGCTGGTCCGCTTCCTCATGGGGCAGCTTGCCCGCCGCCATGCCATCAGTGCATTGGTGGATGGTGCCGTCGCAGACGTCCGCCAAGGCGGCGCATAGCAGGGAGCAGACCTCTTGCCAAGGGATGCGGACGATTACTCGATGGATCGCCCCCGGG
>VXSY01000066.1:4684-15472 GCA_009837725.1 Gammaproteobacteria bacterium | reverse complement strand
AGCCGGATAGGCCAGCAGTTCGCGCAGCGAACTGCCGACGCGCCCGCCAGGGCGCAGCCGGATAGGCCAGCAGTTCGCGCAGCGAACTGCCGACGCGCCCGCCAGGGCGCGCAGGCTGCTATTCTCTGTCGATTCGCATCCTGCCGATTGGGGTGCGCGTTTGGGAGGTGGTCATGTTCGAGCCGATCCAGTTTCGCCCGGAGGTTGAAGCGCTCGTTCGCTTCGTGGAAGAGACGCCGCCCGAGGAGATCGTCGAGGCGACCTATGCGAAGTTGCGCGATGGGCTGCCGGTGCGGGACATCCTTGCGGCGAACGCCTTGGCGGTAGTCCGTTCCACGGAGCTTCCCTCGCAACACCACGGTGGCCCGCTGCACCCCATCTGTGGGGTTCATGCGGTGCATGAGGTGTCGCGGCGGCTGCCCGGCGAGAGCGGCTATCTGCCCGTGCTGCAACACACGGCGCTGTGCAACAACCATGTGCATTCGCCGACGATGGGGCCCTACCTGATGCCGGCAATCGAACCCATGCCCGGTAACCCCGGCGGAGTTCGCAGCTACCACATATCCGATGCGGAGCTCGCCGAGGGCGTGTCGCGGGAGGCGCTCGACGCCGAAGACGAGGTGCAGGCGACGCTGGGCGCGTTCCACAAGAGCCTGCGGGCGCTAGAACCGGCGTCTGCCGAGCATTACTTCGTCTGGCTCCTTGACCGGCTGTCGCCAGGCGAGGCGCTCGATCAGCTTCTTCCTCTCGCCATCGCCCGCAACGGCCACGACGACCACAACTTCATCTATCCGGTGTACACGGCGCGGGCGATTGGACACATCGGCCAGGAGTGGGCGCCGGTGCTGTTTCGGCCGGCGGTGCGCTATCAGGCGCGCCGGGCCTCGCGGCTGATTCGCAACGGCTACGACTTTGCCGATGTGGAGAAGCTGATCGAGGAATACGGGCTCTTGGATCGGGACATTCCGGAGCGCTCGAACGCCGGCGAAACCGAAAAGATCGGGGAACTCGGCATGTCCATGGGCCGGCGGCTCAACTACCTCGACAACATCGAGCCGATGGCAAAGGCGCTGGCGGACGGGCTCTCCTTCGAGGGCGCCGGCGAGGCGCTCTCGGTGGGTGCTGCGGCGGCATACGTCAGCACCAGCTACGGCAACCCGATGGACTCGCACCTGCACACCGGCACCAACAACCGGCGCTTCCTCTTGCGCTGCCCCGGAGTCGGCAAGCGCAACCGCGTTCTGGCGCTGCTGACGGGCTTCACCGGGCCGGAGGTGCTGCTCGCGGAGCGCATGTTGAACTGGCACGACCATCTCGACGACGGCCTGACCGCATCGCTGCCGCACCTGGGCGAGGGTGCGCTGCTCGACGCCATCGTCGAGAGCGTGGAAGGCCAGCCTTGGCTCGACTGGCGGAAGATCGGCGTCGCCATGACCACAGCGCCGGACAGCGTGAAGCACACGGTGGCGCTGGCGCGGCAGTACGCCGAGCTTGGCTACGACGCCGGCAAGTACTTCGAGCGTTTCGCAGAGATCGCCTGCCGCGACGACTTCACCGAGATGCACTCGCTCAAGCACTTCCAGGCCATCGCCGACGAGTACGAGACCACCCGTGAGCCGTTCCGCTGGCTGCACATGGTGGCGGCGGCGAAGTCGGCCGCGATCATCCATCTCGGCCGCGAGCACGGCATCTATCATCAAGCAAAGGAGCTATTGGCTGCATAAGCCTCGTCGCCAGAAGGGCGACGGGTTGTTCGAGGCCATGGCTGCACAGACTGAATCAACGGCGCAGCAGTTGCGAAGCAACTGCCAATGCGCCCGGAGGGCGCACGTGTACGAGACCATTTTGATAGACGTCGCTGACGACGTTGCCACCATCACGCTGAACCGGCCGGATCGGCTCAACGCCTGGACCGGCCAGATGCACCACGAGTTGGACGCGGCCATCTCGGCCTGCAATGACGATCCCGCCGTGGGCGCGATGGTGGTCACCGGTGCCGGGCGCGGTTTCTGTGCCGGCGCCGACATCCGCGACAACTTCAAGAACCGCCTCGAAGGGGAGGAGCGGCAGACCTCCTCCAACTGGATTGAGCTCGTGCGTTCCTCCAAGCCCATGATCGCCGCCGTCAATGGGCCGGCAGTTGGCGTCGGCGTCACCATGATGCTGCCGATGGATGTGATCGTCGCCTCGAAGCAGGCGAAGTTTGGCCTCGCATTCGTGAAGATGGGGGTGACGCCGGAACTCGCGAGTTCGCACTTCCTCGTGCAGCGGGTCGGGTTTGGTCGGGCGAGCGAGATGTGCCTGACGGGTCGGCTTTACGACGGCGCGGAAGCCTTCTCTCTAGGCATCGCGGACCGCCTCGCAGAACACGACGACCTGATTGCCGAGGCCCAGGCACTGGCGCGCGAGATGGCGGCGAACCCCTCGCCACACCTGCGCTGGGTGAAGGAACTGCTCACCAAGAACGGCTCCGAGACCGACATCGCCGCAGTGCAGCGCCGGGAAGGCGAAGTGCTGGCCAAGGCATTCGCCTCCGCAGAACACGCCGAAGCGGTGGACGCGTTCCTGAACAAGCGCCCGCCCGTTTTCAGGCGCCCGGGACCGGAATAGCGCAGATCGGACGGGCGTCGCCGTCTCGATGAAGTCTGGCAGGGTGACAGGGCAGGCGTAGCCGCACGCGAACTGCCAACGCACCGGCAGGGCGCGCAGAACACTCGCTGCACCACAAGGATGCGCGCCCTCGCGGGCGCGATGGAGGGCGGGACGCCCTGCCTCCAGAAGACGGCGACGCTAGAGGCCAACGCATCCGCTCGCTTGCTTGCGGCTTTTCCTGCGGCGCGGCCTCCTAGTTGATGGGTGCGAGCAGTTCCGGCGCCGTCACCAGTTGCCGAACGCCGTGGGAGTGGGACTCGTTGAAGGCGTTGCCTTGCTCCGCCCAGCGGTGCAGGGAGTGGATGTCGAGCTTGGCGCATTGGGGCCGCACGCTCCACGTCACGCGGGCAGGAGAGCAGTTGCTCTGGTCGTACGAGGGGCCGGTGGTGGAGCCGCGGTAAAGCACGGGTTCGCCGGTGGCGGAGGGTAGAGACTTGGCCTGATGGCGACCATCAACGACATTTCCTCCATAGGCCATCGTCATGAAGTCGAGCGCGTCCGGGTCGTTGACCACCAGGAACACCTGCGTCTCCACCCGTAGCAATGGATCGGCACACGTCTCGGGCACGCACGCTCCCAAGCCCTCGCCGGGCGTCGCGTCGCAGGATGTGTGAACCCAATGCACTTCCAGCGTCTCGCCAGGCACAGCGCCGTGGTAGGCGCCCGGCGCCGGCGCAAGCTCCGCCTCACTCAAGCTAGGCGTCTGGTTGCACGCAAATCCGCCGTCGTCCTCATGGCTGACGAAAATGCCGAATCCCGGCCCTTTGTGCTCGGCATTTGTATGCGTGTGGATGTTGCACAGGTTCATCTCGCTCGCCACAGGCGCGAGCGGGAACGCCTCCTCGTTCAACCCCTGCGGGCTGCCAATATCCCGCGGCGCCTGTGGCCCCATGTCAACGCACAGTTCCGCGGCTGGGGCCACGCCATCGGCCGCCACGCCGAAACCGCCGACCATGACCAAGGCGATGCCGAAGCTCAGAATGGCTCTCATGCGCTGTCTCCTTAAGGCCACCAGCCCAACCCAATGATTGTGAGTGCGGGGAGTTCACCACTTTCGGGCTTCCGAGGGAAGGCACCCTGCTGGGCGCCTAGCGTCGCGTCTCGCAAGCACCTCACCCTTTGCGCTCGAGGCCCTACTTGTCTGCCCGGTGCTTGGCGACCATTTCCTCGTTCAGTTCCAGCCCCAGGCCCGGGGCCGTTGGTGGCGTGATGAAGCCTTGGTGGAAGCGGATGGGGTCGACGAAGATGTCGTTGTGGAGGGAGTCGCCGTTGTATTCCTGGATCAGGAAGTTGGGCGACGAGGTGTCGACGTGGACGGCTGCCGCCGCGGCGATGGGGCCGACATACATGTGGGGGGCGATCATCGCGAAGTGGGCTTCGGCCATGCCGGCGATCTTCTTCGACTCGAGGATGCCGCCGCACTGACCCACGTCTAGCTGGATGATGCCGGCGGCTTGCTTGTTCAGGATCTGGGCGAACTCGTACTTGGTGACGAGGCGCTCGCCGGTGGCGATGGGGATGCTGGTCTGGCGGGCGACGCGGGCCATCTCGTCGACGTTTTCCGGCGGCACGGGTTCCTCGAACCAGAAGGGGTGGAACTCCTCGAGCACCTTCGCCGCACGGATGGCACCGGACGTGCTGAACTGGCCGTGGGTGCCGATGCCGATTTCGAGTTCGTCGCCCACGGCGTCGCGGATGGCGCGGAAGATGCGGGCGGCGTGCTTGAGGTCCTTGAGCGGGATGTCGCGAGGCAGTGGGAACAGCGGCATGAACGGGTCGATCTTGCAGGCGGTGTTGCCTTCTTCCACCAGCTTGGCCGCGACTTCGCCAGCTTTCTCCGGGTTCTCCCAGATGCCTTCGGCGGGCATGTAGGCGTAAGCGCGCAGTTGATCGTGGTACTGGCCACCCAAGAGGTTGTAGATGGGCTGGCCGGTGGCCTTGCCGACGAGGTCCCAAAGCGCCATTTCTATGGCGGAGATGGCGGGGGTAGCGTAAAGGCGGGGGTGGCGGTAGGCGTGACGGGGGCCGTAGATGCGCTGCCAGAGCTTCTCCACATCGAAGGGCGATTGGCCGACGACGAACTCCTCGCACATGGTTTCGAGGAGCTGGATCTGGGAACGGAGGTCTGCCGCGTGGCCCGTGGGGCGCTCGCCGAGACCGATGAGCCCTTCGTCGGTGAGGAGCTTAATGAAGAGCCATTGGCGGCCGCCACGGTAGGGCGGGATGTTGTCGATGACGATGGTTTCGATGCCGGTGACTTTCATGTTCTTAAGTTCCCCTCCGGTTGGCACAAAATGCTGGACAAGAATACACTATCGAACGTGAGCGGAATCGGGGGTGTATCGACGGCTATGCCGAGGGAGCGGCAGCGGACGTTGTTGACGCCGCTCAAGCCGCCGCCACCGCATTACTACGCCGGCAACCTGCTCAAGGTGGTGATGCATGTTCAGGAACTCTACAGCGATCTTCTGACGGACGAAGAAAGAGCGTGGGGTGAGCGTCTGGCGGCAGCATCTGAAGCCGCGCAACGGCTGTTTGCTCGCATCGTCACGCGCAAGGGGCCGCTGGTGCGCGTCGATGCACTCGACTACGCGGAGGTGCCCGCGCGGGATGCGGCGCTTGACGAGCTCGCCACCGGGTGCCTGATCGAGCGCTGTCCAGCGGCGCCTGCGGAGGAAGTCTTGCGGCTGCTCCGTGTAGACGAGCTTTGTGCCGTGTTCGCCGACCTTCCAAGAGCGAGCAAGGCGCAGCGGATGGAGCATGTTCTCTGCAACCATGCGGAAGAGGAGGTGCTCGAGCGGGTCGGCGAACAGGCGCCGTGGCTGGGGTTGGCAACCCCGGAGTTGCTCGGCCTCCACCAACTGCTGTTCTTCGGCAGTCCGCACCAAGACCTGACGACTTTCGTGCTGCGCGACCTGGGCGTGCACCGCTACGCCGAGGTGTCCATCACCCGCGCCAATCGGCAGTTTCCGGACCGGGAGGCGTTGCAGCGCACTCTGGCCTTGCAGGAACTCAGCGCACTCGTGCATGAGTTGGGCCCGCGCCCGGCCCCCGAACTAGCGCGCCCCGTCCTGGAGGCACTTTGGCTGCCGAACGACGACCGCGCCTTGGAACGTCGGCGCAGCCGCATCCTGAATCACCTTGGCCGGGGACTAGAGCGTGCCGGCGAGTTCGACCTTGCCCTCGCGTGCTATGCCCGCTCGTCGTTGCCGCCGGGGCGCGAACGGCGCACGCGCATCTTGAAGCGGCTCAGCGACGAGCGCGCCGTGGCCGGCATGAAGCGGGCGATCCTGGACGCGCCAAGGTCCGCCCTGGAACGCGATTTCGCCCACCGATTCGGTTGCTTCTCGCCGCGGCCGGCACCGTATTTCGACATGGAGCTTCCGCCAGACTTCGCGCCGGCGAGTGCCTCCGTTGAACAGATTGCGCTGGCGCTGCTCACGGCGGAAGGCGGCGTCGGCTGGCACACGGAGAACCACCTGCCGATGGCGCTGTTTGCACTGGCCTATTGGGGTTGGATCTTCGCACCGGTGCCGGGTGCCTTCACCAATCCGTTTCAGACGGGCCCTCGCGATCTCTTTTGGCCGGACTTCTTCGCCGCCAGACGGGAATCTTGCGAGGACCCGCTGGCGTCACCGCTCAAGCCGAGGCTCGTGCAGGTGGAGCGGCAAGCACGCGGAATCGCCAACCGCCTGTTCGGTTGGCGCCGGTTCCCCACCGAGGCCGCAGCGGCGGTGTTCGAGGCCATGCCGGAAGACGACATCCGAGCCTTGTTGCGCATCGTCACCGACGATCTCGATCAGGCGCGCTCCGGCTTCCCAGACCTGACGCTCGTCCACGCGGACGGCAGCTACGAGTTCGTTGAGGTGAAGGGCCCGGGGGATCGGCTGCAGGTGAACCAGCACCTTTGGATCGCCGCACTGGAGCGGGAGGGCCTGCCCGTGCGGGTGTTGCGGCTCAGGCATCCGGGCGCGACGAACGGATGAACGCCACCGCCCGGCCAGCGGATTCCCTCGCAGGGCCGCTGAACCGCGCCATCGGCGTGCGCGACCTTGCCGCTTTCGTGCACCGGCGCGGCGACATCCACCACCGCTACGAGAAGGCGACGCTGGCGGAGGAGGGGATTGCGCGGCAGAAGGAGTGGCAGAAGCAGCGGGGCGGCGGTTATCGGCGCGAGTTCTTTGTTTCCGGCGAATGGCATGGCGTCGAGGTCGCCGGACGCGTCGATGGCTGGGACTCGGCTGCCGGGGTGGTGGAGGAGATCAAGACCACCCGGGTCGATGCGCGCGCGCTGCACGAGCACCAGGGACACCTGAATCTGGCGCAGCTAAAGCTCTATGCCGGGATGCTGGCGTTGGCCGGCGAAGCGCCGAAGCTGCTGCGACTGGTTTACCTGCATCCGGACGAACCCGGGGAACTGGTGCTCGAGGAACCGGCGGACGCGGACGAACTGACGGCATTCGTGGAGCGCACCTGCGCTGCCTATGCGGACTGGCTTGGCGTGGTGGCGGCGCGGGTCGCCCGGCGGGATGCATCGCTGAAGGCTCTTGACTTCCCCTATGGAGAGTTCCGCAGCCACCAGCACTGGCTTGCGCGGCGCATCTATCGCGCCTGGCGGGACGAAGAGCACTTGCTCGTGGATGCTCCCACCGGGTCTGGCAAGACCATGGCGGCGGCGTTTCCGGCCTTCAAGGCGTTGGGGGAAGGGGAGGTGGATCGGCTAGTCGTGCTCACCTCGCGCACCACCGGGCAAGGTGCCTTCGAGCGGGCGTTTGGGGACTTGGCGGATGCCGGCGCCCGTGTCTCGACCGTCACCGTCACTGCCAAGGCGCGCATCTGCTTCAACCCGGAACTGCCTTGCGATCCCGATCTTTGCCAGTTCGCGCGGGGCTACTTCGACCGGATGCCGGCCGCGCGGGACGACTTGCTCGCTCGGGGCGCCGTCGATCGGGCGGCGGTGGAAGAGGTGGCGCGGGCGCATCGGGTGTGTCCGTTCGAGCTCTCGGTGGACGCTGCGGCTTGGTCGGATGCGATCGTCGGCGACTGCAACTACGTCTTCGATCCGGTGGTGCGACTGGCGCGGCTGCAAACGCCGACCTTCCCGCGTGCGGCGATGCTGGTGGACGAGGCACATCGCCTGGGAGAACGGGTGCGCGACATGCTCGGTGCAACGCTCTCGCGAGGGGTGGTGAAGGACGCGCTCAAGGAGTGTTCCCGCTCGCTGGAGCATGCCGGCGCGGCCGCTGCACTGCCGGGCCTGCGCTCGGTGGATCGGGCGCTTGCCTCGCTCGCACGCGAAGTCTTCGGAGCCGCGCGGGGACGCGTTGACGCGGAGCGGGAGATCGAGCCGCCCGCCACGTTGCTTCGCGCCATCGACCGCCTGCTGCACGACGGCTCGCGGGGGGTGGAACTGCCACACGGCGGGGCGGCGCAGGACGCATGGTTCGGCTTGACCCGATTGCGCCTGGCTTCGGAATGGGCGGCGAGCGCGAGGGAAGCGGGGGACGACACCGACTTTGCGTGGATTGCGCGCTGGCAGGGGCGGAATCTGGAAGTAGAACTGGTGTGTGCCGCGCCCGGTGCCCACATCCGCACGCGGCTCGACGACTTCCACGGCAGCGTGCGCATGTCCGGCTCATTTCGACCACAGGCGACGTATCAACAGGTGCAGGGGTTCGGCGAGGATGCGGCGGCGGTAAAGGTGCCGGGTCGGGCGGATGGACTCGGCTTGCTCGTGGTGCCGGATGTTTCCACCTACTACCGCGACCGCGAAAGGACACTGCCCCGGCTGGCGAGGCTCATCCGCGACGTGACGCAAGCTCACCCCGGCGGCTATCTGGTCGCGTTCCCGTCGTTCAGCTATGCAGAGCAAGCCCACGCGGCGTTCGCAGCTTGCTTGAGTCAGGTCGATGGCATGGGCCCGGCCACCCGCTGCCAGCAACGGACGATGGATCTGGAAGAGCGAGCGGCGTTCATCGACTGGTTGGGCAAGGTCGAGTCTGCGGATGACGCTCGTGCTCGGGTTGCATTCGTGGTCATGGGTGGGGTGTTTGCGGAGTCGGTGGACTATCCGCCGGAAGCGCTCGATGGAGTGATTGTGGTGGGGCCAGGGCTTGCCCCCAAGTCTCTCGGCCGAGATTTGGTAGCACGCGCCGCCACGGCACGGGGCTTCGACGGCCATGCGGTGGGCTATCGGCAAGAGGCGATGACGCGGGTGGTGCAGGCTGCCGGCAGGGTCGTGCGCGGGCCAGGAGACCAGGGCCTCGTGCTGCTGGTGGACCCCCGCTTCACAGAGGCCAGCTTTACGGAGTTCTACCCCGGCCACTGGCAACCACAACGCATCCGCGCCCACGACGCCGGCACGCATGCCCGCAGTTTCTGGGCTTAGGGGCGGGACCCAACCGTCCCGTGCCAAGTTCATCGCAGCGTCTGAAACAGGTGCGCAACAACCACCAACGCGGCGGTCAAGGCGCGCCGGGACGGGACAAGCCCGCTGCCTACGGCCCTTGCACCGCACGCAGACTACACTTACGCGCGTCGGCGCTTGAGAGAGGCCATGCATCGCAAGACCAAGATCATCTGCACCGTTGGCCCCGTCACGCACTCCTATGCGGCACTGGAGGCGCTCTACAACGCCGGCATGTCGGTGGTGCGGCTCAACATGTCGCATTCCGACCATGACTCGGCGGCGGAGATCATCCACTGGGTGAAGACGCTGAACCGCAAGGTGAAGTACCCCGTGCCCGTCATGCTCGACACGCAAGGTCCTGAGATCCGCACAGGAGTGCGTGAAGGCCCCCTCGCACTCGTCGCCGGCGAAGAGGTGTTTCTCGATGTGGAAGTGGTGGACGAGGCCGAGCGGGACCGCGACCGAACCATCCACGTCAACTACCCAGACCTACCTTCCGCCGTGAGCGTCGGCGATCGCGTGCGGCTCGATAACGGCCTCATCAACCTCCTGGTGGAGGGCAAGGAGCCGACCCGGCTGCGCTGTCGCGTTGCGGACGGCGGCAGCCTCGGCAGCCGCAAGCACGTCAATCTGCCTGGCGCGTACGTCAACCTGCCCGCCATCACCGACAAGGACAAGGCCGACATCGCCTTCGGCGTGGATCAAGAAATCGACTTCGTGGCGCTTTCCTTCGTCCGCGACGCCACCGACATCGACGAGCTGCATTCGCTGCTCGGACCGAAAGGCCGCCGCGCCGTGAAGGTGATGGCGAAGATCGAGAACACCGAGGGCGTGAGCCACGTCGAGGCCATCGCCAAGGCCGCTGATTCCGTGATGGTGGCCCGCGGTGACCTCGGCATCGAGACGGACATCGCCGAGCTACCCAACCTGCAGCGTCGGCTGGTGGAAACCTGCGCCCGGCTCGGCAAGCGCTGCGTGGTGGCGACCCACCTGATGGAGTCGATGATCGAGAACCCCATTCCCACCCGCGCCGAGGTGACGGATGTCGCAAACGCCATCTACGAAGGAGTGGACGCGGTGATGCTCTCTGGCGAGACCAGCGTTGGCAAATACCCGATTCGCTGCGTGGAACAGCTCGCCAGCATCGCTCTTGCCAGCGAACGGCAGAGGGGCTTCGAGCTGTGGAAGCTTCTGGCGACCGACGCGCCGCTGCAACATCTTGCCACCTCGGCGGTCTCGCTGGCGGAGGCGGTGAACGCGGCCGGCATCGTCGTCATCACGCGCAGCGGGCTGACCGCCGATTTGGTGACGAGCTGCCACCCCGAGCATGTCCCCATCTATGCCTTTACCAATCGCAGTCAGACGCGACGACGCCTGATGCTGAATCGCGGCGTGTTCGCGCACCGCACACCCTTCAGCCGCGATCCGGAGAAGACCATTCAGACGGCCCTTGGCGTGCTCAGGGAACGCGAGGGGATCGATCCGGAACGGGAAGTCGTGGTGGTCTCCGACATTCTCACGGACCGGCGCGTGGACGCCATTCAGATCCGACGCGTCGGATTGGAACCGGTCAATCCGCCCATGACCCTCGACGAGTAGGGTTTCTCGTCGAGCAGGAGCCTTCGGAGGGAAGGCATTCTGCCTTCCCAGGCGCGCCGTTAGGCGCGCCGACGACGGCCATGGAAATGCGCCTTTCGGCGCAAGGGAAGGCAGAAAGCCTTCCCTCC
>VXSY01000066.1:0-4674 GCA_009837725.1 Gammaproteobacteria bacterium | reverse complement strand
GGTCCGGGGGGGCGGGGGGCGGCGCCCCCGGCTCTAGGGCCTTGTATAGGCGCTTTGCGGGGTTCGGTCTGCATTATGGGGAGTCCCCCGAGGCCGTCGCCGGCTGGCCTCGTCGCCCACTCGACTTTTCGCGCCGACGTGTCGATGGCTTGCCGAGGCCCCTGGTGCGTCGTGCTCTGGAGGGAGGGCGGGCGCCGCCAAATCCCTCGCTAACGCTCGGGGTCTGGCCCCAGCCCCCACCTCCCCATGACCTTGCACCTCATACGCGGTGCTTGCGCGCCGCTCCTGCGGCGCAAGCTCTTGGCGCCCTCCCTCCAGAGCGGCGCCGGCAGCCAGTGAACACGATCGCCGGCGTCCAGCGCCCATCTACTACAGCCGGAGGGTCAAAGTGAGACACCATCCGACTTCAGCGTGAGTCCTCAACTCGGTGCCGGTTGCAGTACACTCGCGCGAGGACATTCCGTGTCAGGAGGGGCATGTGCGATTGGCCGGTCGAGGGCTTGCTGGTGCGTTGATTGCGGCGTTGGCGTCTTGGGGAGGCGTGAGCGTTGCTGGTGACGATCCCTACGTTGCGCCACGCGGGCCCGGCGGCGTGCATCCGGACTTGAACGGCGTCTGGCAGGCGCTGAACGAGGCCAACTACGACATCGAACGGCACATGGCGCGGCCCTCGATGGGGCTCAGGGAAGGCCCGCATGGTCCCGTGCCTGATCTCAAGACGCTCTACATCGGTGCCGTCGCCTCGGTACCGCCGAGCCTGGGCGTGGTCGAAGGCGGCAAGATCCCCTATACCGCTGAGGCCCTTGCCAAGCGCGAGGAGAACCGCGCCCACTGGGCGGAGCGGGACCCGGAAGTGAAGTGCTTTCTCCCGGGCGTGCCCCGCGCCACTTACATGCCGCAGCCGTTCCAAATCATCCAAGGCGAGAACGCGCTGGAGATCGTCTACCAGTGGGCCGGCGCCAACCGCAACGTCTACAGCGAAGACCCGGGCCCGGCGCCGGTGGACTCGTGGATGGGCCAGTCCGTCGCGAGTTGGGATGGCGACACGCTTGTCCTCACTGTCACGGGCCTGAACGAGATGACGTGGTTCGACCGCGCCGGCAACCACCACAGCAACCAAATGAAAGTGGTGGAGCGCTACACGCCGACCGGCCCGAACCACCTGCACTACGAGGCCACCATCGAGGACCCCGAGACCTTCACCGAACCTTGGAAAATCTCGATGCCCCTCTACCGACGCATGGAGCCGAATGCGATGCTGCTCGACTTCAAGTGCGTCGCGTTCGTCGAGGAGCTCATGTACGGCGAGTGGCGCCGCAACCCTCTGCCCCGCTAGCGCCGCCCACCCAAAGGAGGCAACCATGAACAGGCACCGATTCTCCGTTTCCTTGCTGGCTGCTGCCTTGGCGTCAGCCGCCGCCGCTGACATTCCACGCACCGCCGACGGCACGCCAGACCTTTCCGGCTACTACGACGTGGCCACCCTCACCCCGGTGGATCGCCCGCAGATCTTCGGCGATAGCGCCTTTCTGACCGTCGAACAGGCCAAGGAGATCGAGGAACGAGCCGCCAAAGCGATGGCGGAAGGCTCTGCCGATCTGGCAGCCGACCGCGGCGCCCCTCCCGTGGGTGGCGATGGCTCTCCAGGCGCCGCCGGCAACGTCGGCGGCTACGACAGCTTCTGGATCGACAACGGCGAGCGCAACTTCGAGATCGACGGCAAGTTCCGCACCTCCATCGTCTATGACCCACCGAACGGACGCCGCCCGGCCATGACCCCCGAGGCGCAGGAGCGCGCCAAAGCGCGGCGCAGTTTCTGGCGCGAGAACACCGGCACCGCTTGGTGGTTGGAGAACGACGGCCCGGGGCCCTACGACGACGTGGAACTTCGCCCACTGGCGGAACGCTGCCTGCTCGGTTTCAGCTCCACCGGCGGGCCGCCGATGATGCCGGCGCTCTACAACAACCACAAACGCATCGTGCAGACGCCCGACCACATCATGATCCTCACCGAGATGGTGCACGACGCGCGCATCGTGCGGATGAATGCTGACCATGCGCCGGGCGAAGTGCGGCGTTGGCTCGGGGATTCGGTGGGCTATTGGGAAGGCGACACGTTGGTCGTGGACACCACCAACTTCAACGACACCCCGGCGCTCGGCTTGGCGACACGCGATCTGCATGTGGTGGAGCGCTTCAAGCGCGTGGATGCGGAAACGCTGCTCTACAGCTTCACCGTCGAAGACGCGAACGTGTGGGAAGCGCCCTGGAGCGGCGAATACCCGTGGCCTGCCACGGACGAGCCGGTGTATGAATACGCCTGCCACGAAGGCAACTACTCCCTCGGCAACATCTTGCGCGGCGCCCGCCGTCTAGAAGCCGAGGCGCTGGCAGCAGGCGCGGAGCTAGCGGCGGGCGCGGAGTAGGGGTGTTGCATCGGGGCCGGAGGGAGGGCGTCTCGTTCTCCGTCGCGCCGCAAGGCGCGCGAGGCAGTGGTCGCCTACGTGCTCGCAATGAAATCACCCTTCAGGAAGCGCCCCGCCAACGAACAGCAGGAGAGAACTCAATGAAACGAACCTTGTGTACCCTCGCCGTGGCGACGGCGCTAACGCTGGCCGCACCAGCCACCCAGGCCCACCACGCCTTCGGCGCCGAGTTCGACCCGAACCGACCCATCCTAATCAAGGGCCCGGTCGTGAAGATCGAGTGGACCAACCCGCATGCCTGGTTCCACGTCGAGCACACGAACGAGGACGGCACCAAGACGGTCTGGATGATGGAGGCCGGCACGCCCAACACGCTGCTCAGGCGCGGTATCCACCGCAACTCCGTACCGGTGGGCACGGAGGTGGTGATCGACGGCTACCAGTCGAAAGACCTTTCCAAGCGCGGCAACGGCCGCAACATGACCTTCGCGAATGGCCAATCGCTGTTCATGGGTTCGAGTGGCACGGGCGCTCCCCGCGATGGCGCAGACCCCACCGAGCCGCCGCGACCCCAACAAGGCGAATCCGACGGCGAATGAGAAGACCGCACACGAAATCCGCACCCTGAGGCCACGCCGTGCGCTCGTTCGTGGAGTGGCTCGACACGCACGCGTGGAGCACGGCGCTGCACGAGTCGCTGTGGATGTATCCCTTGATCGAGTCCACCCACGTGCTGACGGTGATGCTGTTCGTCGGCATGTTGGCGATGGTGGACTTGCGCCTCGTGGGGCTCGCCTTTCGCAACGTGGCGGTGTCGCACCTGACGGGGCGGCTGCTGCCGTGGTCCGTAGCGGGGTTCGTCATCATGATCGCCACCGGCGTGCTCCTCTTCTACGCCATCCCCGTGCGCACCTACGAGAGCGTCTGGTTCCGCGTCAAGGTGGTGCTCCTGATTGCCGGGGGCATCAACGCGTGGTGGTTCCACCGCCGGGTGCAGCGTGACAGGACCTTCTGGGACAACCACCCGAAGCCACCCACGGCAGTGCGCGTGGCCGGTGGCGTCTCGCTCGCGATCTGGGCTGGCGTCATCGTCTGCGGGCGCATGATTGCCTACAACTGGTTCGACTGCGACCGCGACCCCTTGCCCTTCGTGATGTGGATGGCGGGTTGCGTGGTAGAGGCTTCGATGTAGCGCGATGTTCGAGACGTTCGACAGGCTGGAGCAAACCTGGATCGGCCAGACCATCCGCGAGTCGCTGTGGCTGTTCCCCGGCATCGAGGCGGTGCACCTCTTGGGCCTCGCGATGCTCGGCGGTTCCGTGCTGGTGGTGGACTTGCGTCTGCTCGGCGCCGGCCTCACGCGCGCCACCGTGCCGGCGGTTCTATCGTCTGCCCGACCGTGGTTCCTCGGCAGCCTCGTGCTGATGTTCTCCACCGGCATTCCGCTTTTCCTCTCCGAGGCCATCAAGTGCTACTACAACACCTCCTTCTGGGTGAAGATGTGCGCCCTCGCCATCGGCATCGTTTTCACCTTTGGCGTGCGCAACCGCATCGCCATGCGCCGCGACGCGCCAAGATGGGCCACGGCCATGGTGGGCGCGATTTCCCTGATGGTGTGGTTCACGGTGGCCGCCGCTGGGCGCTGGATCGGCTTCTCGTGACCTCCGTTCGACGCCTTGCCGCTCTTTCCCTGAGCGCTGCCGCCTTCCTATCGGCCTGTAGCGTAGAGGAAGAGGTGACCACGCCAATGGAGCCCGTGGGCGACATGAAGGAAACCATGGACTGGGTGCTGGACCCAGCCGCAGACGTGATCTGGGGCTTCGCCGGCTTCGTCACGACCGCCGAAGGCGAGATTGACCTGGCGCCAAAGGACGAGGAAGACTGGGCACGGGTAAAGCACGCCGCCTGGGTTCTCGCGGAAAGCGGCAACCTCCTGATGGTGCCGGGGCTAGCCGAAGAGGGCGCCGACTGGCTGGAATACTCCCAAGGCCTGCGAACGATGGGAGGCCGCCTGATCGAAATCGCCGAAGCCCAGGACCCCGAAGCCCTCTTCGAGGCCGGCGGCCACCTCTACAACATCTGCCTCGCCTGCCACCAAGCCTATGCCCGGGAACTGCGGCAAGATTGACGGCGTCGGCCACTATCCCCTCTTGGACGGGTAACTAGGAAGGGACCGAACTGATGGGGGCAGGGCGGGTGGATCGACCCTACCGCCCACACTGATCGGAGAAATTATTTAAATTAGATA
>VXSY01000209.1 GCA_009837725.1 Gammaproteobacteria bacterium | reverse complement strand
CGCAGCAACTGACATCCTATGGCGAGCAGGCGCCAAAGTCCGACAGGCTGCTATCTCGACAAGAACTACGGCGGCATCTTCATCATCTGGGACCGCATGTTCGGCACCTTCGCCGAAGAGAAGGAGCCGGTCGTGTACGGCATCACGAAGCAACTCGGCACGAACAACCCCTTCGTCGTCTTCTTCCACGGCTACGCCCGCCTCGCCCGACAAGTGGCCTCCGCGCGAGGACCGGGCGCCAAGCTCGGCTATATGCTTCGCCCGCCGGAATGGGCACCGGAATCGGGGAGGACGAGCTAGCCGGGACACCTCGACGGCGAGGGCCCTCGTCGCTTCCACCGCGCTGCTCCAAACGTTGCCTGTCGGTGTCAGACCCGAGCGCCGTTTCCTAACGGCGCAGCCTCCTACTAACGCTACTCGCCCGAGGGGCGGGCCAGGGAACTAGCCTGCCCCCTATAGGAGGCCTGCCGCCCGCGCCCAGCGGTACTTGGCGCCCAGCACCGCCACCGGCTTTTCCGCCGTGTAGGGGTAGGCGAGGATGTCGCGATCCATCAGGTAGTCGCAGGCTTGTTCGATCTCCACGTCGCCCACAAGCGATGCCACCACTGGCTTGTCGATGCCCTTGGCTCGCGCTTCGGCCACAGCCTCACCGAGCAGTTCCGCGAACACCATGGGCGGCGTGATGATGGTGTGCCAGTAACCGATCACGAGCGAATGGATGCGGTCGTCGTTCAGCGATAGATCGATGGTGGCGCGATAGGTTGTCGGCGGCTCCCCGCCGGTGATGTCCACGGGATTGCCGGCGGCGCCGAACGGCGGGATGTACTCGCGAAACGCGGCGTCGAGGTCGTCTGGCATGGGCATGAGCGTCAGGTCGTTGTCCGCGCAGGCGTCGGAGAGCAGCACGCCCGAGCCGCCGGCGCCGGTGAGGATCAGCACGTTTTCGCCCTTCGGCGTCGGCAGCACCTGCAGCCCGCGGGCAAACTCCAGCATGTCGTTCAGGCTCTGGGCGCGAATCACGCCGCTCTGGCGCAGCACGGCGTCGTACACCCGGTCGTCGCCCGCCAACGCGCCAGTGTGCGAGTTCGCCGCACGCGCGCCGAGCGACGTGCGCCCAGCCTTCAGCACCACCACGGGTTTGCTCTTCGACACTCGCTTCGCCACCTCGGCAAAGGCGCGACCGTCCTTGAGGTCCTCCACGTGCATGGCGATGACCTCGGTGTTCGGGTCCTGCTCGAAGAACGTCAACAGATCGTCCTCGTCGATGTCGGCCTTGTTGCCAAGGCCGACGATCGCGGATACGCCCATCTTCGCCGACCGGCTGAAGCCGACGATGGCCATGCCGACGCCGCCGCTTTGCGACGAGAGCGCCACCTTGCCCTTCTCGCCATAGGGGGTGCAGAAGGTGGCGCAGAGGTTTTTGTGCGTGTAGTAGAAGCCGTAGATGTTCGGCCCCATCAGGCGCACATTGTTCTCCCGCGCCACCTTTACGATCTCGGCTTGCAATTCGTGCTCGCCCACCTCGGCGAAGCCGGACGGGATCAGCACCGCACCGGGGATGTTCTTCTCACCGCACTCGCCGAGCGCGTTCGCCACCAGCGCCGCTGGGATGCAGAAGATGGCAATGTCGATGCTGCCCGGAACCTCGGTGACGCTGGTGTAGCACTTGCGCCCGAGCACCTCCGTCTCGCGGGGATGGATCGGATAGATCTCGCCCTGGTAGCCGCCGTCGATGAGGTTCTTCATCACCGAATTGCCGATCTTGCCCTCGCCGGCGGAGGCGCCGATCACGGCCACCCCATCCGGCTGCATGATGCGCGTCATGGCACCCAGGATTTCGTCGTGGCTCGGCCGATAGCGGGGCGGCGCGGGGTCGAAATCGAGCAGGATGCGGGTGTCCACAGCGCAAACGCCGTCCGGCGTCGCGAACACCGGGTTCAAGTCCATCTCGCTGATTGCGGGGAAGTCACTGATGAGCTGCGAGACGTTGGCGATCAGGCCCGCGAGGGAAGCCCGATCGACCCCAGGGCCGCCGCGAACGCCGCGCAGCACCTCGGCACCGGCGATTTCGTCGAGCATGGCGCCGGCATCGTCCTCCGTAGCCGGCGCAAGGCGGAAGGTCACGTCCTTCAGCACCTCCACCAGAATCCCGCCTAGGCCAAAGGCAACCAGCTTGCCGAAGCTCGGATCGGTGACGCCGCCGACGATCACTTCTTGCGCAGCCTGCATTTGCTGCTGCACCTGCACACCGAGAACGTCCGCGTCCGCGTCGTAATCGCGCGCCGCCGCCACGATCCGGTCGTATGCCGCCACCGCCGCGTCGCGGCCTTCAATGCCGGTAATCACGCCACCGGCATCGGTCTTGTGCAGGATGTCCGGCGAGACGATCTTCATCACCACCGGATAGCCGATTTCGTCGGCGATGTCCCCGGCGAGCGCGGCGGTCGTGGCCATACCTTCTTCCGGCACCGGAATGCCATAGGCGTCGCAAACCTGCTTCGCCTCGAGCGCGGTCAACGAAGCCCGGCCGTCGCCCTGCACCTTCGCAAGCACCTCCCGCACAGCATCCCGATTCGGCATGACCCTCTCCCTTCGTTCCTTTGCGCGAAGCGCGGTAACTTACTACGGCGAGTGCGCCGGTCGCGCTCTTGCCAGGGTGCTCCCGGAGGAGCAGCGACGCTCCCCGTCCGTCACGCCATCCACAGACGCCGGCTGGCGTCGAGAGGCGCACGCGCCACTTCGCCGCCGTCGTCCGTGAATAGCATCGTCGCGCGGTGGGTGGCGTCGTAGGTGGGCCACTCCGGCGCGCCGGAGATGTTCGGATTGCCGTGGCGGGCGAAGGTGAGGTAGCGAGACATCACCGAGCTGGACAGGCTGGCGATGGCCTCGCCCCTGCCGCAGAAGCGCTGCATGGCCTCGATGCCGTAAGTGCCCCAGACGAACGGGATGTCGAGGGAATGGCAGGACTGCAAGGTGGGGTCTGCGGGGGACTCGTGATCGAAGCGGTACATCCAGACGTTGCTTGAATGCGCAAGGTGGCATTCGGCGGTGCGGGCGGCTGGGATGCGGAACATGCGGTCCGTGGAGATCGCCGCCAGCACATCGCCGGGGGCGTTGCGCAAGCTCGACTCCGCACGGTCTTGCTCGTAGGTGGCGACGGCGTCCTCTGCCTCGTCACCGAAAGCGTCGCGGGCTGCGTCCAGCAGACGCTCACGTTTTATGGGCGGGCGGCCGAAAGTGGTGAACAGCGTCGATTCGTCCCGGGTGTGACCGATCATCAGCGGCATGTCGCGGGTGAACTGGCCCCGGGCCAGCACTTCAGCGGCGTCTTCCGCGATCACCGTGCCGGCGAGAGTCGGCCCCCAGCGAGCGCCGGGGATGCGCGACTGGCACTCCAGAATCTGCCCGGCTGAAGCTTCACGCAGTCTGTCGAAGCCGCCAAACTCCGCCGCCAACGCTGCTGCCGTGCGCTCGGCATCCCCGGCAGGCACGGGTGGAATCAGCGAACCGCTCATGGGCACGGCGCGGTCGAAGCAGCCCTCGGCCGCTGGCATCGCCATCAACTGGGCGATGTCGAAACCGCCGGCCGACTGGCCGAACACGGTGACGTTGCCTGGATCGCCGCCGAACGCCTCGATCTCGGCACGCACCCAACGCAACGCCGCCGCTTGGTCCAGCAACGCCTCGTTGCCGCTCGAGCCGAGCTCGGCTGCATGGAGGAATCCCAACGCGCCGAGCCGATAGTTCACCGTGACCACCACCACATCGCCAATCCGCGCCAGATGCTCGCCGTTGACGCGGGGCTGGGAACCGGCGCCCACAGTGTTGCCGCCGCCGTGGATCCACACCATCACCGGGCGTTTGGCGTCGTCGGGCGCTGGCGTCCAGACGTTGAGGTAGAGGCAATCCTCGCTGGTTTCGTGGGTAGCGATGCCGATGAGCTCTCCCACGGCACCGGGCAAGGTCGATTGAATGGCACAGGGGCCGAAATCCAGCGCATCGCGCACGCCAGCCCACGGTTCGGGTGGCGTCGGCGCCTGCCAACGCAGGTCGCCCACAGGGGGACTGGCAAAGGGAATGCCGCGGAAGGTGTGGATGCCGGCCGCAGACTGGCCACGCAAGCGACCGTAGCTGGTTTCAACGATGGTCATGGGGTGCCCCTTCTGCAAATGGGTCATGGTTGGTGTTTACGTTACGCGCCTTACGCCGCGGTGGAGGGCGGGCGCAGCCAAACCCCGTCGCTATCCCTCCAGATGGGTACCTAAGCGAGTCGCTGGCCGACGGCCAAGCCGCTTGCGGCAAGGAATTCGGCCACTGGCATCTTGCCGGCTCCTGCAGGGCGCACGCGCAGCACTTCGATGCCGCCGTCAGCAGTGGCCACCGTGAAACTTGCCGGGCCCGTCGCGACGATTGCACCCGGGTCGCCGTCGGCATCGCTCGGCCGGCAGTCGTAGAGTTGCAGGCGGTCTTCGCCGAGCGTCGTCCATGCACCGGGCTGGGGATTGGCGCCGCGGATGAGGTTGTACACGTCCCGGGTGGGCTTCTTCCAGTCGATCTCGGCGTCGTCTGCGCGGCACCAGCTCTCGTAGCTGCCAGCGTTCGGATCTTGGGCAATCCTTGCCGCGGTTCCCGCCCTCACCTGATCGACCGCTTCCAGCATCGCGGTGACTCCCAAGGGAAACAGGTGATCGAAGTAGATGCTGCCCACCGTGTCATCGGGCCCGATGGACACTTCCTTTTGCAGCAGGATGGGGCCCGTGTCGAGGCCGTCATCCGGCCAGAAGATGGAAAGCCCGGTAACGGTTTCGCCGAAGATGATGGGCCAGTTGATGGCGCTCGGGCCCTTGTGCATCGGCAACAGCGAGGGGTGGTACTGAATGGTGCCTCGAGTCGGCACATTGAGGGTCGCTTCCGGCACGAACAGCGTGACGTAGGCCATCACGCACAAATCCGGGGCGAACTCCCGCATCCCTTCCCGCACCGACTCGCGCCGAAACGAGCGCGGCTGCATCAGGGGCAGCCCACGTTCGATCGCAGCGGCCTTCAGCGGGTCCGGCGGCCCGTCGCCATCCGGTGCCGTGTACACGGCAACGACGTTCTCGCCCCGTTCGAGCAACGCCTCGAGCACCGCCCGGCCGAACGCCTGCTGCCCGTTGACGATGATGCGCATGTCGCCCGGTTCGCTCATGGCTTGATGATACGCCCAGGCGTGCCGAACGAACGCGTCGGCAGTTCGTTACGCGAACTCCCCATCCACCTTTTTGGGGAAGGGCCAGCCATCTAGGACCGTCGTAAGAAGGGCCTAAGCAGAGGCCTCCCTACGAGTATCCGCAAACCCCCTGATCAATCACCACGTCGCCGTTTTGGTTGGTGGTGCGGAAGAGAGCCTTGCCGCCGTTTGCCCACATGGAGACGGTGAGTTCGTCGCCTGGGATCACCGGGCGGGAAAAGCGCGCGTTCATGGAGCGAAAGCGGGATGGGTCGCCATCGCACAAGGCGTGCAGCAGGGCGCGGCCAGTGAAGCCGTAGGTACACAGCCCATGCAGGATGGGCTTGTCGAACCCGCCCATGGCGGCGAAGGACGGGTCGGAATGCAGCGGATTGCGATCGCCGGAGAGGCGATAGGTCAGCGCTTGATCTTCCCTGGTCGCGTAGGTGACTTGGTGGGTGGGTTCGGCGTCCGGGAACTCGACCTTGTCCGAAGGGCCGCGGTCGCCGCCCCAGCCGCCTTCGCCGCGGCAGAAAAGCATGGAGCGGGTCTTGAGCAGTGGCTTGCCGGTGGCCTTGTTGACCGCTTCCGCCTCGAACTCCAGCACCGCGGCACTGCCCTTGTCGTAGATGCCGACGATCTTGCCGGTGCTTTCGAGCTCGCCGTCTGGCGGAATCTCGTCGAAAAGCTCGAAGCCCTGCTCGCCGTGCACCATCATCGCGGCGTTGAAACTGCCCACCTTGCCCATCGGTGTGCCGCCGCCGCCGATGATGACGGCAAAGGTCGGCAGCACGCGCTGCTGCACGTCCTTGGTGTTCTCGGTGGTGAACTGGAGTTCCTCCGTGCCGGCGCCCACGCCGACTGCGTAGAGCAGCGCATCCTTCGAGTTCCAGCTACGGGAGACAGGGCCGCCGGTCTCGCCAACGGCGTCGGGGTTGATGGGCATGGAAAGGCTCCGCTGGGTGTCCTAGGAAGCGCTATTCAACCACGGCAAGGAATCTGGTTCATCCGCCACTCGTCGTCAGAATGGGCTCCTCCCCGAGGGCCAAGCGGTTCAATGACGAGTGAGTGGAAAGTGTGGGGCAGGATGCCTTCCGGCCGAGCGCCTTGCTATGCTTTTACGTAAGGTAGCAGCCCGTCGGACTTCGAGCGGCGCAAGCCGGAGTTCTTGTGGACGGTAGCGCGACTTTGGGAGGGAGGGAGATCATGGAACGCAGCTTGCGGGGTACCGTTGCCATTGCCGGTGTTGGCGAGACGGCCTACTACAAGCGCGGGCAGGCGCCGGACGCGGAGTTCAAGCTCGCGCTGATGGCGGTGCTGGCGGCTTGTGAGGATGCCGGCATCTCGCCAAAGCAGGTGGATGGATTCGCGTCCTTCTCGAACGACCGCAGCGATCCTTCGCGGCTGGCGGCCGCGCTTGGCATTCACGATCTGCGCTTCGCCAACATGCAGTGGGGCGGCGGCGGCGGCGGGGGCTCCGGCGCGCTTGCCAACGCCGCGGCGGCGGTGGCCACGGGGATGGCCGAGTGCGTGGTCGTGTTCCGAGCCTTGGCGCAGGGGCAATTCGGGCGGTTCGGCCAAGGGCCGGTGCGGAATGCCATCTCCGGCGACGGCGCGCACACGGTTCCGTATGGCCTCATGTCGCCAGCGCAGAGCTTCGCCATGAAGGTGAAGCGCTTCATGCACGAGCATGGGGTGGAGCAGAGCGCGCTGCGGGCGCTGTCGCTGGCGTCGTATCACCATGCCCAGAACAACCCGCGAGCCGTGATGTACGGGCGGCCGCTGACGGAGGAGAAGTACGACGATTCGCGCTGGATCGTCGAACCGTTTCATCTGTTCGACTGCTGCCTCGAAAACGACGGTGCCGCGGCGATGGTCGTGGTGCCGGCACAGCGCGCCAAGGATTACGCACACAAGCCGACGTACCTCTTGGGGGCGGTGTCCGGCTCGCACTATCGCGCCGGCGCCAGCGTTCACAACGCACCCGATTACGCCACCTCCACCTTCAAGACCTGTGCTCCCCGGCTCTACGATATGGCCCAGGTGGGGCCGGGCGATGTGGACGTGTTGCAGTGCTACGAGAACTTCACTGGCGGGGTGCTGATGAGCATCGTCGAGCACGGTTTCTGCGAGCCGGACGAGTGCAACGAGTTTCTGGTGAAGGAGAATCTGGTGGCACCAGACGGCAAGCTGCCCACCAACACCAGCGGCGGCAATCTGGCGGAGTGCTACATGCATGGCTTGGGGCTCAATATCGAGGCGGTTCGGCAGATTCGTGGCGAATCCAGCAATCAAGTGGAGGACGTGGACGTCTCGATGGTGGTGTCCGGCCCCATGGTGACCCCGGTGAGTTCCTGCATCTTCGGCACGGAGGCGACGTTGTGAGCGGCGGCGGTACAGGCTATCTCCATTCCGGGCTGCCGAAGCCGGTTCCCGCGCCCGACGGCTTGGATGCGCCGTTCTGGGAAGGCGTCGCTGAAGGCAAGCTCAAGCTGCAAAGGTGCAGAGCGTGCGGTCGCTGGCAGTGGGGACCGGAGTGGATCTGCCACAACTGCCACAGCGATGACTTGGTGTTCGAAGAAGTGCCGCCGGTAGGGCGCATCTACAGCTTCGAGCGGGTGTGGCACCCGGTGCACCCGGCGCTCAAGAACCAAGGGCCGTACATCGTCGTGCTGGTGGAGTTCCCGGAGCACGACCAGGCGCGCATCGTCGGCAATCTTCTGGGCGACCCGCATCAGGACGTGGTGATTGGCGACGAGGTGCATGCGGTGTTCGAGCACCACCAGGACGAGGACCCGGCATTCACGCTGGTGCAGTGGCAGGTCGCCTGACGGACGCCAACGTCCCCCTTCGGGGGAGGACAGCTTTCCCGTGGCTCGTGCTTGGCTGCATGGCGCTCGTGGCGACGGCGTTTGCGAACGACCTGCGCTTCACCGAGCAAGCGGAGTCGGCCGGACTCACGTTCACCCACGTCAACGGCATGACCGGGGAGCTGTGGATGGCGGAGATGATGGGCGCCGGGGCAGGCGTTCTCGACTTCGATGGCGACGGGCGCATGGATGTTTGGCTGGTTCAGGGAGGGCCGCTCGAGAGCGATGGCGAGCGGCCTTGCGACCGGCTGTTTCGGAATGTCGGTGATGCCAATGGGCTTCGCTTTGAAGACGTGACGGGACGTTCCGGCATTTGCGCGAACCGGTACGGCATGGGCATCGCCACCGGCGACATCGACAACGACGGCGATGCCGATGTGTTTCTCGCCAACTACGGTGCCAATCAGCTTTTCGAGAACCGGGGCAACGGTCGATTTCGGGACATCACCGCCGGCTCCGGCATCGAGGGCGAACGCTGGTCGGTGAGCGCGAGCCTTGCCGACTACGACGGCGATGGGCTCTTGGATCTATACGTCGCCAACTACGTGGATTTCCGGCTCGACAACCATCGCACCTGCTACAGCACGGCCTCCACGCCAGGCTACTGCGCACCGACCGCATATCGGCCCGAATCCGACCGGCTGTATCGCAACCTTGGCGGCGGTCGATTCGAGGACGCGACCGCCGCGGCTGGCGTCGAGGGCCCCTATGGCGGCGCCTTGGGCGTCGTTGCGGATGACTTCGACGGCGATGGCCGCGTGGACTTTTACGTCGCCAACGATCAGATGGAAAACCGCATGTGGCTGAACCGAGGCGAGGGCAGGTTCGAGGACGATGCCCTCTTCGCGGGAGTGGCCGTGAACGCCGACGGCGACCCGGAGGCCAGCATGGGCGTCGCCGCCGCCGACTTCGATGCCGACTGCGACGTGGATCTCTTCATGACGCACCTCGCTGTGCAAACCAACACCCTCTACGTCAACGATGGCAAGGGCTGGTTTCTGGATCGCTCGGCGGTGACGGGAGTCGCCGCCGACAGCATCCCCTTCACCGGCTTCGGCACGGGCTGGTTCGATGCCGACAACGACGGCGACCTCGACATCTTCAGCGCCAACGGTGCGGTGACGGCCATCGCGGGTCAGCCACCTGTGCCTTTGGGCCTGCCCCTGCGCCAGCGCAACCAAATCTGGCGGCTCGACGGCGGGCGCTATGTGGAGGTGTCGGGCGGCGACGCGTTTGTGCCGGAAGAGGTGAGCCGAGGCGCGGCATTCGGCGACCTCGACAACGACGGCGACCTCGACATCGTGGTCACGAACAACCGAGGCCGGGCACGGCTGTATCGCAACGACACCGAGGGTGGGCATTGGCTGGGCATTGCCCTATCCCGCCAAGGCGGCCCGGCAGTCGGCGCGACCATCTCCCTTGGCGGCGAGCCCTGCACCGCCCGCCGCACCGCCACCGACGGCAGCTACGCCTCCGCCCGCGATCCGCGCATCGTCTTTGGCCTCGGCAAGGACGACTCGCCCCGCTCCATCCACGTCCGTTGGCCCGACGGCTTCGAACAGCGCTTCGGACCCCTCGCGCCGAACCGCTACCACGCGATTCACCGCGGGCAATAAACCTAGCAGCCTGTCGGACTTCGCCGTCTCGGCGAAGTTCGAAAGGGTGATAGGACGGCTTGGGCTGGGGCAAGAAGCGTTGTCCGAGGGCAACGGTTCTTGTGGCGCTTGCCGAGAAGGCCCTACAAAAGGCCCTGCTTCAGACGGTTCCACCCAACGTGGTCTTGGCAGGGCCTTTGCCGAGGGAAGCCCCGCGCATTCGCGCGCAGCTACGGCAAAGCCACTTTCCCCGCTGCGTAGTCGCGGGCCCATTCGAGGTGCCAGTCGTTGGTGTTGGCTGACTCGACAGGCACGAACTGCGCGTCGGCCGCCAGTGGGACTCGGCTGGCGTGGTGATAGACGATGCGTTCGGCCGTGACGCCTTCGGTCAGTTCGAGAAAGAGCGGGATGTAGTCGGTGCCGCCGGCGAAGACGAGGCGTCTGGTTCCTTCGCTCGGCAGGCGGCGGAAGTCGTTGTAGGCATCTCGCGGGCGGCGACGCTTGTAGGTGGCCACGCCGTTGCTGAAGGTGATGTCGTAGGTTGGCGTGAGGAAGTCCGATTCGATGAGGCCCCAGCCAGCCGAGAGGATGAAGAGGTTGTCGGGCTCGAGCCCTTCTGCCAGTGTGCGATAGGCGTCGTCTTCGTACAGCCGCCAGGCTGGCAATAAGCCCAAGGGATTGTCTTCGGGCGTGCCGTTGTAGACGACGAGTGCGTCACGGAACGTTTGGATGCCGTCGGCGCGGTCGTCGGGTCTGCGAAAGGCCGTTTCCGGTTCGCTCGGCGCGACGCCCGGCTCGGCCACGAACACGACGCGCCGACCGTCTGGCAGCACCATGCAACCGGCATCCGCCACCTTTTCCTCCCCACCCTGAATCACCACCAATGTTCGGGCGGGGCCCGAGTATCTCGCCGGGGGCGCCATTGCTGCGGCTCCCGCGTCGCCTGCGGGCGCGGTTGGGGGTGCGTCCGAACGCGCTTCGGCCGCGGCCGGCGACGCCTCAACCGCAGCATCCGGAGTTGGGGTGTCCCCTTGCGTTGCGGGCTCTCCTCTCGGAGGGAGGCCCCTCGCGCTCCCCCGCGCTGAAGGCTTTTGCTGCAAGGGGAGGCCCCTCGCGCTCCCCCGCGCTGAAGGCTCTTGCTGCGAGGGGAGGCCCCTCGTGCTCCCCCGTGCTGAAGGCTCCCAAGCCGGCACGGTCGCTGGAGGCGCGGCGCCCGGTGCCGCCTCCTCAGCAGCAGCCACGTCCGCGAGAGCAAAGGTGAATTGGGTGCTGGCACCGACTCGCGCACCCTCTTGGTGGACGATTGTCACGTCCGCCAAAGCGGCGAACTTGCGCCCGCGCAAGGCGTTTACCACGCTGGCGTAGCGGTTCTGCAGCCCCATTTCCTTGTGCAGGTCGCCAGCGCGTACGGTCACCGTTTGCTGGTTCGCGTTTCTCGCCGGCGTGATCACGGTGGCGAAGGTAAACAGGCGAATGCGGTCCGCTTCGCTGCGCGCCTCTCCGCCGCTGAAAGGGGGGCTGATGTGTGCACCCCCTTCTGTCGCGGGGGTGGTGTCGCTGCCTCCGCTGTCGCTTTCGCCAGTGGCGGCTTCCTCAGCGGCCTCGCGCAAGCCACCAGAACGAAAGAATGTGAGGGTGGCGGAGTGCAGGTTCACTTCCTGCGTGGACCAGCCAGCCTTGAGCCAGGCGTTGGATTGGCTCTTGCCGGTGTTGGCCCACCATGCAGGATAGATCAAGGCGGAGCGCGGTAGGGGGTTGTCCAGAATGGATCGAATCTCGGCGAAGGTAGTCTTCCAGACATCGCCTTCGACTTCGCACAGGTAGTGGTAAAGCGGGGCGTACTTCGGCCCGACGCCGGGTGGTCGTTCCTTGACGATTGGCGGCACCCGGGCTTGGGGTGCAGGGGCGGACTCGTCCTCAGCCGGCCTCGCGGCGTCCGGCCCTGGGGCCGTCCCGGCAAGGTCGTCGCTGGTCCCTGTCGGTTCGGCCGGTGGAGGGTGGCGCGCCCCAGATGCGGGCTGACCAGATACGAAGAGCCGGCGCAGGAAGGCAACCACGCGCGCCAGCAGACCACGCGAAGCGGCCTGCTGTTGCTTCCGTTCATTCGTGTCTGACGTCGAGGTCACGTCGCAAATCTTATCAGGTGTTCCTTGGCAGCACGGCGCTTGCACCCACTCCGCCTATGTACAAGTAGCCTGCACCGTAGCTCGCCGCATTTCGTCGCTACCGACAGGCTGATAGCGTGAACACCGTGCTACTTTCTGCGGGCAATGAACCGATGCCGGGCGGATGCATGCCGAAGGACAGAGCCTTCAGCCAGGGGGAGCGCGAGGGGCTTCCCCTCGAAGATAGAGCCTTCAGCCAGGGGGAGCGCGAGGGGCTTCCCCTCGAAGAAAGAGCCTTCAGCACGGGGGAGCACGAGGGGCTTCCCCTCGAAGAAAGAGCCTTCAGCACGGGGGAGCGCGAGGGGCCGCCCCTCGAAGCAAGAGCCGACCAGTCCCGAACGATCCTTCGCCGCCTGAGGCGCCTCGGCTGGCTGCTGGCAAACCTCGACGCCTGCCTGCAGTTCGCTGGCGGCACCGGCGGTTTCCTGAAGCGCGCCATGCGCACCTTGGCAGCGGGACAGTGGCGACATCTCGTGGCCTGGATGGTCATGGCGGTGAGTTACGTCGGCCGCACCGATGGCAAGCGGTATCGACGCTGGTTGGCGCAGACGGCGCCGGCGCAGCCCCCCGATGGCCAAGTGAGCGCCGTGCTGGCGTTCGTGGGCGTGCCGGCGGGGCAACTTGCGGCATTTCTCGCGCTGATTTCGGCACAGCGCAAGCCGTGGCTCGACTTGGTTGTGGTCGTCGAGCAAGAGCAGCGCCAGCAGGTCGAGTCGCACTTTGAAGCGACGGGTCAGAAGGCGTGCATCGTTGACAGTGAAGGCAATGCAGCCAAGGACTTGCTCCATGGCCTGCGGCGGTCCATTGCAGCAAGCGAGCCGGGCGTTCGCTACATCGCCTTGCTGGCACCAGGCTGCGTCCCGGGTGACATGCCCCTGGCGGCAACGGGCAGCACGCTGCTCTACGGCGACGAGGACGAGATCGACGAGCGCGGCGAGCGCAGCCGACCGCTGTTCAAGCCTGCTTTCTCGCCGGACCTGCTGCTGCACAGCGATTACCTGTCGTCTTGTCTCGTGCTTACCACGGATCTCGCCCGCAGCGTGGCCGAACGGACGCTGCCAACGATTCTTGACCTGCACAGTCTTGCCCTGCTGCTCACGGAAGCCGCAGAGCACGTGAGACACGTTGGTGCTTTCACGGCACACAGGCTGCTGGGAGAGCCCTCAGCTTGGGGGAGCACGAGGGGCCTCCCCTCGAAGGAAGAGCCCTCAGCCTGGGGGAGCACGAGGGGCCTCCCCTCGAAGGAAGAGCCCTCAGCGCGGGGGAGCACGAGGGGCCTCCCCTCGAAAGCAAAGCCCTCAGCGCGGGCGAGCGCGAGGGGCTTCCCCCCAAAAACAAGCACCAAGGCCGAGGCTCCGGCGCATCTAGCCCGCCACCTGCGCGATTGCTACGGTGACGCGGCCGCCGTGCGCGAAACTCGGGACGGCTGGACCTGCAGCTTCGGCTCTCGCGACACCGGCTCCCGCAAGGTGTCGATCATCATCCCGACCCGAGACCGCCTCGACCTGCTCGTGCCCTGCATCGAGGGAATCCACGCGACGAACCAAGGTTCCTTCGAGTGCATCATCATCGACAACGGCTCGGTTGCCCCGGAAACCAAGCGCTGGCTGGCGGGTGCGCCGACGGAGTTTCGGGCGCTGCAGGTCGTGGAGGCCCCGGAACCGTTCAACTGGAGCCGACTCAACAACCTGGGCATGCGCCATGCCGAGGGCAACGTATTCCTTTTCCTGAACAATGACACCGAGGCTGCGTGCGAAGGCTGGGTCGATCGGCTCGCCGATGTGGCGCTGCGCCCCGATGTCGGCACCGTCGGTGGCTTGCTGCTCTACCCGGACGGCCTGATTCAGCACGCCGGCGTGGTCACCGGCTTCGGCGGCTGCGCCGATCACATCTATGTCGGCACTCATCCAGATGCCGGCGAGCACATGTTCGTTCCGCCGACGGTGCCCCGAAACGTATCGGCGGTGACCGGCGCGTGCCTTGCCGTGGCGCGCAGCGCCGTGGATGCCATCGGCGGCTTCGACGAAGGCTACCGGGTCATCGGCAGCGACGTGGAGTTCTGCATCCGAGCGATGCGCGCCGGGCGCCGCAACGTCTATCTGCCGGATGTACGGTTGCTGCATCACGAGTCGCAATCGCGCACGAAGCGGGACCCGGCGGCAGACATCGAGCGCCTTCGGGCCTTGGTCGCGCAAGGCCCTTCCGACCCTTACTTCAACCCGAAGCTGTCGATGGTCTCGCTGTATCCCAGCTATCCCGTGTAACGGCGCCCCCGCAAGGGCGCGCTAGGAGGCGGCGCCGCAGAAACGGCGCTGGCTCCTGGGTGATGTTGGTGCCGAAGAGAGGACTCGAACCTCCACGAGCGAACGCTCACCACCCCCTCAAGATGGCGTGTCTACCAATTTCACCACTTCGGCATGTCTTCGAACCTGCCGCGAGGCCATCTTAAGGCCGCACGGTGTCCGTCAGAAGTCGGGGATGTCGGAATCTACCGAATCGGCTTCGGTAGTCAAGTCTGGCTCCTCCGGCGCGACCGGCGCCTCGAGTTCGGGAAGCCCCAACGATTGCATCGCGGCCGCTCGTTCCTTGGCCGTCCATGCGAGGCCAAAGGAGATGGCAAAAAAGCCGATGGCGAGCCAGACCGTCATCTTGGTGAGGAACGAGGCCGCACCGGCGCTGCCGAACATGGTGTTGGCGCCGCCGGCGCCGAATGCCGCGCCCACGTCGGCACCCTTTCCCTGTTGCAGGAGCACCAAGACGCCAAGCGCGATCGCGTCGGCGACAAGCAGGATCAGGAGGACGGTTTCGATTGTGCTCACTTGGCAACCCTCATTTCGTTCCCATCGGCTCTCTCTTCGAGGGGAAGCCCCTCGTGCTCCCCCGGCTGAGGGCTCTCTCTTCGAGGGGAAGCCCCGTGCTCCCCCGGGCTGAGGGCTCTCACTGGCCCACCTCAGCCGCCGCGGCACAAATGGCGGCGAACTCGTTCGGATCCAATGAAGCTCCGCCTACCAAGCCGCCGTCGATGTCGACTTGGGCGAACAGCGTCGCCGCGTTGGCCGCCTTGACGCTGCCGCCATAGACGATGCGCACGGCGGCGGCCGCATCCGCATCCTCCGCCGCCAGGCGTTGCCGGATGGTGCCGTGCATTTCGGCAGCTTGCTCTGGACTCGCCGTCACACCCGTGCCGATGGCCCACACCGGTTCATAGGCCACCGCCGCATCGGCGAATGGCGCTGCGCCGGAGTCGTTCAGCACCGCATCGAGCTGTCGCAGCACGGTCTCCTTGGCGTCGCCTGCACGTCGTTCCGCCAACGTCTCACCCACGCAAAGCACCGGCGTCAATCCGGCGCGGAGCGCAGCCCGGAACTTGCCCGCAACTACCGCGTCGTCCTCACCATGCAGCGCCCGACGCTCCGAGTGGCCGACGATGCAGTATGCCGCGCCCAAATCTGCCGCCATCTCGGCCGAGTGCTCGCCCGTGAAGGCGCCCTTTGCCTCGACACCAACGTCCTGGACGCCAAGGTGAACCTCTCCGGCAAAGGCGGCAACGAGCCGATCCACGTATCCAAAGGGCGGACAGAACACGACCTCCACGTCACTCGACGGCCGCTGCCATGTGCGCACGAAGGCATCGATGGCGGCCACCGAGGCGTTCATCTTCCAGTTCGCCGCCACCAGCGCCCGCCGCATGTTCCGGCT